>CAZITF010000102.1:0-8708 GCA_964542095.1 uncultured Rhodobacterales bacterium
GGTGCGGATCTACAAGACCACGCCGGACGGCCCGATCGAAGCAGAGGTGGACGAGGTCGGCGAAATCTGCGTCTCAAACCCCGGCGTCTATGCCGGACACACCTATACCGAGGCGGACAAGAACGTTGATCTGTTCTATGCCGACAGGTTCCTGCGCACCGGCGATCTGGGGCGGATCGACAGCGACGGTTACCTGTGGATCACCGGGCGCGCCAAGGACCTGATCATTCGCGGCGGGCACAACATCGACCCCGCCGAGATCGAAGAGGCGCTGCTGGGTCACGAGGCGGTCGCCTTTGCCGGAGCCATCGGCCAGCCGGACATCCACGCGGGCGAGGTGCCCTGCGCCTACGTCGAACTGGTCGCGGGCGCATCGGTGACGCCGGACGCGCTGATGGCCTTCTGCAAGGACCATGTCCACGAACGCGCCGCCCAGCCCAAGCACATGACGGTGATGGCCGAACTGCCCAAGACGGCGGTAGGCAAGGTGTTCAAACCCGACCTGCGCCGTGAAGCGATCACGCGGGTCTACAACGAAACGCTGATAAAGGCCGGGCTCGACGCCCGCGTGGTGTCGGTGATCGACGACAAGAAACGTGGGCTGGTCGCACAGGTGGAACTGAACGGGTCCACGCAATCCTCGGTCCAGACCGTTCTGGGCGACTTCGTGCGACCGTGGGAAGTGGCGAAGGGGGCGAGCGGTCCCGCCCTGTGATGCTGAAAACCCTGTTGAATCGGTAAATGGCCAAGACGAGGCTCGCGGAAATTCGCCTAAAGGTAGTGTGTTCACCCGAATCCGTATATTTTTTGGGCCGAATTTGCCAAGATACCCTTGTTTGAAACAGAGTTTTAATTGCCTGCGGGTCAATTCGCTCGTCTGATATTTCTTGGCGTGAGTTGATTCACCACGATTTCGTAAGTTTCAATTTCACGCCGTCGTGCGTAGGCGATTTGAACTTCATTTACAAAAATGAAGGAGGCAGATTGTGCCCAGATCACCAAGCAAGAAACAAGTGACCGAAGCAATTGAAGCACTGGATACCGTGCGACGCAGCTGGTTGCGCCGACCCGGCGTGACAGCCGTTGACGTCGGCTTCAAGATCAGCGGTTCAAAGATGACTGACGACCTTGCAGTACGTGTCCATGTTGCCAGAAAACTGCCAAGTAGTGAACTCTCCAAGTCCGAAGTGTTCAACGAGACCGGCCAGAAAGACAGCAAAGTCGGTGGTTTTCCCGTAGACGTCATCGAGGCCCAATATGGCCCTTCGGACAGCGCCGTGCAGGAACCTCAGGCGTTGGACGATATGGACGAAGAGGCCATTGCCGCCCTCGAGCGCACCAGCACCTATGACCCGTTGATCGGTGGCATCAGTTGCGGCAACCCGCGTGTGACGGCGGGCACTCTGGGTGTCATCGTCTATGATCGCGTACGATGCAAACCAATGATCCTGTCAAACTGGCATGTGCTTGCGGGCGCCTCTGCTGCCGCGGTTGGCGAAGACATCATACAGCCTGGACGCGTGGATGGCGGAACCGAAGTCGTGGCGTCGCTGACCCGGATGAAACTGGATTCGCGTATGGATGCAGCCGTTGCCACATTGAACAACGCGCGCAGTTCAAGCCGTGATATTTTGGGGCTTGGAACGATCAGTGGGATCGATACCCCGGCTTTGGGCATGAATGTCGTCAAGTCAGGGCGCACCACAGGCATAACCCGTGGGGTCATTGACGGGATCAGTCTGAGCGTGTCCATCAACTATGGCGACCCCGGTGTTGTCGCCTTTTCCAACCAGATCCGGATCGTGCCTCGACCCCCATGGCCTGCAGTTGACTACGAGGTGAGCATGGGCGGCGACAGTGGCAGCGTTTGGCTCCGTGAAAGCAACAATCGCGCAATTGGACTGCATTTTGCCGGAGAAACCGACCCCTTGCCTGCCTCGGAAAACGCCATTTGCAGTCCCATGGGTCCGATTGCGAGTGAGCTCAAATTCTCTTTCACTCCGGTATTGTGCCCGGCCGTACCCGTGCCGCCTATTTTCGACATATGCAGACGGTATCCATGGATATGTCGTCGGTTCGATCGCAACCCCTTTGCCCGTAACTTCTTCACGCGCTTTAACTTTCAGGACGCGTCCGACGGCGGAATGGGCGATGACGAGGCCCGGATGATGGATGAACTTCGGCAATATCTTGGCGATTCTTCGGATGGTGAAGGGGGTTGCGGTTGCGGTTGCAAATCTGGCGGCGGGAATGATCAACTCATGATGGCTCTCATCGTCGCCATGCTGTCCAACAAACGCTAACCAACCTAGGAGCACACAGTGGCAAATCTGGATCCCGAGAATGTTCGCAAGGCGCAAAACGCCCTCGACAAGGTCGCGCGTGTTTGGTCTTCCCTCCCAGGCGTCATCTCTGTTGAAGTGGCGCGGCGATGGAAAGATGGAGCGCCGCGCGATGAACTTGGGATCCGGGTTACTGTCGAAGACCCGGCTTTCGCGCGCGACGAGGCGGGCAATCAAATTTTCCCGCAAGACCTGGAAGGCACTCCCGTCGACATAGTCAAGGGCGGGCGACCTTCACTCGAAAGAGGGTAATTCCAACCGTTCATGTGTCGGAGCGGTTTTTTCCGATTTCTGCCTGAATGCGCTTTGGCGATCACGCGCAAGCGTACTTTTGCACCTCGGAACGTCGTGCCTGAAACCCGGATCATCGACACCCTGGCACGTATGCGGGGCGCGCGGGACATTTGTGATGCAAGTGCTTGAGATGACAGTCCGAAACAGTTTCGGTGACGCTGTCAAACCTACATTTCCCGCCCTGAATTCCCCCTTATGCCCCAGACCCGCAGGATGGGTTTTCAACCCATCACACCCCGCTCGGAAACACGCCGAAGCATGGGGCTCACGACCATCGCGCGCAAGGTCGATCACGACCACGACGCGGGGGTCACCCCTTACCCCTTGATCTTGACAAACGCTCAATCCGCCTCTGCAACCTGTTGAAATTATTGACCCGGTATATTGTCCCAGCGCGGGACAGCGCAACCCGGTGCCTACTTGACCGCGCCCGCCGCCATCCCCTTGATGATGTATTTCTCAAGGAAGATCGCCACGATCACCAGCGGCAGGATCGCCGCCGAAGACAGCGCCGCCATCGACCACCAGTTGATCCCCTGAGACCCGGTCTGAGAAGCCACCATGACGGGCAGGGTCGTCGCATTGGTGGCCGTCAAAAGTGCGGCAAAGAAGTATTCGTTCCAGCACAACACAAGCGACAGGATAAACGCCGCCACCATCCCCGGCAGCGCGATGGGCAGCACGATCTGAAAGAACGATCCCCAGATGCCCAGCCCGTCCACAAGGGCCGCTTCCTCCAGTTCCACCGGGATCCCCTGAAACTGGTCGCGCATGATCCAGATGACGATGGGCAGCACCATCAACGTATAAAGCAGGATCAGGCCGATGCGGCTGTCGAGCAGGGCGAGCGATTTGTAGAGCACGAGGAATGGCAACGCCAGAACCACGGGGGGCAGGATCATCTGGCTGAGGAAGAAGAACGAGATGTCGGAATTGCGCATGAACCCGAAGCGGTAGTTGAACCGCGATAGCCCGTAGGCGGCCAGCGCGCCGAGGATGACCGCCAGCAACGAGGCGGAGATGGCAACGATCGCGCTGTTCCAGAAGCGTTTGAGGAATTCCTCGCGCACGGTAGAGACTTCGCCGATCAGGCGCGGCGAGAGGCCGATGGATTCCCAGCCCTTCCAGCGTGGGGTGAAATCCCACCACGGGATCAGGTTGCCCTTCATCACGTCCGGCGCCAGCTTGAACGAGGTGGTGATGGTCCAGAAAATCGGGAACAGACTGATGAACGCCCAGGTGATCAGAGCGGCATAGATGGCGATCCGGCTGGCCCACCATCTGGTGCGCACGCCGGTGTCTGCGGGGTGATCCTTGAAAACGGCGCTCATGCCGGGCGCTCCATCCATCGGCTCACGACTTTCAGCAGCAACGTGACGAAAATCACGATGAGGACGAGGTAGACCATGGCCAGCAGCGTGCCGTAGCCCACATTCGAGCGGTCACGGTATTCGCGGAAGATGAAGCTGGTCACGCTGTCCGTCGCCCCGCCCGGCCCGCCGGAAGTGACGTTGATGATCACATCCGCGAGTTTCAACTTGAAGATGATGCGGATCACGATGGCGGTGACCGACACGGGCAGCATGAGCGGGAAAATGACCTCCTTGAAACTCTGCCAGCCGCTCGCGCCATCGACCTTGCTGGCCTCGATCACTTCGCTGGGGAGCGCCTGCAACCCGGCCAGCAGCATGATCATCATGAAGGGGATGAACGTCCAGGCGTCCATCGCCATGATCATGAAGCGCGCGGTCTCGGGTGAGCCGAAAAAGCTGGGCTCGAAGCCCAGCTCGCGGATCAGGCGAGAGACGGGGCCGAAACGGACTTCGAGCATCGATTTGCCGATCATCCAGCTGACGGCAACGGGGCTGAGCATGAGCGGCAGCAGAAACACCACGCGAAAGAACTTTCGCGCCCGGATCTGGGCATTGAGCAGCAGGGCAAGCCCAAAGGCGATCACGTATTCCACGCTGACGGCAAGCACGTAATAGACCATGTTTTTCAACGCGTTCCAGTAGAACCCGTCATTCCACATCTGCTCCATGTTGGCCCAGCCATTGGGCTGCGGGCCGTCGGGAGAGGCGAGGTTCCAGTCGGTGAAGGAGATATAGAGGGCGAACAGCAGCGGGAAGACGACGAGGCTGATCACGAACAGCGCGGCGGGCAGGACGAACAGCGTGCGCTTGCCCTTTTCCCCGTTCACGATGACCTGTGCTCCACAGAGGGCAAAGGCCCAGAGAATATAGGCGTAAAGTACGGGGCGCCATGTCTCGAATCCGCTGGCCACGCGGCCGGTTTCATACATCGCTTGCCAGGCTGCGAGGGCGACGCACAGGCCGGCCGACCCCCAGACCATCGCGCGGCCCAGACGCCTGCGGCTGTCCGAGATGTTGTCGGCGGTGACGGTGTGAAGAAGGTCGCCTGTCGTGCTGCTCATGACGTGAGGTTAGCGAGGGGAGGTCGGGCTGTTAAGTAGGCAAATGCACGGACACGCGCCGAAGGCGACGTTCTGCCCCGCCATCGGCACACAAGTCCTCCCGGAGCGAAGGAAATCATGCTATACGGCAGCCCATGGCAGAGAACCCGACAGAGACGCCTGTTGCACCCGTCCGCCGGGTCGAGCCGCACCTGTTTGCGATCGTTCTGGTGCCGGTTGCCATTTATGTCAGCCATTCCCTGATTGGTGCCCACCTGATGCCCGCCGACCTCGACGTACCGGCGGACATATTGCAAGAGGGCCGCAACTGGCTGGAGGCGGCAGGTCGCTATCGGTTTCTGGCGACGACGTGGTTCTTTGGCGCGCTGTCCGTTCTTGCGGCGGCGATGCTGTTTCGCTCGCTCATGCGGCCCACGGACCAGAGCACACGTGTGGCGGCGATCATCACCTTTCTTTTCGTGCTTTTGCTGACCGCACTACCCGCGTTGCGCGGGTTCGGAGACATTGACGGCGGGCAGGTCTATGATCGGTTGGGATCGGCGGTCTACGAGGGGGTTCTGGCGCGCGGGACGCTGCGCGGTTGTGACTCGGCAAATGACGTCTGGCTGCTGGGCGTGTGTGGAGAGGCACCTGTCATTGTCATGTTCAGCAGTGTCGTTGACGTGGTCAACATCTTTGCCGGACTTGCGCTGGGGGCGATGATCGTCGGCATGATCCTGTGCCTCGACAGTCGCGCCTGCAAGACCATCGAGGAACAGGCCGCGCTGCTGGCCGACAACCTCAAGCAGATGCGCCAGCAGCTTTACCTGTCCGGGCTGGTTCTGACCTTTGGCATGCTTTACGCGACCAGCTGGATCTACTGGCCGCTGCACCTTGTGCAGGAGGCGGAGCGCGAGGCCTATGGCGCGCTGTTGCTGTCAGCGTCCCTGTATACGGGCACATATTTCAGCCTGCTGATCCTCAGCTTTTATTTGCCCGTCGCGTTCATTCTGGACGCCCGCGTGAAGGCGTTGGCTGAAGAGGCAACCGGCTATTCGCTGGGCGGCGAGCCACAGGATGTGGGGACATGGCGCAAGGCCCGTGGGCTGACTGAGGGTGCGGGCGATTACCTGCGCGCGGGGCTTGCCCTGACATCCCCGGTCCTTGCCGCCTTTGCCGGGGGGATATCGCCGCTGTCGCTGTGACGGGCGAAAGAGGGCGAAGGAAAAAGGCGCAACTTTGCAGCTGCGCCTTTCGTTTTCATCTTTTTACGCTCTACAGACCCAACGACGCCTTGTAGACCGCAATCTGGCTGTCGCGTCCGATCTGGTCGGTGATCTTCTCCCACGCCGCAGCAATCGCATCCGCCGTTTCCTGGGCCGATCCGTATTGCCCGGCATAGCCCTTGGCCAACTCGTCCTCGGCCACGGAGTAGTACTGGAAGATGCCCGGAATACGGGGTTCGATGGCCGCGTTGGGGTGGTTGTAGCTGTCCGCGTTGGAACCGAGGTAGTCTTCGACGTAAGCGCGGTCGTACCCTGCCTCTTCCCACTCTTCGAAACGGAAGTGCGAGTTGCGGTAGGGCTGGAAACCCGACGGATAGGCCGAGGCCCAGAGCGACAGATCCTTGCCGCCAAGATGGGCTGCGGCAGACCACGCTGCCTTCTTCTTCTTCTCGTCGCCCTCGACCGTGGCCATGACGTAAACGCCCCAACCGATATAGGCCATGTTGGGGGCCTCGTTGCGGGTGTCTTCCCACGCGCCGGATTGGGCGTTGTAGACGCGGTCAGAGGCCGGGTTGATGCCAAAACCGACGACGTCGCCAACAACGGAGGTGTCCGAGGTGCGTGCGCTTGAGCCCACATCGCCCCACCACATCAGCATCGAGCCGGTACCAGCGAGGAACTGCTGGAATGCCGTCGTGCCGGGATCCGCGTTGATCTGGTCGGTTGGGTAGGCCCCCGCCTCGATCAGGTCCATCACGTCCTGAATGGACTGCACCCATGCCGGGTTGTTGACCATGGGTTTCATCGTGTCCGGCTCAAACAGCCACGCGGGTGAGTTCGGGTGCTTGGCATAGGCCGCGGCACGGTTTTCGAGGAAGTAGAAACCGAAACCTCCCCACCCTTTCAGCGGATCGAGATAGCCATGGGCCGGCAGGCCTGTCAGCGGATCTTCCTTGCCGATAAGGTCCTTGGTCACCTGATTGACCTCTTGCCATGTGCTTGGCACCTCTGCCCCACCGATACCGTCGGAGCCGAAATAATCCTTGCGGTACGCAAACGTATGGCAGTCGCCGTCGATCGACACGCGATAAGTCTTGCCATTCCACGTACCCACAGGCGCCTTGAGGTAATCGACATAGTCGTCCATGTCGATCTGTTCCTTGACCCAGTCGGGCATCTCAGAGGCCAGACCCTTGCCCAGCACATCACCCTCGAACGGCGCACCCATTTCGATGATGTCGAAATCGACGGTGCCGGTGGCGATGGATTGCTGCAGGCGTGCGTTGTAATCGGCCTGGGCGAGGTCGATCCAGTTGATCTTGGCCCCTGTATAGGCCTCCCACGGCTTGAGAAAGCCGCGGAACAGGAAGTTGTGCAGGTTCTGGTTGTTGAGCCATAAAGGTCAGCTCGACCCCGGCAAACTCGCCCTCGGCGACATTCTCCCTGGTCGCGCCAAGGCACATTTCGCCGACTTTCTGCCAGTCACTGTCAGTGGGCGATCCCGCGCCCACGCCGGGAATTTTCAGGATTTCGGCGCGCACATTGCCGTGCGCATCGGCCATCGCGGTCTTTGGCATCATCGCTGCGGCGCCTAGGGCGGCAGATCCTTTCAACATCTGGCGGCGGTTCATTTTCTGCGCGGCCCGGATGTAATTATAGAGTTCGACTTTCACGTTTATCCTCCCAAGAAAACATTTGATCGTTTTGGCGCGGGCTGCGGATCAGGCCAGAAATTACTTTTATTTATGAACAGGCTGTGACTGAACGCTTCCCCACGAGATTACGAGTATGGTCGATACTTACCCCAAGTCAACTGACCTGAAGTGATGGGCGTGGACAGGGCAAAGCGCATTGTCTAGCATCAGAATTCGAGGCGGGGGAAATTCAGGCATGGCAGGCGTCAAGATACAGGATATTCGCAAGTCCTACGGGGCGCTCGAGGTCATTCACGGGTTGAACGTCGACATCAGCGACGGCGAATTCGTGGCTCTGGTCGGTCCTTCGGGATGTGGCAAATCCACCCTCTTGCGGATGATCGCAGGGCTTGAACCCATCGACAGCGGCACCATCGCCATCGGCGAGCGGGTGGTGAACAACCTGCCCCCCTCGCAGCGTGACATCGCGATGGTGTTCCAGACCTACGCGCTTTATCCGCACAAGTCGGTGGCCGAGAACATGGGGTTCGCCCTCAAGGTGTCGAAAACCCCGCGCGCCGAGATCGACGCCCGCGTGCGCGAGGCTGCCGAAATCCTCAGCCTGACCGACTATCTGGATCGCAAGCCGCGTCACCTGTCCGGAGGTCAGCGTCAGCGTGTCGCCATGGGCCGCGCCATCGTGCGCGACCCGCAGGTCTTTCAGTTTGATGAAACGCTGTCGAATCTTGATGCCAAGTTGCGCATACAGATGCGTACGGAGATCAAGGAACTGCACCAG
>CAZITF010000103.1:0-8677 GCA_964542095.1 uncultured Rhodobacterales bacterium
GAGTAATTCTTCGCGCAACGGCTCGCAGCGTGTTCAACGGACTAGATCAACGTTCAAAGGACGCGTTGATCCCGGAACTCCGTGCGCTTGTCGCAAACCCAGTACCACCGGACGCGATTTCGATATCAAACGAGTTACCTCGATATCGACTTCAAGTAGCTGATTTGACTGTCGGTTATGAGTTTGACCCCCAGCTCGACGTGGTGGAGATTAAAGTCATTCTCCCAGACTCAAGCCGAGAAACAGATGACGCGCTGATGCTCCGGCTTATGCGCGGTTTTTCTGGGGACTAATTGGCATCCTGAAAAGTCACGGTTCCGGCCAACCAATGACGATTAAACTCGTCCACAACGACGACTTTTCGTTTGGCGCGACCACGGGACAGTTTCGCCACTGGGAAGTCACCGAGAATGCTCAACTCCCCCGCGCGTGTGCCCTCAATAGTTTGGGAGACTTGCACCCCATCTCCGGCTCCAATCGCAAATTCAGTTACATTGGCGTCTTTGATTGCGATATTTGCCAGCCGCACGTCGTCGCCTATTTCTTTTGAGACCAGCAATCGGACATGGAAGCGTTTTTGCCCATCGTTTGAAACTGCCTGTCCAAGCGAGATTTCTGCGGCGTTGAGAACGAAGGAGAGTTCTGGGCGTGTTGCATCCCTTTTGCGCAGAGACGGAAACATCCAACCACGGCCGAGGGCATCTATGGTGATCGCTACAAGCCCGACAATGAGAAGTAGAAGAAAGAACACTGGTGGAATGTCAGTTCCACCCTCTACGCCGCCCTGTAAGACGCCTCCTCCCGGAAAGGTAGCAGATAGGTTCAGCGAGATATCGGAAACGAAACCAGCAAGTGCCGCCAGAGAAGTGGCTGTTCCTAAAGCAAGTATCCGATTGCGCGGATTGGCGAGCAGAACAACGAGTGACGCTGCGAGCAGGATGATGAGGACAACCTTCCACATCCCGTTAGGGGCGTAGAGCAAAAGAACAAAAAGGGCTGCTGCGCCAATACCTGATCCAAGTGAAATCCAGGGCCAGTTGTCTGTTTCGATCTGCCGCGACACTGTTTTTGCGCTTCCTCAGCTGCTGTCCGCCCACGCTAAAGCAGCACGTCCTAGCTCGCAATCACCGACAACGGATAAGTCTGACCTCGATGTTTGAACAACCAACGTTGATCCAACCTTTTTCGAACATACACACGCCTAGTGCCTGACGTAACGAAGAGATCGCGCTTATGAGGCAACGAATATGGGACCCACTACCATTTCTTGGAACCGATGTGACTTGACTGAAATGTTTGACGTCCGCTTTGGGGAAGCTGCATCGCAGCATCTGGCTTCAACTTGAGCGACAGCTATGGGCCGTAAATTGACAGATCGGCCCGGCTGGCCCGCTCCCACATGCCGCGACGCAAAGCTCGGCAGCTCTGAGCCCAATCTTCCACATTTCTGTAATGCAGCGAATGGTGGCTTAAGGTGCGCGGGAAGCAGTCACGATCTGTTTCATGTGGCGCATGTCGGTGCCACAACATCCTCCCAAAACCTGAATATGTGGGAACTTTCGCCTGATATCTGACAACTGAACACCTAACTCCGTAGGGTTGCCATCGTCCAGTTCTACGGCTTCGTCAAGTTCGGCATGGCTACAGCGTGAGGCATTGGCAATGATACCTCTAATGCGCTGCATCCACGGTGCGTCTTCGAGGACTCCAGAGAAATGCTCAGGATGCGCGCAATTGATCATGAAATAGGCTGCATAGCTGTCAGTCGCAGCATCGACCTCCGTTATTGCTTCCTCTAGCGACGCTCCGGTTGGCAACCGCCCGTTGGTCTCCACTGTGAAAGAAATGACCACAGGAAGTCCAAACCGGCGGGCCGCCCTAACCATTCCAATCGCTTCTGATGCATACGCTAAAGTGTAACCACTGATCACATCCACATCTGTTTCTGCCAATGCTGATATTTGCTCTGAGTGATAGCGTTCTGCCTCATCCGAGTTCATCTGCGCTTCCGGGGCATAAGCATCTTCGCGCGGCCCAATATTTGCACTGATGACCGTTGGAGCGTGATCGCTTTCCGACCGTACTGCCGCCATCATGGCGATAGCATCTTGATTAAGCTTCTTGAGTTCGCTGGAAGCGTACCCAAGCGCAACCCCGCGATCTCGGTTTGCAACCCATGTCGGGCTTTCCAGAATGACACCGGCACCCGCTTCTTCGCCCAAGGCGATCATGTCTTTCAGATATCCTTTGAGAAGCTCGCGACCTTCTGTGGTCTTCAAAAGCGGGTATGAGGCAAAGCCGGGCAGATCTATTCCTTGATTGAATATCAAGTCGGTCTCCATCCCGACATAGGCCAAGAACATGTCGGCATTGTTGGGAGGAAAAGAGTCTCGATAAATTGACATCGTCGCGGACCTATCGACTGATTTGCCCTCAGACCATAACAACCGGCTCATGTCATGTCACTGATGCAGCCTCAAACATGCGGTCATTGGCGCAACCGCAGCGAATTGGCGCTTTGTCCTCACAACGACCGCTTGTATTCATGTCTCGCCGACCATGCAGGCCCTTAGAACCCGAGTGCTCGCAGGGCCGCAGCCAGGGGCTGACGTTGGTGCCCGCGCGGAAACATGAATGCGGACCGGAAATGGGCTAGGCTCGCGTCGGGGCGCCTTCTGCGGGCGCGTTCCGCAAAATGTGCGGCCTCTCGCGCTTCACCGGCGATGTCATTGACCGATGCGGCAAGCATATCCATCAGGTAATGGGCCCCGGGTGTCCGGGCTGCCTTGCTGGCCCAGTGGGCTGCGCGCGTCCAATCCTGGGTGTTGAGCGCCGCCCAGGCCCGTATCCCGTGCATACCGTAGAGCAGTGGATCGATTGGGCTGAGCCGGATCGCGGCATCCGCATGTGCATCGACGGCCTCAGTGACTCCGGCCAACGCCTGAACAAGGCCCAGCGAATAATGACCCTGCGCGTAGTTGGGGTTGAGATCTACGGCACGATCGAGGTGAGAAATGGCGCTCTCGGGTTCTCGCAACATCCAGTAGCTGCGCCCCAGCACGAAATTCGAAAGCGGATCCTCGGGCGCCAATTCCATGGCGCGTTCTGCCGAAGCCCTCGCCTTGCGTGCGGCGGCCTCGCGGTCGGCATCAAAGCTGCTGAAGGCGCGCTGGAAAGCGACGAAGGACATCCCCGCATGTGCGCGAGCGAAATCCGGCGCCAGTTCGAGCGCCTTGCTGAAATGCCCCGCCGATATCTCGTTATCCTTCTCGGTGAAACGGTAGATGTGGTTAAGGCCGAGGTGATAATGCGCCCAGGCATCAAGCGCTTCGCTAGGCAGCCGTCGCGCCAATTGTACCTCGTGCCGGGGTATGTAGACATCGGCCGCCGCGATGACAGCCCGAACGATCTTGTCCCTGAGCTGATAGACATCGTCTGCGGAACCTTCGAACCGATCCGCCCAGATCACTTGGCCGCTGCGCGCCGCGGTCAGGACCGGGGACAGGATCAGCGCGTCGCCGCGCTCTTCGATGCAGCCCGACAGCAGATACCGGACGTCGAGCCGTTCCCCGACATTCTGTGCCTCGGCGTCTGGCGAGAACCGAAAGCTTGACCCGCGCGCGATCACGGTCAGCCACTTCATCCGCGACAGCGTCACGATCAGTTCGTGCGCGATGGCTGTGCCCAGCAGATCAGTTCGTAGGCGTTGCGGATCGGCAGCAAACCTCAGAACCGCGATCGAGGGGCCTTCGTTCCGTTCGGGTGCCGCGCCAGCCGCCGGGCCGTCGCTTCGCGCGGCAGCATGCGGCGGCAGGGGCGCGGCAGCTACTGTCACCGGCATCTCGAAACGAAATCCGCGCCCGCGCAGGGTGCGGATCGCCTGCTGCCTTGTGCCGTCGTCCCCGATTGCGGCGCGGGCCGATCTGATCCGGCTCGAAATCGCCGCATCGGAAATCGCGGCGCCGTTCCAGACGGTTTCGACGATCTCGTCACGGGTCGTCAGGCGGTGGCCGTTTCGGACGAGCAGGGCAAGCAGCAGGAAGACCTGCCGTTCCAGCGGAATCGCAACACCGCCGGATCGCCGAAGCTCGGCGGCCGGAAGGTCCAGCGTGAAATCCCCGAAACGATAGATCATACAGAACAGCCTAGCAGAAACTGCATGTAAAATTCAGGTTTTCTGCAAGTTCCCTACAAGCAACCAAAGCGCGTTGATGGCAGCATAGGCAGTGAGAATCCGGTGAACAGCGGTGAAAAGGGGGACAAAATGAGTACAGAGGCAACAACGAAGAATGCGCTCAGTGGCATACTCCACGCCAATATCACGACAACCATCGGCGATACGCCGGTTATTCGGCTGAACCGTATCGGGCCGGCCGGGATAGACATCTACGTGAAGGCCGAGTTCTTCAATCCCGCCGCTTCGGTCAAGGATCGTCTGGCACTCAGCATCATCGAGAGTGCCGAGCGCGAGGGGGTGCTGGCACCCGGCCAGACCGTGATCGAGGCCACCAGCGGGAATACGGGCATCGGCTTGGCGATGGTCTGCGCCGCCAAGGGCTATCCCCTGGTGATCGTGATGGCCGACAGCTTTTCGGTCGAGCGGCGCAAGTTGATGCGGATGCTTGGCGCCAAGGTCGTGCTGACGCCGCGCGCAGAGAAAGCCATGGGCATGTATAACAAGGCGGTCGAGCTTGCCGAGGCAAATGGATGGTTTCTGGCGCGTCAGTTCGAAACCCCGGCCAATGCGGCGATCCACGAGGCGACGACGGGCCCGGAAATTCTTCGCGATTTCGCGGGCAGGCGGCTGGATCACTTCGTGACGGGTTTCGGCACCGGCGGCACGCTGGCCGGGGTTGCGAGGGTGCTGCGGCGCGAAAGGCCCGAGACGCGGATCACCCTGGCCGAGCCGGCCAATGCCGCGCTGATCGGCAGCGGCACCGCACAGGCCCGCAACACGGACGGCAGCCCGGCGGCGGGCCACCCGGCCTGGGAGCCGCATCCGATGCAGGGCTGGTCGCCCGATTTCATCCCGGCGGTCATGCAGGAAGCGGTCGACGCGGCGCTCTACGACCAGATCCAGCCGGTCACAGGGCCCGAGGCGATCGCCACTGCGCAGGCTCTGGCGGCGAAGGAGGGCATCCTGACCGGCATTACCGGAGGGGCAACCGTCGCGGCGGCCCTGAAACTCGCCGAGGCGTCCGATCCCGGCAGCGTGCTGCTAGCGATGCTGCCCGATACCGGCGAGCGCTATCTGTCCACCCCGCTGTTCGAGAATATCGAGGCGGAGATGACAGACGAGGAGCGGGCGATCTCGCTTTCCACGCCGGCTGCGCAGATGGTGTGACATGAAACAGATCCAACCTGAGGAAACGCTCGATCCGGCCGATTGGGAGCCGCTGCGGCGCACGGCCCACGCCGTCGTCGACGACGCGGTCACCTACCTCGCCGAAATCCGCGACCGGCCGGTCTGGAGCGACATGCCGCAAACCGTTCGTCAGGGTTTTTGCCAGCCGGTTCCGCAGACGGGCGCCCCACTGGAGACTGTCTATGACGAGCTGAAATCAAGCCTGCTGCCATATCCTATGGGCAATATCCATCCCCGGTTCTGGATGTGGTACATGGGGGCGAGCAATTTCACCGGAGCACTCGGGGATTTTCTGGCAGCCATCGTCGGCTCCAATCTCGGCGGCGGCAATCATGCAGCGGCCTTGATCGACTGGCAGGTCACCGACTGGCTCAGGCAGATGGTCGGCTTTCCGGCAGGGGCCAGCGGGACGCTGACCAGCGGCGGCTCGGTGGCCAACCTGATCGGTCTCACCGTGGCCCGGAACGAAGCGATCGGCCAGGACCGCATCCGGGAGAGCGGTCTGCAGGGGGCACGGCTGGCCTTCTACAGCTCCGATCAGGCGCATGGCTGCCATCTGACCGCCATGGAGATGCGCGGTCTCGGCCGGTCGGCGCTCCGCCGGCTTCCGTCGCGCGGGGATTTCACGCTCGATCTTCAGGCGCTGGAAGAGGCCATCGCTCGGGATCGCGCCGAGGGTATCCAGCCGGTCGCCATCATCGCCAACGCGGGCACGATCAACACCGGGGCCATCGACGATCTTCCGGGAATCGCGGATATCGCAGCGCAGGAAGAGCTGTGGTTCCACATCGACGGATGCATCGGCGCCCTTGCCGCTATCGCGCCCCGCAACGGCGGCAAGCTTGCCGGGCTCGACCGAGCGGATTCCGTCGCGCTCGACCCGCATAAATGGCTCCATGCGCCGTTCGAGGTGGGTTGCTGTCTGGTACGGGATGCGGCCCGGCATCTGGGCACGTTCACGCTCAGCCAGGCCTATCTGGAGCAGGAGACCCGTGGCGTTGCCGCCGCCGAGTGGCTGCATGACTACGGCTTCCAGACCTCCCGCGGATTCCGCGCGCTGAAGGTGTGGATGAGCCTTAAGGAGCATGGGGTCGCCAAGTTCGGCCGCCTGATCGACCAGAATATCGCGCAGGCGGCGCATCTCGCCGAACTGATCCGGACCGAGCCGGACATGGAATTGCTCGCCGAACCGGTGCTGAACATCGTCTGCTTTCGCCTCCGCCCTGCCGGTCTGACGGAAGACGAGTGTGAGGCACTCAACCGTGAGATCATGCTGCGGCTGCAGGAAACAGGCACCGCGGCGCTTTCGGATACGAAGGTGCAGTCGAAATACGCGCTGCGCTGCGCGATCGCGAACCATCGCACTCGGACGAGCGATCTGCATCTTCTGATCGCGGCGATCCGGGACCGCCTGCGGGAATTGCAGGGTGGCACCGGCCAATCCTTCGGCGAACCCTCTCCCGAGAATGGAACGTAAAGGATGCCGAGGATCCATTCAGAGCGACGAGGGTCCGGTCGGCCGATCCTGATCCTGCACGGTGGACGGCTGGACCATCGGCATATGCTCGACGCGCTGGAACCTGCATTCGCGGTGACCGAGGGCTGGCAGCGCGTCTATCCGGACCTGCCGGGATGCGGGGCCTCGACCGGGTTCGATGAGGTGCGATCCCAGGATGACGTGCTGACCGAGATCCTGCGTTTTGCCGATGAGACCTTTGGCGCGCGCGCCTTTGCCGTCATCGGTGAATCGCGCGGCAGTTATCTCGCCCAGGGGCTGGCCTATCGTCGCCCCGGGCAGGTTCGCGGCCTGTGTCTGATCGTGCCGGGCGGCGACAGCGCGGAGGCCAAGGCGCAACTGCCCGAACCTGCCGCCCTGATCGCCGATCCGGACCTGATCGCGGGGCTTACGTCAGAGCTGCGGACCAGGGCCGAGCGTCTGGTCGTCCAGACCGAGGCCGTTGTCGGGAAAATCAGGGAAACCAAGCTGCCGGCGGCGGCTCTGCACGATGCGGCACTGGAAGCCCGTGTGGCTGAACGGTTCTTCTTCTCATTCCACGATGCGATGCGGAGCACCATCTTCAAGGAACCCTCTCTCGTGATCTCCGGCCGGCAGGATTCGATTGCCGGCTATGAGGATGCGATAGCCATGCTGCCGCAGTTCCCGCGTGCGACCTATGCGCTCCTTGATTGCGCCGGACATTCTCTTAGCTGGGAACGTCCCGAACTGTTCGCCGCGCTGCTGCGCGACTGGCTGGAGCGATTGAGCAGAACCTGAATCCGTTTCCCAAAGGCTATCTTGAGAGGATCACGTAAATGAAAGTCACCGCCGTCAACGAACCGCCCTGCTACCACGATTTGCCCGGATCGCTGGAACGCGCCGCCGGGATCATCGCCCGCGCGGCGGCGGAGGGCAGTTCTCTCGTCGTCTTCCCCGAAGCCTGGCTGCCCGGCTATCTCGATTTCGCCTGGGCCGTCACACCGACGAACGCGGCAGACAATGATTTCGCGCCCGCCTATCGCCGGCTTTGGGAAAACGCCGTCGATCTTGCGACCGATGCGCTCGCACCCGTCGCCGAGGCCGCGCGCGAGGCCGGTGTCGTCGTCGTGATCGGCATCCAGGAGAAATCCGGCGGCACGCTCTACAATACCGGCGTGATCATCGATGCTAACGGGACGATCCTCCATGCCCACCGCAAGCTGATGCCCACCAATGCCGAACGCATGGTTTGGGGTTTCGGCGACGGCTCGACCCTGAAGGTCGTGGAAACGGCCGTTGGCCGGGTCGGCCTGCTGCTCTGCTGGGAGAACTACATGCCGATGGCGCGGATGGCGCTTTATGCACAGAACGTCGAGATCTACTGCGCGCCGACCGCAGACCCGCGCGCGACCTGGCACGCCTCGATGCAGCATATCGCCAAGGAGGGCGGCTGCGCCGTCATCGGTGTCGCGCCGTGCATCCGATTGGAGGACCTGCCTGAAGACCTCCCGGGCCGCGAGGCCATGGCCGCGTGGGGCGATTGGGTGGCGCCGGGCAACGCGTCGATCATCGCGCCCGGTGGCGGGGTGCTAGCCGGACCGGTCCGCGAAGAGACAGGCCTTGTCCACGCAGAGCCAAACCTTGCCGCCATTGCCGAGACGCGGCGGACGTTCGACGTGGCCGGACATTACTCCCGGCCCGACGTGTTCACCCTCAGGGTCGACAGCACGCGCAAGCAGCCGGTGAAATTCCGATGACCGATGCCCCCGTCAGGCTCGCCGCGATCCAGGCGGCCCCGGTGTTTCTCGATGCCGCGGCCTCGGCCCGCAAGGCCG
>CAZITF010000104.1:0-8658 GCA_964542095.1 uncultured Rhodobacterales bacterium
ACGCCTGCTTCGCGGCGTTCCGTGGCAACAACCTCGTCGGCCTCGCCGTCTTCGTGATGCTGATCTGCCTCGCCGGGCTTCGGTCGATCCCCGACTATATCTACGAGGCGGCCGAGGTCGATCGCGCCAGCAAGCTGCGCCAGTTCTTTACCATCACCATACCCATGGTGCTGCCGTTCCTGATGCTGGCGGTGCTGTTCCGGGGTATCGAGAATTTCAAGATGTTCGATCTGGTGGTGCAGTTGACGGGGGGTGGGCCGGGGTCCACGACCGAGCTGACCTCGATCAACCTCAAGCGCGAGGCGTTCGAGAAGTGGCGTACGGGCTATGCCAGCGCGTATGCCATCATCCTTTTTGTCACGGTTTTTGGCCTTGCCTCGATCTATGTCAAGGCGCTGAACAAGGTGAAGGAACGATGACCCCATGCGCGCCCCAAAGTCTTGAGAAAGACTTTGTCCAAAAATATTGTTCAATATTTTTGCCCAGTTCAGCCGCCGGAGCCCGGACATGAGCAGTTTTTCCGTCACCGAACCGTCCACACGTTCCAAGTGGTTTGCGGGCACGCTGGTGATCGTCTATGCGCTCGTCACCATGGTGCCGCTGGCCTGGATCATGCTGACCGGGTTCAAATCACCCGCCGATGCCATCAGCTATCCGCCCAAAGTGCTGTTCGAGCCGACGCTCGAAGGTTACGTCAACCTGTTCACCACCCGCACCCGGCAGACCGACGCGTTCCTTGCCGCCAACCCGCCAGAGACCTGGTATGACGAGATCGTGCGCGAATACGATATGGTCATCGCCGGCCCGTCAAAGTTCGGAGAGCGGTTTCTGAACTCGGTCATTATCGGTTTTGGCTCGACCTTCTTGTCCATTTTCCTGGGCACGCTGGCGGCCTATGCGTTCTCGCGGTTCAGGATACCGCTGGCGGACGATCTTTTGTTTTTCATCCTCAGCACGCGGATGATGCCGCCGATTGCCGTCGCGATCCCGATCTTTCTGATGTACCGGCAACTGGGTCTGTCAGACACGCATCTGGGCATGATCCTGCTCTATACCGGGGTCAACATTTCCCTCGCGGTCTGGCTGCTCAAGGGGTTTATTGACGAGATCCCGCTGGAATATGAAGAGGCGGCGCTGATCGATGGCTACACCCGGTTTCAGGCGTTCTACAAGGTGGTGCTGCCGCAGGCGGCCACCGGCATCGCATCGACCGCCATTTTCTGCCTGATCTTTGCCTGGAACGAATATGCCTTCGCGGTGCTGTTGACCTCGGGCACGGCGCAGACGGCACCGCCCTTCATTCCGACCATCATCGGGGTCGGCGGCCTTGATTGGCCTGCGGTTGCGGCGGGGGCCACGATCTTCCTGTTGCCGGTCATGATCTTCACCATTCTGCTGCGCAAGCATCTGCTGCGGGGCATTACATTCGGAGCGGTGCGCAAATGAGCAACTTTATCACCGGTCTCATGCGTCTGCGCCGCGGTCCGTGGGAGATGCTGGCGACCATCCTCATCGGGCTCGGCGTTTTCATGCTGATGCAACCTTTCGTGCTGTGGCTTTATACCTATTCCTTCATCGTCACGCTGGTGGGCACCGTGATGTTCATCGTCGTGTCCCACTTCAGGGAGTAGGCGGCGTGGCCCAGATCGTGATCAAGAACATCCGCAAGGATTTCGGCGACTTCAACGCGGTGAAGGAAAGCAGTTTCACCGTCGAGGATGGCGAGTTTTTCATGCTGCTGGGCCCGTCGGGTTGTGGCAAGACCACCACCTTGCGCATGATCGCGGGGCTGGAATTGCCCACGAGCGGAGAAATTTATCTCGACGGCGAAGAGATCAGCCAGCTTCCTCCCTCCCAGCGCGACATTGCCTTTGTGTTCCAGATGTTTGCGCTGTACCCGCATATGAACGTGCGCAAGAACCTGAGTTATCCGCTGGTCAGTCAGGGCATGGCGCGCCGCGACGTCAAGGCCAAGGTCGAAGAGGTCGCGCAGATCCTTGGCATCACCGACATCCTGAACCGCCCCGTTGGCGGGCTGTCGGGCGGCGATCGCCAGCGCGTTGCCTTGGGCCGCGCGATCGTGCGCGAACCCAAGGCCTTCATGATGGACGAACCGCTGGGCGCGCTGGATGCGGAATTCCGCGAACATATGTCCGAAGAGTTGCGCGCGCTGCACGACCGGATGGGGGCCACGACCGTTTATGTCACCCACGACCAGCTTGAGGCGATGCAGATGGGCGACAAGATCGTGGTGATGAACAACGCAGTGGTCGAACAGTTCGGCACGCCCCAGCAGATCTATGACAAGCCTGCGACCATGTTCGTGGCCGATTTCATCGGCTCGCCGTCGATGAATTTCCTGCGCTTTGACGGGTCGGTCGCCGAGGGGGCCGACAGTGTCAGCCTTGATGGGCATGTGACGCATATCCCGCGCCTCAGGCAGGGCGCACAGGGCAAGCTGGTGTTCGGGGTGCGCCCCGAACATGTGACCCTGTCCGACAGCGGCGCATATCGCGGCGAGGTTCTGGCGGCCGAATATCTGGGCACGACGCAGATCATCACGCTGGACACGCCCAATGGCGAGTTGAAGGCCCGCATCGACAGCGCGCAAATCGCCACGGTGGGCGAAAAGGTGGGGCTGGGGTTCAATCCCGACACGGTCACGCTGTTTGACGCGGGCAGTGGCCGCGCCCTGCGCTCGGACCTCAATGACGGGGTGCTGGCCCATGGCTGAGGTTGTGCTGAAGAACCTGTCCAAGTCCTTTGGCAAGGATGTCGGCATCGAAGACGTATCGATGACCATCCCGGACGGCGCATTCGTGGTGTTGCTGGGCCCCACGGGCGCCGGCAAGACGACGACGCTGCGCCTGATTTCGGGGCTGGAAAAGGCCGACCGGGGCGAGGTCTGGATCGGCGGGCGCAATGTCGGCGCGGAAACGCCCGCGCAGCGCGACGTGGCGATGGTGTTCCAGCAATACTCGCTTTATCCGCATCTGACGGTGCGGGATAATCTGGCCTTTCCGCTGAAATCCCCGATCCTGAAAACCCCCGCCGACGAGATCGAACGCAAGGTGGCCGAAGTTGCCGGCGTTTTGCAGATTTCCCACAAGCTCGACAACAAGGCCACCGCCCTGTCGGGGGGCGAAATGCAACGGGTGTCGATTGGCCGCGCGCTGGTGCGCGAGCCGTCGATCTACCTGATGGATGAACCGCTCAGTTCGCTGGATGCCAAGCTGCGCACCGACCTGCGGGTCGAGTTGAAGCGGATTCAGGCGAACCTTGGCGCGACGCTGCTTTATGTCACCCATGATCAGATCGAGGCGATGACCATGGCCACCCATGTGGGTGTGCTGAACGAGGGGCGGCTGGTGCAATACGGCACCCCGCGCGAGATCTACGAGAACCCCAACAGCGTCTACGTCGCCTCGCGCCTTGGGTTGCCGCGTATCAATATCGTGCCCGCCGACCTGTTTGGTGGCGCACCTGCGGGGGCCACACAGATCGGGATGCGCCCCGAACATATCGCCCAGGGCGAGGGGCAGGAGGCAGAGGTGCAGCGGGTCGAGCATCTGGGTGATCAGGCCCGCCTGCATCTGGTCTGCAAGGGCCATGCCATCACCACAATCGCCGATCCCCACACCACCTATACCCCCGGCGCGCAAATCAGGATCGCACCGAAAAACCCGCTGTGCTTTGACGCGACCGGCGCGCGGATTTTGTAAGGAAGGACCAAGGAAATGAGCCAGTTTATCAACGCCAAGGACAGCCTTGTCACCGACGCCGTTGACGGGCTTCTGGAAACCTCCGGCGGCGCGCTGACCCGGCTGGATGGCTATCCGCATATCAAGGTGGTCTGCCGTGCGGATTGGGACAAATCCAGGGTCGCGCTGATTTCCGGGGGCGGGTCGGGCCACGAACCGGCCCATGCCGGATTTGTCGGCAAAGGCATGTTGACGGCTGCGGTCTGCGGCGAAGTCTTTGCCTCGCCCTCGGTCGACGCGGTGCTGGCGGGCATTCTGGCGGTCACCGGCAAGGCCGGCTGTCTGCTGATCGTCAAGAACTATACCGGGGATCGGTTGAACTTTGGCCTCGCGGCGGAGCGTGCGCGCGCCTTTGGTCTGGATGTCGAGATGGTGATTGTCGATGACGACATCGCGCTGCCGCATCTGCCCCAGCCGCGCGGCGTGGCGGGCACGCTGTTCGTCCACAAGATCGCGGGCGATCTGGCCGAGAGCGGCGCGGACCTCGCCACCGTCAGGGCGGCGGCGGATCGCACGATTGCCGCCATGGCGTCGATCGGGATGTCGCTGGACACCTGCACCGTGCCCGGATCGGCCAAGGAAAACCGCATTCCCGGCGGCAAGGCCGAACTGGGTCTGGGTATCCACGGCGAGGCCGGGGTCGAGCAGGTCATGTTCGACACCGCGCATTCGGCAATGGACATGGTGCTGGACAAGCTCGTCGGACGCATTGCGAGGGGGACGCATGTGGCGATCCTGAACAATCTCGGCTCGACCACGCCGCTGGAAATGTCGATCCTGGCCCATTGTCTCGTGACCTCGCCCAAGGCGGCCAAGATCAAGCATATCATCGGTCCTGCGCCGTTGATGACCTCGCTGGACATGCACGGGTTTTCCGTTTCGGTGCTGCCGGTGGATGACGCCAACCTTGCGCTGCTGGCCGCGCCCGTCGATCTGGCTGCATGGCCGGGGATGAAGGATGTTGGGCCCCCTCGGGTCCGGCCCTTGCCCGATGGTCTGAGCCCGATCCAGCCGATCCCGTCGGCCAATGACAAGACGGCGGCCATCATCGCGCAATGCTGCGATCTGCTGATCGCCGCCGAGGGTGATCTGAACACGCTGGATGCCAAGTCGGGCGACGGCGATACCGGCAGCACGCTGGCCACGGCGGCGCGCGCGCTGAAAGGCGCGCTGGACCGGATGCCGCTGGCGGACCTCACGCAGCTGTTCCGCGCCATTTCCAACGAGTTGAGCCAGACCATGGGCGGTTCCTCGGGCGTGATCCTCGCCATCTTTTTCGGGGCCACAGGGGATGCCTGTGCCAACGGCAAGCCGACGCCCAAGGCGCTGATGGCGGGGCTGGAGCGGATCAGCCAGGTGGGCGGGGCGCAAAAGGGCGACCGCACCATGATCGACGCGCTGGCCCCGGCGCTGGCCGCCTTGCCCGACGGACTTGCCGCCGCGGCGGCTGCGGCCCGCGCCGGTGCGGATGCCACGGCCGCGATGGGCAGTGCCAAGGCGGGGCGCGCCTCTTACGTGCCCGAAGAGAACCTGCTGGGCCACAACGATCCGGGCGCGGAGGCTGTTGCGCGCCTGTTCGAAGGGCTTGCCAAAGCCATGTGAGACATATCAAAGGACGCCCGTGAAGCACCCTGACGATACCCTTTCCAACCCCACGATCAACGACATCGCCCGTGTCGCCGAGGTCAGCCTTGCGACGGTGGACCGGGTGCTGAACGCACGCCCCGGCGTGCGCGAGGTGACGGTGCGCAAGGTGAACGAGGCGATTGCCGAGCTGGGATACGTGCGCGACACGGCGGCGGCCAATCTGGCGCGGGGGCGCGTCTATCACTTTACCTTCATCCTGCCGTCAAACGAGAACGAGTTCATCGCGCTGCTCGAGGCGCAGATCGAGGCGCTGGCGCGCGGGCTGCGCCACGAGCGCACCAAGCTGTCATTCGTGCGGGTCGCCGCCTTTGACCCCATGGCGCTGGCGGGGGCGATCGACGCCATCGATCCGGGGCAGGTGGACGGGGTGGCCATCTTTGGCCCCGAAACGCCGTCGGTGCGGGATTCCATTGCCCATCTCAAGGCCAACGGCGTCACCGTCGTGTCGCTTGTGTCGGATATTCCGAGTTCCGAGCGGGACAACTATGTGGGCGTCGACAACGTCGCGGCGGGCCGTACGGCGGGGCAGTTGCTGGGCCGGTTTCTGGGCAACGGGCAGGGCAAGATCCTGGTGCTGACGGGCTCGATGCTGGCGCGCGATCATCTGGAACGCCGTCTGGGTTTTGACGAGGTGATGGCACGCGATTTTGCCCATCTGGATGTGCTGGCCTCGCTTGAGGGGCGCGACGATCCGGACCTGATCCAGCGTCTGCTGCCGGACGCATTTGCCGACAACCCCGACATCACCGGCATCTATTCCTCGGCTGCGGGCAATGACGGGCTGCTGCGCTATCTTGATGAATTTGCGATGACGCCCCGCCCGGTCGTGGTGGCCCATGAATTGACGCCTCTGTCGCGTGCGGCACTGGCGCAGGGACGCTTTGATGCGGTGATCAGTCAGGACGCGGGCCACCTCGTGCGCAGTGCGGTGCGCATCATGCGCGCCAACAGTGACCGGATGCCGATCAACCTCGCGCAGGAACGCATCCGCATCGACATCTATCTGAAGGAAAACATGGGGGCCGAGGGGCCTGCGATTTGGGAGGATCATTCATGAAGACCATCAAGGGCCCGGCGCTGTTTCTGGCGCAATTCGCCGGCGATGAGGCGCCGTTCAATTCGTGGGATGCGATCACGAAATGGGCCGCCGATTGCGGGTACAAGGGCGTACAGGTGCCCAGTTGGGACGCCCGCCTGTTCGACCTCGCCAAGGCGGCGGACTCCAGGACCTATTGTGACGAATTCAAGGGGCAGGCGGCGGCAAACGGGGTCGAGGTGACCGAGTTGTCGACCCATTTGCAGGGCCAGCTGGTCGCGGTGCACCCGGCTTATGACGCGGCCTTTGACGGCTTTGCCGATCCTTCGGTGCATGGCGATCCCAAGGCCCGTCAGGCATGGGCCGTGGATCAGGTGATGAAGGCGATTTCGGCCTCGGCCAACATGGGCATCAAGAACCACGTGTCGTTCTCGGGCGCGCTGGCCTGGCCCTATGTTTATCCCTGGCCGCAGCGTCCCGCGGGGTTGATCGAGACGGCGTTCGATGAATTGGCGCGCCGCTGGCGGCCCATCCTCGATCATGCCGAGGAGCATGACGTCAACATCTGCTATGAAATCCATCCCGGCGAGGATCTGCATGACGGTGTGACCTTCGAGATGTTCCTGGAGCGCGTGGACAACCACGCCCGCTGCAACATGCTCTATGATCCGTCGCATTACGTGCTGCAATGCCTGGATTATCTGGACAATATCGACATCTACAAGGACCGCATCAAGATGTTCCACGTCAAGGATGCGGAGTTCAACCCGACGGGCCGTCAGGGCGTCTATTCGGGCTATCAGCCCTGGGTCGACCGCGCCGGGCGGTTCCGTTCGCTTGGCGACGGTCAGGTCGATTTCGCGGCGATCTTTTCCAAGATGGCGGCCAATGATTTCGACGGCTGGGCCGTGGTGGAATGGGAATGCTGTCTGAAACATCCCGAGGACGGAGCCCGCGAGGGGGCCGCGTTTGTGTCCGATCACATCATCCGCGTGACCGAGCGCGCCTTTGACGACTTTGCCGATGGTGGCACGGACGAGGCGGCGAACCGGGCGATGCTGGGGATTGACTGAAATCGGCCCTCCGGGGGCGGTTTATCTGGCGAAATGAAGATGGATCGGTGCGCACTGATCTTTGGGAGGGATGAAAGATGACTCGGATCAGGCTTGGTATGGTGGGCGGGGGCAATGACGCGTTTATCGGGGGTGTGCATCGCATTGCGTCCCGGATTGACGACCGGTTCGAACTGGTGGCGGGGGCGCTGTCCTCGACACCCGAGAAATCGCGCGCGTCCGGCGAGGCGCTGGGCCTGCCGCGCATCTACGACGACTTCAAGGCGATGGCGATCCGCGAGGCGCGCCGCAAGGACGGGATCGAGGCGGTGTCGATTGTCACCCCGAACCATGTGCATTGCGCCGCTGCCCGCGAGTTCCTGAAGCGCGGCATTCACGTGATCTGCGACAAGCCGCTGACCTCGACCCTGGCGGATGCGAAAAAGCTGGTGAAGGCCGCCGAGGCGTCGGATGCGCTGTTTGTGCTGACCCACAACTATACCGGCTATCCCATGGTGCGGCAGGCGCGCGCGATGGTTGCGGGCGGCGAGATCGGCGCCATTCGCGTGGTGCAGGTCGAATACCCGCAGGATTGGCTGACGCGGGAAGAGACGTTCAAGCAGGCCGAGTGGCGCACCGACCCGGCGCGCTCGGGCGCGGGGGGATCGACCGGGGACATCGGCACCCACGCCCACAACCTTGCCTGTTTCATCACGGGGCTCGAGGTCGAAAGCCTGGCGGCCGATCTGGATGCGTTCGTGCCGGGCCGTCAGGTCGATGACAACGGCCACGTGATGTTGCGGTTCAAGGGTGGGGCCAAGGGGATGTTGTGGTGTTCGCAGGTGGCACCGGGCAATGAGAACGCGCTGCGCATCCGGGTCTATGGCGACAAGGGCGGCCTTGAATGGGCGCAGGAGGATCCGAATTATCTGTGGCACACGCCGTTCGGCGCGCCCAAGCGCAAGATCACCCGCAACGGGGCCGGGGCGGGCGAGGCGGCCGCGCGGATGAGCCGTATTCCACCGGGTCATCCCGAGGGGTATCTGGAGGGCTTTGCCAACATCTATTCCGAGGCAGCCGCCGCGATCGAGGCGCACCGCGCCGGAGTGGCGGTGCCGGGCGAGGTGACCTATCCGACCGTTCAGGATGGATTGAAAGGCGT
>CAZITF010000105.1:0-8648 GCA_964542095.1 uncultured Rhodobacterales bacterium
CGGCGGCCATAATAGCCTTTGGCGGCCTTGATGACCTTCTTGTGACGGGCGTGGGCGACTGTTCCACCTTTGGTACGGGACATGTGTCTATCCTCCTATCAGCGGTCGTAGGGCATGAAGCCCTTGACGATTTTGGCGTCGGGGGCCGACAGGGTCGTGGTGCCACGGGCGTCACGGATGAATTTGCGGGTGCGTTTGATCATGCCGTGGCGTTTGCCGGCCTGACCTGCCAGGACCTTGCCGGTCGCTGTCACTTTAAAGCGCTTCTTGGCGCTCGACTTGGTCTTCATCTTGGGCATTTCCGTCTCCATAGTTCGAGTTCGGTGATCGCGCGACTCGGCATGCCACTGTGGCCGGACGCACGGGAACGAAGCCGCCAGATAGGACGGTGATGAACCGAGTGCAAGCCATTTCTTCAGTGCAGGAACATTGCGCGGCGCGGCCAGCCAGAACGCGCGGCGCGCGATCAGGCGATCACGCGGTCAGGAAATGAACGGCGCGATCACCCGCACGAACACGTCCGGGATTTCCTGAAGCGTGTATCCGCCCGGTTGGGTCTGGATCGCCAGCAGAATCAGCCCGCCCGCGATCAGGATGGTGATGGCAGATGCACGCGGCGCGCGACCGTCCGACACAGCCGACAGGATTGACGGCACCGAAAGCCCGGCAATCACAATGCCGAGCACCAAGTACATATCAGGCGTCACGTGCCCACCTCAACTCTACCCCGGTTTACGTGCGGGCAAAGTTACTCCGGATCGGTGGCGAAAATCAAACGCTCATCACAAGGCGCAACCCGCAGAATGTTGGTCGTTCCGGTGACGTTGAAAGGCACACCGGCAGTGACCACGATCTGGTCCTCGATGGTGCCAAAGCCGCCTTCGAGGGCCGCCTTGGCGGCGCTGACAACCGCGCCCTTGAACCGCTCCATCACCGGCGTGATCACGCAGTGGCACCCCCAGCTCAAGGCAAGGCGGCGGGCCGTTCCCGCCAGCGGGGTCAGGGCGATGATCGGCACGCGCGGACGTTCGCGCGCCACCAGCAGCGCCGTTGTCCCGCTTTGGGTAAAGCAGCAGATCGCCTTGATATTGGTGGTTTCGGCGATCTCCCGCGCGGCGGCGACGATGCCATCCGCAACCGAACTGCGATTGGCCGTGCGGCTGGCCTCGATGATCTGGGTATAGGTCGGGTCCTGTTCGACCTCGGCGGCAACCTTGTCCATCGTGGTCACCGCTTCGACAGGAAAGCTGCCGGCGGCACTTTCCGCGCTCAGCATCACGGCATCCGCACCTTCATAGATGGCGGTGGCCACGTCGCTGACCTCGGCGCGGGTCGGCATCGGGCTTTCGATCATGCTTTCCAGCATCTGGGTGGCGACGATCACAGGCTTGGCCGCGTTGCGGCACTTGCGCACCAGGCGTTTCTGGATCGGCGGGACATTCTGCACCGGCAGTTCCACGCCCAGATCGCCACGGGCCACCATGATCCCGTCGCTGACCGCCAGAATGGCGTCAAAGCGTTCGACCGCATTGGGCTTTTCGATCTTGGACAGGATGGCGGCGCGGCCCTTGACCAGCGCGCGGGCCTCCTCGACGTCGGCCGGGCGCTGCACGAAACTCAGCGCCATCCAGTCCACGCCCAGCTTGGCGGTGAACTCCAGATCGGCGCGGTCCTTTTCGGACAGGGCCGCCAGGGGCAGTTCCACATCCGGCACGTTGACGCCCTTGCGGTTGGAAATCACACCGCCCGCGATGACGACGCAATTGGCGAAATCGGAACCACACTCCTCGACCTTCAGCCGGATCTTGCCGTCATTGACCAGCAGCGACTTGCCCGGCTCGAGGGCGGCGAAAATCTCGGGATGGGGCAGGCAGACGCGCGAACTGTCGCCATCGGCGGTGTCCAGGTCCAGGCGGAACCTGGCGCCCTCTTCCAGCATCTCGCTGTCCCCGGCAAAGACGCCGACACGCAGCTTGGGGCCCTGAAGGTCGGCCAGAATCGCGATCGACGATCCGGTGTCCTTTTCGACCTGCCGGATGATGGCATGTTTCTTGGCGATCTCTTCGTGGCTGCCATGGGACATGTTCAGACGAAACACGTCCGCGCCCGCCTCGTGCAGTGCCCGGATCATGTCGTAACTGTCCGATGCCGGGCCCAGAGTGGCCACGATCTTTACGTTGCGCTTGCGTTTCATCGCGAAAAAGTCCCTTTGCGTTACCGCTATCAGGCGCGGTTATTGCTCAATTCACATTCCGAAGCAACTGGCCTAAATGTGGCTGAGATATGGTGACACGTCTATGACATACTCCCCGTTTTCGATCCATGGTCCAGACCGGCAGGGGCCATGGCTGATCACATGTGATCATGCCACCAACACGGTGCCCGATTTCGTCGCAGGCGGCTGCCTTGGGCTGTCGCCGTCGGATATGGGGCGGCATATCGCCTATGACATCGGCGCGATGGGCACTGCGCTGGCCCTGGGCGAGGTCCTCGGAGCGCCGGTGATCTGCTCGAACTATTCACGGCTGGTGATCGACCCGAACCGGGGGGCGGACGACCCGACGTTGATCCCGCAGCTATATGACGGCACCATTATCGAAGGCAACCGGCGCGTCGGCGCGGCAGAGCGCGCGCGGCGGATCGAAACGCTGTACCAACCCTATCACGACGCCATTGCCGGACTGGCGGGCGGGCGCGACGTCGCCTTTCTGTCGATTCACAGCTTTACCCCACAACTGGTCGGGCGATCCGCGCGGCCATGGGAAATCGGCGTTCTGTCGGCACAGGACAGGCGCATCGCGGCCCCTCTGATCGACCGATTGCGCACGACACTGCACAGCCCCGTGGGCGACAACGAACCCTATGCGGGCTCCTTTCCCGGCGACGCACTCAGCCAACACGCACACGGACCGGGCCGCCCGAACGTGATCCTCGAAATCCGGCAGGACCTGATCGGTGATGAGCACGGTCAGCGACGCTGGGCCGATATCCTCGCCCCGCATCTTGAAGCGGCCCACGCGCAGGCCAATCTTTGACCCGAACCCTTCTCTGTTTCAAAAAATCCCGGGGTTTGGGGCAGAGCCCCAATCCGACCCGGCAAAAAGGAGCCATCCGATGGACGCACAAACCCAAATGGAACTCGAAGCCGCGGCCTTCCGCCGCCTGCGCAAGCACCTGATGGAAGACCGCAGAGACGTGCAGAACATCGACATGATGAACCTCGCAGGTTTCTGCCGCAACTGCCTGTCACGCTGGTATCAGGAGGCCGCCGCCGAAAAGGGGATCGAAATCAGCAAGGACGCCGCGCGCGAGGCGTTCTACGGAATGAGCATGGACGACTGGAAGGCCAACTACCAGACCGACGCCAGCGGCGCGCAGCAAGAGGCATTCAAAACGGCCTTTGCGGAAAACGTCGGCACAAAGGAATAGAGCCGCATCACTCGTTGATGTCGCGGTCCCAGATCTTGACCTGGCCCCGGCGCACGCCGATCACCGATCGCAACACCAGCGCGGCAATGACCGACGCGACGGCAAAGATCAGCAACAGCGCGGGCAGGGTCGCGATCCAGCCAAGCAGGCCGAAGGCAAGGCCGACGCCGACCACCACCGCGCCCACGGCCATGCCCAGAAACACAAAGGCAGGCACAAAAACCTCGATGATGCTCAGCACGAGCGCGGCGACAATCCACACCCACCACAGGGTCCACAGCCCGGTCATTTGCGCGCCTTTCCAGTCAGCATCGCAAAGGCCTCGCCAAAGGCGTCCATGGCGCTGGCAGGCAGAACGATCGTCTGCTGCCCCTCGCCACGGGCAATCTCGGTCACCGCCTCGACCTGTTTGAGAGCCACCTGGTACTGCGCGGATTCAATGCCGTGGGTGTTGATGGCCTCGGCAACCACCTGCGTGGCATAGGCCTCTGCATCCGCGGTCACGCGGCGGGCCTTGGCCGCCTGCTCAGCGGCATAAAGCTCGGCATCCGCATTCAACTCGATCGCACGCTTGTGCCCCTCGGCCTCGGTCACCGACGCCCGGCGCGCACGTTCGGCATTCAACTGCTGCAACATCGCCTCACGGGTGGCGACATCAAGGTTCACGTCGAGGATTTCGGCCCGCGTCACCTCGATGCCCCAGTCGTTCACCGCCTCTTCGACCAGAATCTTGATCTCGCCGATCAATTGCGAACGGTTGGACTGCACTTCGTCCAGTTCCATCTTGCCGATTTCAGACCGCACGATACCGGCAATCGTCGTCTGCACGGCACCATCCACATCGCGGATGCGGTAAACGGTCCGTTCAGGCTCGGTCACGCGGTAGAACACACTGGTTTCGACCTGTACCAAAGCGTTGTCAGAGGTGATCGCGTCCTGGCTTTCATTGGGCAACTGGCGTTCCAGCACCGACACCCTGTGGCGCACAACGTCCAGAAACGGGATGATAAAGTTGATCCCCGGCCCAAGCACCGCGTGCAGGCGACCAAAGCGTTCCACCACGAATTTCTCGCTCTGAGGGACGATCCGCACACCCAGAAACAGGCACAACAGCAAAAACAGGGCCCCGAGAATCAGGATCAGGTTTTCGCTCAACAAGCTCAGGATGAAATCTTGGTTCATTCTATTCGCCCCTCAAAGTTAATATAATTTACATACGGAAATGGTGTCGATGACCGCGATTTGCAAGGCAAAGCCTGCACCGAATCCCTGAACACGCTGCGGGAAATCGGCAATCACACCGCCGCCTTGCGGCTTTCGTCCAGATAGATTTCGCGCAGGCGCGGTGCCACCCGGCCCGGCGTCCCGTCGCCAAGCGGCACACCGTCGATCTCGACCACCGGCATCACGAAGGTGCTGGCAGAGGTGATGAACGCCTCATCGGCCTGGCGCGCCTCCTCGATCGTGAAATTGCGCTCTTCCACTTCCATCTGCGCCTCGCGGGCAAAGCGCAGGACAGCCGTGCGGGTGATGCCCTTGAGGATGTCCGGCGAGGCCTCGCGCGTGATGATCTTGTTGCCCTTCACGATATAGGCGTTGTTCGAGGTGCCTTCGGTCACGAACCCGTCCTGCACCATCCAGGCATCATCGACCCCCGCCTTCTTGGCCATCATCTTGCCCATCGACGGGTACAGCAACTGCACCGTCTTGATGTCGCGCCGGCCCCAGCGAATATCCTCGATGCTGATGACCTTCATACCCTTCTTGGCCGCCGGATTGTCCGCCAGTCCGGGTTTGTTCTGGGTGAACAGAACAATCGTCCCTTTGGTCACCTCGGGATCGGGAAAGGCGAAATCACGGTCCGCAGGCGCACCGCGGGTGATCTGCATGTAAATCAAACCCTCGTTGATCCCGTTCAGACGCACCAGTTCGCGATGGACTTCCAGCAGGTCGTGCATTTCAATCGGCGCGACCATGTCCAACGCGCCGAGCGAGCGTTCCAGGCGCGCGGCATGGCCGTCGAAATCGATCAGCTTGCCGTCCAGCACCGAGGTCACCTCGTAAACGCCATCGGCCATCAGAAACCCGCGATCAAAGATCGACACCCTGGCTTCATTCTCAGGCAGGTACTCGCCGTTCACGTAGACTGTGCGCATGGTCATCCCCAAAGCTCTGCGCGGGGCGGATGCACCCCGGCGTCATCAAAAATCAAAGGCTCGTGTCGGTCTTCGGCCAACAACAGCGGCCCGTCAAGGTCCACGATCGAAGCGCCCTGCGCCACCAGCGTGGCGGGGGCCATGGCCAGGCTCGACCCGACCATGCAGCCGACCATCACGCCATAGCCCTCGGCCAGTGCAGCTTCACGCAACGCCAGCGCCTCGGTCAACCCGCCGGTCTTGTCGAGCTTTATGTTCACCACATCGTATTTGCCCTTCAGACCGGGCAGGCTGGCGCGGTCATGGCAGGATTCGTCGGCGCAAACCGGCACCGGGCGCTCCAACCCGATCAGGGCCTCGTCCTCGCCCGCAGGCAGGGGCTGTTCGACCAACTGCACACCAAGGCGGACCAGGTGCGGGGCCAGATCGGCATAGATCGCCGCCGACCAGCCCTCGTTTGCGTCGACAATAATGCGGGCCGCGGGCGCACCTTTGCGCACCGCCTCAAGGCGGGGCATGTCGTCGGGCGTGCCCAGCTTGATTTTCAACAGCGGGCGAAAGGCGTTTTGCGCGGCCTGCGCCTGCATGGCCTCGGGCGTATCCAGCGACAGGGTATAGGCCGTAATCTCGGGCCCCGGCGCAGCCAGCCCGGCCAGATCCCAAACCCGTTTTCCCGCGCGTTTCGCGTCCAGGTCCCACAAGGCACAGTCCACCGCATTGCGCGCCGCGCCTGCGGGCAGCAGGTTCTGCAACTCGCGACGACCAAACGCATCGGGCAGCCCTTCGATCTCGGTCGTCACGCTGTCCAGGGTTTCGCCGTAACGGGCATAGGGCACACATTCGCCCCACCCACGATGGGCGCGGTCACCAAGCGTCACAGTCAACACCTGCGCCTCGGTGCGCGATCCGCGCGAGATGGTAAAGACCTGCGCCAGCCGAAACACGTCACGGCTCACTTCAATACGCATGATCCACCTTCATTTCGCCAGATAAACCGCCCCCGGAGGGCCGTTCCCACACCCGCAGCCTCACAAGGCAACAAGGGCATCGACCAGTTTGGCCGCGCCGAAACGGTACGGATCCGTCGCAGGCAAACCCATGCCATCCTCGATTTCGGCCAGACAGGCGCGCGCGGCCGCCTCGTCCAGGGCCTTTGTGTTGACTGACACGCCGGTGATCTGACAGGCGGGGTTGGCCAGACGGGCCAGCGGCAGGGCAGTGTCGCGCAACTGCTCCAGCGTCGGCAGCCCGTAATGCGGCAATCCGCGCATATGGGTGCGGGTCGGTTCGTGACACAGGATCAGCGCATCCGGCTGACCGCCGTGGATCAGCGCCATCGTGACCCCGGAAAAGGAGACGTGGAACAGACTGCCCTGCCCTTCGATATGATCCCAGTGATCGGGATCGTTGTCGGGCGTCAGATACTCGACCGCCCCGGCCATGAAATCCGCGATCACGGCATCCAGCGGCACGCCCTTGCCGGTGATCAGAATGCCGGTCTGCCCGGTGGCGCGAAATTCGGACTTCATGCCGCGGGCCTGCATTTCGGCATCCATCGACATGGCCGTATACATCTTGCCACAGGAACAGTCCGTGCCGACGGCCAGCGCCCGCTTGCCGCTGCGCTTGATCCCGTTGGCAATCGGATAGGCGACCGTGGGCACACGCACATCGTGCAAGGTTCCGCCATTGACCTTGGCGGCCGACTGCAATTCGTTTTCGTTTCGCAGCAGGTTGTGCAGGCCCGCCGCCAGGTCGTAACCCATCTTCAGGGCCTGGACCAAAACGACCTTCCACTCGTCCGAGATGACGCCACCCCGGTTGGCCACGCCAATCACGAGGGTCTTGGCCCCGGCGGCCAGACCTTCCTCAAGCGTCATGTCGGTCAGCCCCATATCGGCACCGCATCCGGGCATACGGAACTGACCCACGGCGTTCTCGGGGCGCCAGTCCGTGATGCCCTGCGCGACCTTGGCGGCAAGCTGGTCCGGAGCGTCGCCCAGAAACAAGAGGTAAGGTGTCTGAATCATGGAGAATCTTTCTATCAAGGCAAGTTTCACGTAAAATGGCGCAGTTTCGTCAGCAAGACAGTGCAAATCCGGCATCCCGGCACGGTTTTGCGCAGAAATCCGTCGCCGATGCACTCCATCATGGGCTCATGCGGCAATTTCGGACAGCAAGGGCACCGATGCTGCGGCTGCACAATCCGCCTTGTGGATGGTGCGGTAATTTAATAATCACTTCAGCAGACCTGACGCAACAATCTTACTGAAAGGGCGCGCGCCCATGTCATTCCGCCTGCAACCCACGCCTCCGGCCCGTCCCAACCGCTGCCAGCTGTTCGGCCCCGGATCGCGCCCCGCCATCTTCGAAAAGATGGCGGCCTCGGCGGCGGACGTGATCAACCTCGATCTCGAGGATTCGGTGGCACCCTCCGACAAGGACAGCGCACGCGCCAACATCATCAAAGCGACCCATGACATCGACTGGGGGAACAAGACGCTTTCGGTGCGCATCAACGGTCTCGACACACCTTACTGGTACCGCGACGTGGTCGACCTGCTGGAACAGGCCTCGGGCCGGCTTGACCAGATCATGATTCCCAAAGTGGGCAATGCCGCCGACATCTACGCGGTCGATGCGCTGGTCAGCGCGATCGAGGCAGCCAGGGGACGCAGCAAACCGATCACTTTCGAAGTGATCATCGAATCCGCCGCAGGTATCGCCCATGTGGAAGAGATCGCCGCCGCCTCGCCCCGCCTTGCCGCGATGAGCCTCGGGGCGGCCGATTTCGCCGCCTCCATGGGCATGCAGACTACCGGCATCGGGGGCACGCAGGAAAACTACTACATGCTGCACGAAGGGCAGAAGCATTGGTCCGATCCCTGGCACTGGGCACAGACCGCGATCGTGGCCGCCTGCCGCACCCACGGCGTCCTGCCGGTCGACGGGCCGTTCGGTGACTTCTCCGATGATGAAGGATTTCGCGCGCAGGCACTGCGCTCGGCGACGCTGGGCATGGTCGGCAAATGGGCGATCCACCCCAGACAGGTCGCCATCGCG
>CAZITF010000106.1:0-8619 GCA_964542095.1 uncultured Rhodobacterales bacterium
ATCGGCTTCATGATGGAGGAGGGCAAGGCGGTGGTCTGGCGCGGTCCGATGCTGATGGGGGCGCTGCAACAGATGCTGGGGCAGGTGGAATGGGGCGAACTGGACGTGCTGATCGTCGATCTGCCGCCGGGAACGGGTGATGTGCAGCTGACGCTGTGTACCAAGTCGGAGTTGAGCGGGGCCATCGTGGTGAGCACGCCGCAGGACGTGGCGCTGATCGATGCGCGCAAGGCGCTCGATATGTTCGCCACGCTGAAAACGCCCGTGCTGGGCCTGATCGAGAACATGTCGATGTTCGTCTGTCCCGATTGCGGGGCGGAGCATCAGATATTCGGACAGGGTGGCGTGGCGGCGGAGGCCGAAAAGATGGGCGTGCCCCTGTTGGGCGCATTGCCCATCGATCTGGAGACGCGTCTTGCGGGCGATGGCGGCACGCCGATCGCCGCCGGAGACGGCCCCATGGCGCAGGCCTATGCCCGCATTGCCGAAGGGCTGATCAAGGGCGGGATGGCGTGAACCGTTTCCAAAAGGCCGCTTGCGCGACGACATGACATAGCAAGGGGGGCTCTGCCCCCGTCCTTCGGACTCCCCCGGGATTTTTTCAAAACAGAGAAGGCCCGCATGTGGGATGGCATGGGTCCGGCCATGGGAATTCATGGTCGATTGCCGGATCGGTGGCGTGATTCGAATCAATTTCAGGGGAATTCTGTTGAATTGCCCGGTTGCGGGTTGAGAACTTAATAAGAACATCTTTGGCAGCGCCGGATTTCGGCAAAGTTTTTTGGGATTTTATGGACCATTTCGCATTGTGCCTGAGAAACACTACATGTGGTGTCTCATGTTGAAGCTGTCACAGAATAGGCCGTGAAATCGCAATCCGGGACTACAATATATGGTTTTCTTCTGACCTTCTTCACAAGGTTTAGCGGTCATTGCCCGCAGAAAACTATTGTTTCCCATCAATTCCCATGGCATCCCTAGTGCATCGGATGAGAACGAGCCCGGGGCAGCAAACGACCCCACGCAGACAAAAAACTCTAGCAGGTTTCATACAGGCACCTCGCTTTCATCAGACCAGAGATCCGGCGCGCGAGCGAGCAGACATCCCCCCAGGTGGCGCGCGCAGCTGGACATCCCGCAAGTCGGGACGAGGGCGGCGGGTTGATCAGTGGCAGCAGATCGACCCGCCGTTTCCATTTCAGACAATGGGGATCGATTTGAGCGCGGGGGCGCAAGGGAAAAGGGACGGGCCGACACAGTGGCACGCAGGTTCAGAGGCGAAAGCGACCACAAGGTGGACGCAAAGGGCAGGGTGTCCATCCCGGCCTCTTTTCGCCGTGTGATCGAATCCTGCGACCCCGACTGGAAAGAAGGCCTGCCGCCCCGCATCATCATCGTTTATGGCGGCGAGACCCGCGATTACCTCGAAGGGTTCACCATCGCGGCCATGGACGAGGTGGACGAAAAGATCTCCAGACATCCGCGCGGCTCGGCCAGGCGCAAGGCAATGGAGCGCCTTTACAGCGCCCAGTCCATCGAGACGGTCGTGGATGACACAGGCCGCATCGTGTTGCCCGCCAAGCTGCGCGACAAGATCGGGCTGGATGGCATGGCGCGGTTTGTGTCCTCCGGCGATACGTTCGAAATCTGGCGGCCCGAGGCCTATGATGCCAGCATCGCGGCTCTGGACGATGACGGCTATGACCCGGATGTCGATCCGTCGGTCTACCTGGACGGGGACCTGGAATAGAATGTCGGCTGGGGGGCCACATATACCGGTTCTGATCGACGCGATCCTGTCGCATTGCGCGCCCATCGAGGGCACCTGGCTGGACGGCACTTTCGGGGCGGGTGGGTATACCCGCGCCCTGCTTGATGCCGGAGCGGAGCAGGTGATTGCCGTCGACCGCGACCCCGTTGCCTTTGAAATGGCCGCCGCGTGGGCGGATGTCTATGGCGACCGTATCGTCATGCAACCCGGCGTGTTTTCCCGTCTCGACGACTACGGGCAGGGCCTTGACGGTGTCGTGCTCGACCTCGGGGTCAGTTCGATGCAGCTCGATCAGGGTGAACGCGGCTTTTCCTTCATGAAGGACGGCCCGCTGGACATGCGGATGAGCCAGGAGGGCCCCTCTGCCGCCGATCTCGTGAACGGCGCGGACGAGGCTGTGCTGGCCGACATCCTGTTCCACTACGGCGAGGAGCGCGCCTCGCGCCGCATTGCGCGCGCCATCATCACCGCGCGTCCCATCACCACCACGCTGGAGCTGGCGGGCATTGTCGAAAAATGCCTGCCCCGCCCGAAACCGGGGCAATCCCATCCGGCCACGCGCAGCTTTCAGGCGCTGCGGATCGCGGTGAACAACGAATATGATGAACTCTATCAGGGGCTTATGGCCGCCGAACGGGCGTTGAAGCCCGGTGGCAAGCTGGCGGTCGTCACCTTTCACTCGGTCGAGGACCGCATGGTCAAACGCTTTTTGACCGCACGTGGCGGGCGGGCGGCCAATGCCAACCGCTACGCGCCCGAAACCACGCAGGCCGCCGCGCAGTTCACGCTGAAAAGCCGCAAGGCCATCGCACCTGACGCGCACGAGTTGGCCGCCAACCCGCGCAGCCGCTCGGCCAAGCTGCGCGTGGCCATACGCACCGACGCGCCCGCGGGCGCCATTGACGCGAAATCCATCGGAATGCCGCAGATAAAAGGGATGTCATGATGCGCAGTGTTCTTTATGTGCTTACCACGCTGGCAGTGATTGGCCTCGCCTTCTGGGCCTACCGCGAAAACTATGCCACGCAAAGCGCGCTGTCCGAAACCGACCGGCTGCACCGCGACATCCGCACCGCCCACGCGCGCCTGGCCGTGCTCAAGGCCGAATGGGCGTACCTGAACCGCCCCGACCGGCTGCGCGACCTTGCGGACATCAACTTTGACCGGCTCGGTCTGTTGCCCTTCCGCCCCGACCAGTTCGGGCGCGTCGACGAGGTCACCTATCCGGCCCCGCCCCTGCTCGACATTACCAACAGCGTGGAAGTGTCCGGCACCCTGCCACAGGTGGAGGACGCAGAATGACCCGCACGCCGCTGCGCCCGCTGGCCCGCATCCTGCCTGCCCGCGCGGCGGGGCAAAGCCCCGATGACATCGAGCGCGAAAACCGCGCCACGCGCCACGAAGAGATGCGCGACACGGCCCGCCAGCGCGCCGAAGGCCGGCTTTTGGTGCTGGGCGTGTTCTTTTTCTGCGCTTTCGTCGTTGTGGGGGTGCGCATGGGGATGCTGGCCACCTCCGATGCGGTCGAACCGCGCGCCAGTGCCCAGGGGGCCGCCATTTCCGCCGCCCGCGCCGACATCGTGGACCGCAAGGGGCGTCTGCTGGCCACCAATTTCGAAACCTACGCGCTGTATGCCCAGCCGCCGCTGATGGTCGACCCCGAAGCAGCGGCCAGGGGTCTCGCGGCCATCTTTCCCGAGTTGGAAGAAGAAAAACTGATCAAGGGCTTTACCGGCAAGCGCAAATTCCTCTGGGTGCGCAAGAAAATCAGCCCCGAACAGATGCAGGCCGTGCATGACATCGGCGATCCCGGCTTGCTGTTCGGGCCGCGCGACATGCGCCTTTATCCCAACGGCTCGCTGGCCGCGCATGTGTTGGGGGGCGCGTCCTTTGGCAAAGAGGGCGTGCTGGCCGCCGAGGTGATCGGAGTGGCCGGTGTCGAAAAGCAGTTCGACCACTACCTGCGCGATCCGGCCAACGGGCAGCGCCCGCTGGTGCTGTCGCTGGACCTTACTGTGCAGGCCGCCGCCGAACGGGTGCTGTACGGCGGCATGAAGATCATGAATGCCAAGGGCGCGACCTCGGTTCTGATGGACGTGAAGACGGGCGAGGTGATCTCGGTCGTTTCGCTGCCGGATTTCGACCCCAACAACCGGCCCCGCCCGGCCACGACGGGCGATCAATCCGACAGTCCGCTGTTCAACCGCTCGGTGCAGGGGGTTTATGAACTCGGCTCAGTTTTCAAGATTTTTGCCGCCGCGCAGGCCGTCGATCTGGGCCTCGTGACCCCCTCGACGATCATCGACACCAAGGGGCCGATGCGCGTGGGTGGCTTTCGTGTCGGCGAATTCCGCAACAAGAACTACGGCAAGCTGAGCGTGTCGGACATCATCGTCAAGTCCTCGAACCGGGGGACCGGACGCCTGGCCCTGCAAATCGGCGTCGAACGCCAGCAGGAGTTCCTGAAATCGCTCGGCTTTTTCGAGGCAACCCCCTTCGAGATCGTCGAGGCCGCGACCGGCAAGCCGCTGCTGCCCAAACGCTGGACCGAACTCAGTGCCGTGACGATCAGCTATGGCCACGGGCTGTCGACGTCACCCATGCATCTGGCGGCGGCCTATGCGGCGATTGCCAACGGCGGCTACAAGGTTGCGCCCACCATCCTCAAACAGGACGGCCCCCGGCTGGGCCAGCGGGTGATGAGCGATGCCGCCGCCCGCGCCTCGCGTGACATGCTGCGCGCGGTTGTCACCGACGGCACTGCCAGCATGGGCGAGGTACCGGGCTATGCGGTGGGCGGCAAGACCGGCACCGCGGACAAACCCAAGCCCACGGGCGGCTATTACGAGGACAAGGTCATCGCGACCTTTGCCACCATCTTTCCGGCCAATGATCCCAAATACGTGCTGGTCGTGACCCTCGATGAACCGGTCGAAACCAGCGGTGACAAGCCACGGCGCACGGCCGGGTGGACTGCGGTTCCGGTCGCGGCCGAGATGATCGGGCGCATCGCGCCTCTGCTGGGTCTGCGTCCGACCGTTGAACCCGACAATCTGACTGATATAACGCTCACCAGCAGCAACTGAGGTGCCAGCGGCACCCGAGCCAAAAGGCCAGACCGATGGGCGCGCAGGCAAGACCACTTTCCTCTCTGGGTCTGACCGCCCGGGGCGGGGCCAATCCCGACATCACCGGCCTGGCCGTTGACAGCCGATCCGTCACCGACGGCACCCTGTTCGCCGCCATGCCCGGCAGTCGCGTCCACGGCGCCGAATTCGTGCAGTATGCCGTGCGCATGGGCGCTGTCGCGGTCCTGACCGACCGGGCAGGGGCCGACATCGCCGCCCCCCATCTGGATGGCATTGCGCTGGTGCTGGCGGACGATCCGCGCGCCACGCTGGCGCGCACCGCCGCCCTCTGGTTCGGCGGCCAGCCCGAAACGATGGTGGCCGTCACGGGAACCAACGGCAAGACCTCCGTTTCGACCTTCGTGCGCCAGATCTGGATCGAGATGGGCTTGGCGGCCGTCAACCTCGGCACCACCGGGGTCGAGGGGGCCTGGACCGCGCCGCTGGCCCACACCACCCCCGAACCGATCACCCTGCACCGCACGTTGGCCGATGCCCGCGCCGCCGGGATCACCCATGCGGCGATGGAGGCGTCGTCGCACGGGCTCGACCAGCGCCGCCTTGACGGCGTGCACCTCGCGGCAGCGGGGTTCACCAATTTCACCCAGGATCACCTCGACTATCACCACACGTTCGAGGCCTATTTCGACGCCAAGGCGGGCCTGTTCGCCCGCGTGCTGCCCGAAGACGGGGTGGCGGTGATCAACCTGGACGACCCGCGCGGCGTCGATATGGCCGCCATCGCCCGCGCACGCGGCCAATCGGTGCTGAGCGTGGGCCGCGACGGCGGCGATCTGCACCTCACGGCCCAACGGTTCGACAGCACGGGGCAGGACATACGCCTTGAATTCGCGGGCAAATCCTATACCGCGCGCCTGCCGCTGATCGGCGGCTTTCAGGCCGATAACGTGATGCTGGCCTGCGGGCTGGTGATCGCCTGCGGGGCCGATCCGCAGGCCGTGTTCGAAACTCTGCCGCATCTCGGCACCGTGCGGGGGCGTATGCAACTGGCCGCGACCCGCGAAAACGGGGCGGCGGTGTTCGTCGATTATGCCCACACGCCCGATGCCGTCGCCACGGCGCTCGCCGCGATGCGCCCGCATGTGATGGGCCGCCTGATCGCCGTGATCGGCGCAGGCGGCGACCGGGACGCAGGCAAGCGCCCGCTGATGGGGCAGGCGGCAGCACAGAACGCAGACGTGGTGTTCGTCACGGACGACAACCCGCGCTCCGAAGACCCCGCCCTGATCCGGGCCGCCGTGATGGAAGGCTGCCCGGAGGCCCATGAAGTCGCTGACCGGGCCGAGGCGATCCTGCGCGCCGTCGATGCCCTTGGCCCCGGCGACGCCCTGCTGATCGCGGGCAAGGGGCACGAGGCCGGGCAGATCGTGGGCGACGACATTCTGCCCTTTGACGACGCCGAACAGGCCTCCGTTGCCGTGGCCGCACTTGAAGGAAAACTGACATGACCCTGTGGACTTGCGAAGATGCGGTCGCCGCGACAGGAGGGCTGAACACCCGCCCCTGGAGTTGCACCGGCATCAGCATCGACACCCGGACGCTGCAACCGGGCGATCTGTTCGTTGCGCTGAAGGATGTGCGCGACGGCCACGACTTTGTCGCGCAGGCCTTTGAAAAGGGGGCCGCCGCCGCGTTGGTGTCCCACCTGCCCGAAGGCGTGGACGAAGCGTGCCCGCTGCTGCTGGTGCATGACGTCCAGGCGGCTCTCGAGGCCCTCGGTGCGGCGGCGCGCGCCCGCACGGACGCCCGCGTGGTGGCCATCACCGGGTCGGTGGGCAAGACCTCGACCAAGGAAATGTTGCGCGCCATGCTGGGCGATCAGGGCCGCACCCATGCCTCTGTCGCCAGCTACAACAACCACTGGGGCGTGCCGCTGACATTGGCGCGGATGCCCGCCGACACCGAATATGCGGTGATCGAGATCGGCATGAACCACCCCGGTGAAATCGCGCCCCTGGCAAGGCTCGCGCGTCCCCACGTCGCGATGATCACCACCGTCGCTGCCGCCCATCTCGAAGCGTTCGAAAGCATCGAAGGGATCGCGGTGGAAAAGGCCTCGATCCTCGAAGGGCTGGAATATGGCGGCACCGCGATCCTGAACAACGACTGTTCGACAGCGGCCATCCTTCAGGCCAAGGCCCACGACATGAAACGCCGAGACATCGGGTTCGGCGAACACGGCTTTGATTTCGTTCTGAAATCCGTTGACCTCGGGCGCGACGTCACCGTGGTGCAGGCCACCGCCCATGACGCGCCGCTGTTGTTCAAGGTGGGGGCCGTGGGCAAGCATTTCGCGATGAACGGGCTGGGCGCGCTGGCGGCGGCCGAGGCGCTGGGCGCCGACCTTGCCCTTGCCGCGCAATCGCTTGGCCGCTGGTCGCCCTATGCCGGGCGCGGCGCGCGCGAGTTCATCGCGCTGGATCCGGTCGATACCCGCATGACGCTGGAACTGATCGACGACAGTTACAACGCCAACCCGACCTCGATGGCCGCCGCACTCGATGTGCTGGCGGCCGCACGGGTGACCAACGACATCGGGCGCGTCAGCAAGGGGCGGCGGATCGCCTTTGTCGGGGACATGAAGGAACTGGGCCCCAAGGCGGCGGACATGCATGCCGCTCTCGCCGATCTGGACGCGATCAGGGACATCGACATCCTGCATTGCATCGGCCCGCTGATGCACCACCTGCACGACGCGTTGCCTTCGGAAAAACGGGGCCTGTGGTGCGAAACGTCAGCAGACATGGAAGCGCAGGTCGCGCGCCGCCTCGACAGCGGAGACGTGGTGCTGGTCAAAGGCTCGCTCAGCACGAATCTCGCGCGGATCGTTGACGCGATCCGTAAAATGGGCCATCCGAGGATGGCGGGCGCAGACCCACAAGATAATGCGTAAGGACAGGCCGACATGCTCTACTGGTTGACAGCACTTTCGGATGGAGGGGATTTTTTCAACCTGTTCCGCTATATCACCTTCCGGGCGGGCGGGGCCTTCATGACGGCGCTGGTCTTTGGTTTCATGTTCGGACAGCCCCTGATCGCGGTGCTACGCAAGACCCAGGGCAAGGGCCAGCCGATTCGCGATGACGGCCCCGAAGGGCATTTCGTCAAGGCCGGCACGCCGACCATGGGGGGGCTGCTGATCGTGGGGGCGCTGGTGACCTCGACGCTGCTCTGGGCACGGCTCGACAACCCGTTCGTGTGGATCGTGCTGGGCGTGACTCTGGCCTTCGGGCTGATCGGATTCGCGGATGATTTTTCCAAGGTGTCCAAACAAAGCTCCGCCGGGGTGCCGGGCAGGGTGCGGCTGCTGCTGGGCTTTGTGATTGCGGCCATCGCCGCCTATTTCGCGGCCGCCGCGCATCCCGAAGCGCTGCAAAACCAGCTTGCCGTGCCGGTGTTCAAGGACGTGCTGATCAACCTCGGTGTGCTGTTCATCCCCTTTTCCATCGTCGTGATCGTCGGCTCGGCCAATGCGGTGAACCTCACGGACGGGCTTGACGGGCTGGCGATCATGCCGGTGATGATCGCCGCCGCCACGCTGGGCGTGATCGCCTATTTCGTGGGCCGCGCCGACTTTACCGAAGACCTCGGGCTGCAATACGTACCGGGCACGGGCGAGCTTCTGGTCTTTACCATGGGCATCATCGGCGGCGGCCTCGGGTTTCTGTGGTACAACGCCCCCCCGGCGGCGGTCTTCAT
>CAZITF010000107.1:0-8591 GCA_964542095.1 uncultured Rhodobacterales bacterium
GTCAAGGCATGGGAGGGGCTGCGCGTCATGTCCAGGGATGCGTGCCGTCCGTTCTCGGCCAACCGCAACGGTATGGTGCAGGGCGAGGGCGCCGGCATCTTCGTGTTCGAGGACTTTGAGCACGCCCGCAAACGCGGCGCGGAAATTCTGTGCGAGGTGATTGGGTTCGCGATGTCCTCGGATGCGAGCGACATCGTGATGCCCTCGAAAAACGGGGCGGCGCGGGCCATGGCCGGGGCGCTGGCGGATGCCGGGGTGAACCGCGATCAGGTCGGCTATATCAATGCGCACGGCACCGGCACGGCGGCCAATGACAAGACCGAATGCGCCGCCGTGGCGGATGTGTTCGGCCCGCACGCGGACAAGCTGATGATGTCCTCGACCAAATCGATGCACGGCCACCTGATCGGGGGCACGGGGGCGGTCGAACTGCTGGCCTGCATCATGGCGCTGCGCGACGGTGTGATCGCGCCCACAATCGGCTACGAGGAACCCGACCCCGAATGTGCGCTCGACGTGGTGCCGAACCAGGCCCGTGACGCGAAAGTCGATGGTACTGTCCAACGCCTTTGCCTTTGGCGGCATGAACGCGGTGCTGGCCCTGCGCGGCGTCTGAGGCCGCCCGCACCCTCGAAAAGTCGCGAAGTCAAAAGAAAACCGCCCCGGAATGCGGGGCGGTTCTGACAGGTCAGCCTGGGCTGCCCGTTATCAGTTGGCGTTGATCGATGTCTTGTCGTAGCTGGCAGTAAATCCCGACAGCGACATGGTCAGTTCGACCTTTTGGTCCGGCGCCAGTGCAGGCACGATGGTCAGCTTCGCCTCTTTTCCGGCGCGGAAGGCGGCGACTTCTTCGGCCACCAGACCCACCCGCGAATAGCAGCCGATCGTGTTGCAAAACGAGTACGGATAGCGACGCGCCGCATTGCCGTCGACCTGCATGGTCAGTTGCTGGGGCAGGGAAGTTTCAAGTGGTACGACAATTGTCGCACCCGCCACCGCGCGGCCCCCTTCGGGCAGGCGGAAGATCGAGATTTCGGCCACTGGTGTGCCTTCGCTGTCAGTCATCAACTGGTACATCTGGCAGGGCTCTTCAACGCCCTCTTCGGCCTTGATGCAGCGCAGTTCCCAGTCATCGATCTTTTCCCTGGTGTAGGTCTGGCCAACTTGGGGGGCGCTGGCGTCTTCGCCAAGGCTCAGCTGGTCCTCGATGTTTACGGCCGGGGCTCCGGCATCGGGTGTTTCAGTCCCAGCCGTCTGCGCCAGAAGGGCGGCAGGCACGAGCAGGGCCGTGGTCAATGCAATCAATAAGGTGCGCATGTTCATTCCGGTTCAGTTGCGTCTCAAACCGTGTGCTAGCATGCCCGCGCGGCGCTGTCAGGGGCAAAGCGCAAAGAATTGATGTCCCCGCGGCGGCGTCTTGCCACACTGTCCACTCAAACACAAAAAAGGAGGCGATGAAGCCTCCTTTTCCGGTCGTTTCTTAACTCCCCGTCGGACTGGCCGACTTATTGATGCGGACGTTACGAAAGGCGCGCCCTTGGGTCAACTGCTATTGTGTGACAGCCCGACCCGACCACGCTGCGCGCGAAAAAAGGCCGCGCACAAGGCGCGGCCAGTCTGACAGGGAGGAAGTGTTCCGCGCCAGGAGGACAATAGGCGGGAACAAAAACACTATGGCACCCAATCGTTAACTTTGTATGGTCGCAGCGACAGTGCCCATGGACAAAAGGTTAACAAAAATGACCGCAGAACTCTTTATCGGCGGCGGCGGTGTGGATTACGCCGAACCGCAGGGATTGTCCCTTGGCTACGCCAACCGTCATGGGCTGATCGCGGGGGCGACGGGCACCGGCAAAACGGTGACCCTGCAAATCCTCGCAGAAGGGTTTTCCAATGCGGGCGTTCCGGTGTTCCTGTCCGACGTTAAGGGGGATTTGTCGGGCCTCGCCAAATCCGGCACGCCGGAACACAAGCTGCATGGCCCCTTTATGTCGCGCGCGGCAAAGATCGGGTTTGGCGACTATACCTACCATGCCTGTCCGGTCACCTTCTGGGATCTCTTTGCCGATCAGGGCCATCCGGTACGCACCACGGTGTCCGAAATGGGTCCGCTGCTGCTGGCCCGCCTGCTTGAGTTGAGCGAGGCCCAGGAGGGAATCCTCAACATCGCCTTCCGCCTCGCGGACGAAGAAGGCATGCCGCTGCTCGACCTCAAGGATCTCCAGGCGCTGCTGGTCTGGATCGGCGAAAATGCCAAGACGCTCTCCCTGCGCTATGGCAACGTCTCGTCCGCCTCGATCGGGGCGATCCAGCGTCGCCTGCTGGTACTGGAAAATCAGGGTGGTGCCGGGCTGTTCGGGGAACCCGCACTGGACCTTGCGGACCTCATGCGCACCGACGCGAACGGCAAGGGGCGGATCAACATACTGGCGGCTGACAAGCTGATGAACTCGCCCGGCCTTTATGCCACGTTTCTGCTGTGGCTGCTGTCCGAACTGTTCGAGGAATTGCCCGAGGTGGGCGATCCCGACAAACCCAAGCTGGTGTTCTTCTTTGACGAGGCGCACCTGCTGTTTGACGACGCACCCAAGGCGCTGGTGGATAAGGTTGAACAGGTCGCGCGGCTGATCCGCTCCAAGGGGGTGGGGGTCTACTTCATCACCCAGAACCCGTCCGACGTACCCGAGGATATTCTGGGTCAGCTTGGCAATCGCATCCAGCACGCCTTGCGCGCCTTTACGGCCAAGGATCGCAAACAGTTGAAACTGGCCGCCGAAACCTATCGCGAAAACCCGCGCTTTTCGACCGAGGAAGCCATCCGCGAGGTTGGCGTGGGCGAGGCGGTGACGTCGATGCTGCTGAAAAAGGGGATACCGGGCATCGTGGAGCGCACGCTGATCCGCCCGCCGTCCTCGCAACTGGGGCCGATCACGGCGGCGGAACGTGCCGAGATTCTGGCGAACAGCGATATGGCGGGCAAATATGATGATGCGCTCGACCGGGTGTCGGCGTTTGAAATGCTCAAGACCCGCGCCGAAAAGGCCGCAGCCGAGGCCGCCGCAGCGGAGGAAGAGGCCGAAGAGGCAGACACGCCGATGTTACGCGAATTCAACGCGGCACGGCGCTATTCCGGCAAGGGGGTCACCCGCTCGACCTCGCGCCCTGCGCGGGTCAACCCGAGCTTTGGCGAGGCAATGACCAAGATGGTCGTCAAGGAGCTGACCGGCGTGACCGGGCGCCGCATGGTGCGTGGCATTCTGGGCGGGCTTTTCAAGGGGCGGTGAGGGGGGTCCAACAGTAAAACGGGCATGTGTCACAATAATTTCATAAGGTTGCATGGTGTTCTTGACCTTTTACATCCGGTTCAAAAAACAGCAGCGCCGCCCGGTGTTCTTCATCCGGAAACCTGTTCAGATGCGCCCGCCCGTCAATGGCCGGTTCCGACGGGCGCAGCCGCATTTTCCAGACAGGCTGCTTGACCCCGATCTGTCTGGCCGCACCCGACCGCGGGGCCGTTTCGGGCATTTTCGAAACCTCTAATATCCTGTCGCGTTGCGAGGGGGAAATGGGGCGCAGTGCGGTTGCATCGTATTCAACCAGGCGGTTTTGCGCGCACATTTTCACTGTCGTCGCTGACCTTATCGATGGTTTGGTCGGGAAATATGGCCTGTATCCGCGCCGTCCGGGTGTCGGCATTCATACGTGCATGATTTTCCATCGGATGGGCCTGGAACGCGGCCTTCAGCCGGTCCGCATCCGCGCTTTCGATGCATTCCAGATCCTTGATCCGCGCCTTGACGGTTGGATTGTCGAGCGGAACCGGCCTTGCGCGACTTCAACGCCGGGCGGCGTTGCGGTGGCACAAGGGTCACGCGCATCCACCGGGTGCGGCGGGGCGATGACCTGAATGGTGTTTAGGGCTCGTCCAGCAATCCGGCCATCCGGTATCCGCTTAGCCAGTTTTCCTTGTCTTCGGGAAGCTGGCAGATATTGGCATGGTTGCGGGCATAACGTGAAAAGTCCGAACTGACGGCGCAGACCTTCCTGAAGGCCGCTGCCGCCTCGGCCGATTTGTCCATTTGGCCCAGATGTGCATAGCACGCCGCAATCTGGCCATGGGTGTGGGGCGGCGGGTCCGCCCAGGACAGCAGGATGTCCAGACAGTCCTGGTAACGCCTGAGCATGTAAAGACACTCGGCCTTGGGTTCGAGGGTGAAGTCGAGCATTTGCGGGTCCGCAACCAGTGCGTCGTTCATGACCCGCAGCCCTTCCTCGTGCAGGCCCGCGCCATTCAGGATGGAGCCATAGACAACGCGCGACTGGATATCGTGCGGATTGATCCCGAGGGCGGCTTCGATGTGATGGCGCGCGCGATCGCTTTCCCCCAGCCAGTAATAGGTTTCCGCCGCCAGCGTCAGGATGATCGGGTCCTGCTTGCCGTTCTTCAGCGCGTCATGCAGGTACTTGCGGGCCCGCACTTCCGGGTCGCCGTACCAGACACCGAGGCTGAACAGCGAATAGGCGTAAAGATTGGCCAGAACCGCCTGGGCATGTGCATAATTGGGGTCGATGGCCAGCGCTTTTTCAAGAAAACTGATCGCCCTTGGGTCCGTCCCGGCAGAGGTCAGGAATATCCATCTGCCCCGCAGATAAAGCTCGTAGGCCGATATGTTCGTGGTCGATTTCCGCTGGGTCCGTTCCGACAGCGTGCTGCGCAGGCGACTGGGCAGCACGGTGGCGATTGTCTGGGAGACTTCATCCTGCACGGCGAACACGTCCTCTAGGTCGCGATCATAGCGTTCTGCCCAGACCTGCCCCCCGTCGCTGGCATCAACCAGTTGCACTGAGACGCGCACCCTTTGCCCGGCTTTCCGGATACTGCCCTCGACAATGAACTTGACCCCCAGCGCGGCGCCAATTTCTGTGACATCCGTATATTTCCCCTTGAAGGCAAAGGACGAGTTGCGGGCTTTCACATGCAGATCGCGGAACCGGCTGAGTTCGGTGATGATATCTTCGGTGATACCGTCGGAAAAATACTCCTGTTCGGGGTCCGCGCTCAGGTTTTCGAAGGGCAGGACCGCGACAGAGGCCTGACGCGCCGCTTCCAGGGCGATGGGTTCGCGGATTGCCAGCGCCGTGGACTGCGCTGCGGCGCGCGCGGGTGACCAGTGATAAACCTGATGATCGCCGCTGATGCCCTTCAGGTCCACGCTGCCGCCGTCGGAAAAAGGGATCTCGAACTTGCCGCTGATCTGCGCATGAACAGCTTCGGAAATGCACACGCCCCCCGGCTCGGCCAGCCCCTGAAGGCGCGCGGCAACATTGACGCCGTCACCGTGAATGTCGTCTTCCTCGACGATGATGTCGCCCAGATTGACCGCGATGCGGAACTGCATGCTGCGCAGATCAAGGCTTTCGGCCTCGTTCACGTGCAAAGGCATCTGTTTCTGAAGTTCCACCGCACAGGTCGCCGCATTCACGACGGAGGAGAACTCCATCATGAACGCATCCCCCATCGTCTTGATGATGCGGCCGCCATATAACAGGCACAAAGGCTGCACGAAGTTTTTCTCGAGCTTCTTGAACAAAAGGCGGGTGCCAACCTCGTCGCGCTGAATATAGCCCGAATAGCCGACCACATCGGCCATCACGATGGCGGCAAGACGCCGTTCTGTCTGTCGTTCCATGTCGCAACCCGATTGCTGGTGTTGTCCCGCCCGGAAGAAAAACGATGCCCCGAGCCTAGCGCAGGTGTTCGGGAAAATGCAAAGGACGAGATGGCGTATCCGACGATGCGTCACGTCGAAAAAGATGCCGCCGCAGGCCTATTTTTCCGGGATCAAACCGCGCGGGCTGAATCGCAGCACCAGGATCAGAACAAAACCCATGGTCAGCAGGCGCATGTGCGCAGCCGACTCGAGCAGATGGGTGCGCAGCCAATAGCCTTCGGGCATGCCCGCCGTGATCAGGTTCATCAGGCCCAGACCCAGCGGTTCGACCATCACCCAGAGCCACCAGATCAGGAAGCCGCCCAGCACCGACCCAAGATTGCTGCCCGAGCCACCCACGATCACCATCACCCAGACGAGGAAGGTAAAGCGCAGGGGCTGGTAGGTGCCCGGTGTCAGCTGCCCGTCGAGCGTGGTCATCATCGCCCCCGCAATACCGCAGATCGCCGAGCCAAGCACAAACACCTGCAAGTGCCGCGCGGTGACGTCCTTGCCCATGGCCTCTGCCGCCACTTCGTTGTCACGGATGGCCCGCATCATCCGCCCCCAGGGCGAGTGCAGCGCGCGTTGCGCCAGCAGGAACAGGCCGATCAGAACGGCGGCGAACAGCCCGGCATAGATCAGCTTGACCCAGAGAGTCGAGGCGGTGACCGGGTCAATGCCCCAATTCGCCACCCGCTCGACAAAGGCCGGATCGTTTTGCAGGTCGATCTCGTAAGGGGCCGGGCGGGGCAGGCCGACCACGTTCTTGCCCCCGCGCGCCAGCCAGTCCTCGTTCTTCATCACGGCGATGATGATCTCGGCGATGCCGAGCGTGGCGATGGCGAGGTAGTCAGAGCGCAGCCCCAGCGCCGTCTTGCCGATGATCCACGCCGCCCCCGCCGCCAGCAGCCCACCCACGGGCCAGGCCAGCAGGATCGGCAGGCCGAGACCGCCCAGATAGCCTTCGTTCGCGGGGTTGATCGCCTCGACTGCCGCCACACCGCCGTCAAAAACCGCGCGATAGACGAAAAAGCCGATAACAAGGATGGCGATCATGGCAATGGCGCGGATGCGCCCCCTGGGCAGCGCGTTATAGGCAAGGATGGCGCCGACGATTGTGGCCGCCCCCAGCACCAGCGACAGGATCACGCGCACACCGCCCGCCGCCCACGCCGCGTCCACGGGCGGCATGGAGATCAGGACGGTGGCAAGGCCCCCAAGCGCCACGAAGCCCATGATGCCGACGTTGAACAGCCCCGCGAACCCCCATTGCAGGTTGACCCCCAGCGCCATGATTGCGCTGATCAGGCCAAAGTTGAGCACGAAGAGGGCGGAGTTCCAGCTTTGGATGAAACCGGTGCCGATGATCAGGATCGCCACGAAGGCGAAATAGGCGATATTGCGTGTTGTGTCGGTCATACCGATTTCCCCGCGAACAGGCCCGTGGGCCGGAAAAGCAGCACGATCAGCAGGATCACGAAGCTGACGGCGAATTTGTAGTCGGTGGAGAGCAGCTGGGCGAGGCCGTCGGGCGCAAGACTGTCGGGCAGGGCGTAGCCGGCAACCTTTTTCCACGCATAGGTGATCATGACCTCGGAAAAGGCGATGGTGAACCCGCCCGCGATCGCCCCGATGGGTGACCCGAGGCCGCCCACGATGGCGGCGGCAAAGATCGGCAGGAGCAGCTGGAAATAGACGAAGGGTTTGAACGACTTGTCGAGGCCATAGAGCACGCCTGCGATGGTCGCCAGCGCGGCTACGATCAGCCATGTCACCATCACCACCCGTTCCGGGTTGATGCCCGACAGCAGGGCCAGATCCTCGTTATCCGAATAGGCGCGCATGGATTTTCCGGTGCGCGTGCGGTTGAGGAAATAGAACAGGGCCGCCACCACGATGATCGCCGTCACCACGGTGATCCCTTGCGTCGTCTTGATCGCCAGTCCCTCGTCCAGCCCCGTCATCGCCTTGAACGTGCGCACCGAGATGATGAAGCGTTCGCCATCGGCAAAACGCTGGTCGTCGGGTCCGATGATGAACCGGACAAGCCCGTTCATGATGAACATCACGCCCAGGGAGACGATGACAAAGATCACCGGCTTGGCCTTTTGCTGGCGGTAGAATTTGTAGACGGCGCGGTCGGTGAACAGCAGCAGGCCGGCACAGACCGCGATTCCGAAAGGCAGGGCGAGCAGGGCGGTGGGCAAAGGTCCGGCACTGATCCCGATGGCCTGAAAGCCCCATGTGATCAGAACGGTCGCCATGGTGCCAAAGGCCATCGTGTCGCCATGGGCGAAGTTGGAAAACCGCAGGATACCGTAGATGAGCGTGACCCCAAGCGCGCCAAGGGCGAGTTGCGAGCCATAGGCGATGGCGGGGATCAGGACGAAGTTGGAGAGGGCGACGATGGCGTTGAGGAGGTCCATTAGTCTAAGCCTTCATCCGTTGATCGCATCCTACTGCACGCGATCTTTGTCTTTTCCAAAGTGAATCCTCGATCAATACTACTGGTGCCATACACATCAAATCCCACCCCGTCCGCAATTTCGAAGTTCGGGATAATGAATTTGCCAAACCCGCCTCTTATTCTGTTTTCGAAGTAACGATGTGCATCTTCAATGGTTCGAAAGTAACCCAATTTTCGTCGATTGCGACCATCGGCACTGCTCACTTCATAGGCGCGGTCCCCGACCTCGAAAATGGTTATCATGGCCTCTCCCAGACTCACCCGAACGCAATAGCCGTCTGCGTTACATGCGCTGTAGATCGAACACCGTGCCGGAAATCCCGACTGGTCAATTGCTGCGTGCGCGGCAGTGGCGAACGCAAAACCATACAGTGTGGTGAGTGTGGCCAAACGCATCTTCACCCCCCCAA
>CAZITF010000108.1:0-8587 GCA_964542095.1 uncultured Rhodobacterales bacterium
CCCCCTTGGCCCCGCAGTACTGGCAGCGGAATTCATCCCTCAGAAATAAATTAAAGCGCGTGAAGGCCACGCGCTTTTGAGGTTTGACATAGTCCTTGAGGACAACGACCGAGGGTATTCTGATCTCGGTACTCGGACTGCGCACCACCTCCTCATATTCGGCCACGATGTCGACCCGGTCCAGCCAGGCCGCCTTGACCGCCTCCTGCCAGGGCCACAATGACAGGGGATAGTAACTGAGCGGGCGATAATCGGCATTCAACACCAACGCCGGGTGGTGTTTCAGCGCAGACGGGCTGCGCACGAATTCCGTCCTGAAATCACCGTCCATCACACCTGTACCCGTCCTGGCCCTGTCCGCCCTTCGGCATATGGCCGGGGACCCCGCCCCGGCTGTTCAAAAAGGACTATATCTTGTGGAAATCGTTCTGCAAGACCTCAGATCACCACAGGATGTCGCAGCTGTTGTAGGACGAATTCATGACCGTCGCGTGACAGGTCCGCATCGGGCGACCCTGCGTCAGCTTGGCGCGTTTCATTGCCAAAAGGTAAGGAATACACCACTCGACGTCGACCACTTCATCCCCCACATTCAATACATAATCGAAAATTTCAAAGGGCCAAATCGGGCCTGTCCATTCAATCAAGCCGTTTCCGTATCTGGAGAACCGCAATGTCCGCCGAGCAAACCTACGCCCCCGCCCCTGCCCCCCAGCGCCCCGGCGCCCTGTTCCAGAAGCTGGCAGGCGAGCGCAAGACATTGTCCGAGGGCGAAAGAGAGGCGATTGCCGATGCCAGCGCCTTCATCTTCGTGGACCGCACATGGGTGACGCTCTGGTACGATCCCGCCCACGCGATCCGGTCCAGATGCGGTGGCATGACAGCTTACCGCGCCATCACGACCACGGGCGACCTGCTGTGGTACGTGGCCCCCGAAGGCGACGCGCCGGTCTATCACGCCCAGTGCGCCGACCCGTTCGAGGCGATCGAGCATGCCACGGTCGCTCTTGGCGCGCAGGCCGACCTCAACCGCCGCTGGGCCCATATCGAACGGCTGGCCCGCGATCTGCGCAGCGGTGCTGTCGCCTTTGATGTCACCGCCGAAGATGCGCGTCGCGTACCGCTGCGGGCGGTCCTGTTCAAGACCATGATGGGCGTTGCCGGTGTGTCCGGAAAACGCGCCGTGTCAGGGCGCACCGCCGCGATGATGATGAAGGTCGAACCCAGCGTCGGTTTCATCATCCACGCCGCATGGGTCCGTTCGCACATCGCAGCCCCCGGGCATCAAGGGGTCGTCGTGGCCCCCCGCCGCCCTGTCGGGTTCGAAGCGATCTGCTGACAGCAATACGGCCCGTCGGCTCAGCGCGCCGCCGCTTCCAAGTCGTCCACACTGGTCCAGCCGCGGGCCTTGCACTGCTTCCAGCGTGATCCCTGACCTTCGCGCGCCTCGAGAAAGGCTGGCCCGTTGCCGGAAAACCGCGCCAGTTCGTAGATTGTGAGGGCAAGGCAAAAGTCGCTGACCCCGACCAGACCGTTGCGCGCGGCAAGGACGATCAGAACATCCCGCGTGGCGCCGGTGCTGTCCGTTTGCGTGGCCTGAAACCACGCCATACCTGCATCCGCCGCCTTTCCTTGTGCCCGCTGGCGGATCAAAGGGGCGAAATCGTGATTTTCTAGCCTGCGGTAATCCTCCCAGCTGTCGCGCAGCATCACGTAAACATCCAGATCCATCAGCGTGCGCACCGGCGCCTGAGTTGCCAGTGCTCCGGTGGGCGCATCCAGCGCCAGCAGCGCCGCGCCGACATGCGGTGACACCGCACCGTCGATGTAGAGAACGATGGGTCGGCCTAATGTCTGCTCAAGCGATTGCAGTTCCGGTGCTGCGCCGTCCCGCGACGCGCTCAGAAAGAACGCCGCCGCCAAAAGCGCAAACAGAAATCCCCCGATCAGCACCAGTATCCGCATCGGGTTACAGGCCCAGCTTGTCCCGCATGAAGGCCAGCGCCACGCTCAGACCGTCCTGTGCAATCCCGTGCGCGGTGCCTTCCATCACATGGGCATAGACGTCTTTCCATCCCGCACCCTGCAAGGCTTCGGCCGCCTGTTGCAGCGACTGGGGCGGCACGACATCGTCCCGGTCTCCGTGGATCAGCAGGACCGGCGGGCGGCTGACCACCTCGTCCGCCAGGCTTTCGGGGTTCAGCAACCGCCCGGAAAAGGCGACGATCCCGGCCACTTCGTCCTCGCGGCGCGGTGCCACGTGCAGCGCCATCATGGTCCCTTGTGAGAAACCGAACAGCACCACCTGCTCGGGCATCACATCCTCGTCCACCATCAGCGCATCCAGAAAGGCGTTCAGATCGGCACTGGCCGCGATCAGCCCGCGTTCGGCCTCTTCCTCGCTCGACCCATCAATCCACGGGATCGGGAACCACTGGTAGCCGCCGGGAAACCCGGGAATCTCTTCCGGCGCGTTCGGTGCCACGAACAAAGTGTCGGGCAGATGTTCGGCCAGCGGGTCCGCCAGGCCCATCAGGTCGGCCGCATTGGCCCCATAGCCGTGCAGGAACACCACGATCGAGCGCAGCTGTCCCGAGTGCGGCGCGCGCCGTTCGGATTTCAAAACACGTGTCATTCAAGCCCTTCCATCGGTGATATGCTCAAACTGGCTTGCAGGTCAGGATCGTGCGTCCCCTGGCCCCGTCTTTCCAGATTTCTTCATAGGCAAAGTCGGTGTCGGTCACCGCCCGCAACCCGAAGTCATAATAGTCGTCTACGCGTTCGCCGTAGACCGCCAGATCATGGCGACAGGTGCCCCCCAGATAATCGGTGCAGGTGCCTTCGTCGGTTGTGGTGTTCTGTCGGTCCAGACTGGTCGTCACGATGCGATAGCCCGCAGCATCAAAGGTCAGTTCCATGTCGTAGGTTTCCGAACTGCCGTCGGAATTGGGAAAGATCATCTTGCCCAGACAGATCGTGTCGGTGTCAAAGCCTGCCGCGACAGCCGGGGCCGCAGATGAGATCATGGCCGTGGCCGCCGCCGCTGCGAATTGCCTCATGTCACCCCCTCACGCCCCTTTGCCACCCGGTAGTACGTAAAGAACAGGCGCGCGGCAACAGCCCGCCACGGCCGCCACTCGTCGGCCATGGCCCTCAGGGCCTTTTCGCGCGGCCGTTCGGGCAGATCAAAGATCAGTTTCGCCGCCTCCTGCAAGGCCAGATCGCCCGGCGCGAACACATCCGCCCGCCCCAGAGCGAACATCGCGTAAATTTCCGCCGTCCAGACACCGATGCCCTTGACGGCTGTGAGGGTGGCGATGACCTCCGTGTCAGGTGCAACGCGCAGTGCAACATAATCAATGCCCGCCGCCGCCAGCGCCTGGGCATAGGCGATCTTTTGTCGGCTGAGCCCTGCGGCGCGCAACCCGTCCTCTCCGGCGGCGATCACCGTGTCAGGGGTTGTCATCCCTTCCGCCTCCAACCGCGCCCAGATGGCATTGGCCGAGGCGGTCGAGACCTGCTGGCCGATGATCGCGTTGAGCAGGGCCGCGAACCCGTCCGGCCGGCGCCGCAACGGCAGTGGTCCGGCCACCTGCAGCGCGCGCGCCAGCGCCGGGTCGCGCGCGGCGAGCCATGCCGCCCCTTCGCTCACGTCCGCGTCTGCCTCGATGATCCGCCCCACGCTCACAATCCGCGCACCCACTGCGCCACATCCCTGGCGCTGCGTACCCGAGCGCCCTTCGGCACGGCAGGCGGGCGCAACAACACCACCGGCAGGCCCAGCATGCGGGCCGCGGCCAGTTTGGGAAAGCTGCCCGCCCCGCCGACATTGCGTGCCAGCACCACGTCGATGGCGAGACGTTTCAGCAAATCGGCCTCGCCTTCGGGGTCGAACGGGGCCGCGCCGAAAACGTATTCGCAATTGGGATAATCCGTCGGCTGATCATGGCGACTGAGCTGGCGCAGGAACACGGGCCCGTCATGCTGTCCCAGCAGCGGCAGGCTGGCCCGTCCGGTCGCTGCGAACACCCGCGCGCCGGATGGCAGGGCACGCACGGCATCTTCGATGCCGACCACCTGCGTCCACCGATCTCCTGCCCCGGACACCCAGGGATCACGGACCACGCGCGCATATTCCGCCAGAGGAGCCGTTGCGACGGCCTGTGCGCGCGTGCCGGTGTCAAAGGCGTGGGTCACATCCAGAATGCCTGCCACATCGCGCGGCACCGCGTCGCGGACAGGCCACCCCAGACCGACCGGCGCGGCCCCTTTTGCCCAGACCACCACGGCAGACGCAGACGTCTGCCCCAGCCAACCGGCAGCCTCTTGCGTCTCGCGCGCGCCCGCCAGAAGCGCGATCATGGGTCGATCCGTCATGGCCGCCACCCTAGCCGCCCCCGCGTCTTGCGCAAGCACCTGTGCCACCCCGCACAGGGCCACCGCTTGCCGATTTCGGACAACGGGCGTAGGCAGGCAAAATGAGTCTCGTCGATGATAGCCGGGCCAAGCGCAATGTGGCCGTTCTTGTCGCTGCTCAGGCCTTTCTGGGCAGCCAGATCACAATGATGTTCGTGGTCGCAGGCCTCGCCGGACAGCAGATCACGCCCTATGCCTGCCTTGCCACGCTACCGATCTCGCTGATCGTGTTCGGGTCGATGACGACCGCGCCGTGGCTGTCGGGTGTCATGCAGCGGTTCGGGCGCAAGACAGGGTTCATCCTCGGAGCCTGCGGCGGGCTGATCGGCGCGGCCATAGGGGCCTATGCGCTGTCGATCTCCAGTTTCTGGCTGTTTCTGGCCGGCAGTTACATGACCGGCATCTACATGTCGGCCCAGGGTTTCTATCGCTTTGCCGCCGCCGACACCGCATCCGAGGCATTCCGGCCCAAGGCGATTTCCTATGTCATGGCCGGTGGCCTTTTGTCGGCGATCATCGGCCCGCAAGTCGTGGGCTATGTCACCGCCAACTCGGCGGACGCGACCGTGGGGCGCTATATCCCGATCTACTACTGGGCGATAGGGTTCAACCTCATGGGCATGGCGCTGTTCCTGCTGCTCGACATCCCCAAACCGCCCGCACCGTCGGCCACGGACGGGCCGGGGCGCAGCAGACGCGAGTTGCTCGCAAGCCCGCGCATTCGGGTCGCGGTCATCTGTGCTGCCGTATCCTATGCGCTGATGAACCTGGTGATGACCTCGACCCCGCTGGCCGTCGTCGGCTGCGGCTACGGTGAACCGGACGCGGCCAATGTCGTCACCATTCACGTGCTGGCCATGTTCGCACCGTCCTTTTTCACCGGCCACCTGATCACCCGTTTCGGAGTCGAGCGGATCATGGGGCTGGGTCTTGCCATTCTGGGCGTTGCCGGAATTGTTGCCCTGCAAGGCATTGATCTGATGAACTTTTACGGCGCATTGTTCCTGTTGGGCCTTGGCTGGAACTTCGGCTTTATTGGTGCCACGACGATGCTGGCAGGGGCCCACACCCCGCAGGAACGGGGCCGGATGCAGGGCATGAACGACCTGATCGTCTTTGGCGGGGTCACGGTGGCCTCGCTGGCCTCGGGCGGGTTGATGAACTGCATCGGCGGCGATCCGGTCGCGGGCTGGGCGGCGGTCAACATTGCCATGGTGCCGTTCCTCGTGCTGGCAGGCGGGTCGCTGATCTGGCTCATGATGCGCAGCCGCGCCGCGACAGCCTAAAGCGCCAGCCGCCCCAGCAGAGCAGAGCGCGCCAGCCGAAACGGCGTGATCCCGGCATCAAGGCGCGCCTCGGCCACTGCGCCGGGGTCGCGGATCACCTGATCGAGCGTCCTTGCAGCGCCGATCGCGGGCCAGAGGGCCGGTTGCGCCACTTTGCCCACGTTTGGTCGCGTAAGGCGGTCCCTGGCCCGCCGGGCAAGCGCCACCACCCCCGCGTCCGTTCCATCCAGCAGCGGAATGCGCCCCGCCGCCGCCAGTCCCGGCACTGCGCGCAAAAAGGCGGCGGTTCCGGCGGCAAAGGCGAGGTCGCGCACCGCGCTCTCGGCTTCTGGACGCGCGTCCAGCAATTCGCAGGCCGTCCACATCAGATGCCCCGCCGTCTGGTCGATATAGGCCTCCATGTGTGCGGCATCCTCGAACGCATCCTTGTAGATGTCCCAGCGCCGTGCCGCGACGCCTTCGTCCAGCCGCTGCGCCTGAGCGGGCGACAGCACAGGTGCGAGCGGCGTCGTTACCTCGTGTTTTCGCACATCGTGGCCCCCGGCGATCTCCTCCAGCGCATCGCGCCACCATTGCAGGCGCATCTCGGCAATCATCGCCTCTTGCGTGACCCACGGGGCACGCGCCACTTCGACGTTGAGCGCATAGAGGACGAACAGCTTTGCCCGCGCCGCAACCGGGGCGGCCATGACGGTGCGAAACCGGTCCGGATCGCCTTTTTCCACGATCCGCGCGCAGGGGATGATGTCGGCGGGCAGGCTCATTGCGGCGTGACGATCAGCAGCGCATAGGCGATCTGATCCGGAGCCGCGCGCCAGCCGTCGATCTCGTGCTGGTGAGAGTCGAGCGTGGAGCACAAAAGCGGATCGGGGGCCTGATCACGCAAGGTGTCGATGCGCGCCTGCATCGGCGCGAGATAACTCTCCCACGGGGCCCCCACGATCATGCGATGCGCCTGCACGGCGAAACCTGCGGCCTCGACACGCGCCACGATGCCGTCAAGGTCGGTGATCTGCGGATAGTCCTGCCAGAAGGCGGCCACGGCGGCATCGGGCGGGATGTCGAGCAGAACAGGCTCGGAAAAGGCAATCGCCCCGCCGGGCTGCAGTGCCGCGCGCCACCCCCTCAACCCTTCGCTCACGCCCAGAAAATAAAGCGCCCCGGCGCACCAGATCAGGTCATAGCGGCCTTTGGGCGTTTGCATGTCCGCCACCTCTACCGTGACGCGGTCGCCAAATCGCGCCACGCGCGCACGGGCCGCCTCGACAAAATGCGCCACCTTGTCGATCCCCGTGACTTGTGCCGTGGGCAAGGCCGCGGCCAGCACCTCGAGATCGGCGCCCGGCCCGCAGGCAGCATCGAGGATCTTTGCCGGACCCGAGAGGCCGAGGTGATCGATCGCCCAGTGCACATCCGCCGCCTCGCCCGGCCCCTCGCGGGGCAAGTCGCGGTGCAGCGTGAAAAAGGCGGTGGGATTCTCCCACGTCATGTCACGCCATCCCGCACCAGTTTCCAGCGGATCGCGTCCAACAGTGCCTCGAAAGACGCATCCACTATGTTGGCCGACACGCCGACCGTGGACCAGCGCCGCCCCTTGCCGTCCTCGCTGTCGATGATGACACGGGTGACGGCCTCGGTCCCGCCCTGGGTAATGCGGACCTTGAAATCGACCAGACGAATATCTTCGACATAATCCTGATAGCGTCCCAGATCCTTGGCCAGCGCCTTGGAGAGCGCGTTGACCGGGCCGCGATCGGTGCCGTTTTCGTCCATCGACTCCGACACGGACAGCATCTTTTGTCCGTCCACCTTGACCACCACCACCGCTTCGGACAGCGACACCATCCTGTTGTGCTTGTTCTTGCGGCGCTCGATGGTGACGCGATAGCGTTTGACCTCGAAAAACTCCGGCAGCAGGCCCAGTTCGGAACGCGCCAGCAATTCGAACGAGGCCTGTGCCACATCATAGCTGTAGCCCTCTGCCTCGCGCGCCTTGATCTGATCGAGGATGCGGGCCAGCGCGGGATCCTTGGGCGCCACGTCCAGCCCCATGTCGACCAGCCGCTTGCGCAGGTTGGACTGTCCGGCCTGGTTTGACATCGGGATGATGCGCGCATTGCCGACGACGGCAGGGTCGACATGTTCGTAGGTCGTCGGGTCCTTCAGGATCGCGCTGGCATGCAGCCCCGCCTTGTGGGCAAAGGCCGACCCTCCGACGAAGGCCGCCTGTTTCAGCGGCACCCGGTTGAGGATGTCATCGAGCATACGCGAGGTGCGGGTCAGGTCCGCGAGCGCCTCGAGACTGACCCCCGTTTCGAACCGGCTTGCATAAGGTTCTTTCAGCAGCAGGATCGGGATCAGCGTGGTGAGGTTGGCATTGCCACAGCGCTCACCCAGCCCGTTGAGCGTGCCCTGGATCTGGCGCGCGCCCGCGTCGATGGCGGCCAGCGACCCGGCCACGGCCTGTTCGGTGTCGTTGTGGGTATGGATGCCAACATGGCTGCCGGGAATACCGCTGTCGATCACGGCGCGGGTGATCCGCCCGATATCGCCGGGCATCGTACCGCCATTGGTGTCGCACAGGGCAACCCAGCGCGCTCCCGCGTCATGGGCGGCGTGGATGGCCTGCAGGGCGTAGTCGGGGTTGGATTTGTAGCCGTCAAAGAAGTGCTCGGCGTCAAAGATCGCCTCGCGGCCTTGGGTTGCGAGGTGGGCGAAACTGGCGGCGATGTTGGCGGTGTTTTCCTCCAGAGAGATGCCCAGCGCCGTCCTGACGTGGAACTCGTGGGTCTTGCCGACGAGGCAGACGGCGGGGGTGCCCGCGTTCAGAACGGCGGCCAGCACATCGTCGTTCTCGGCGCTGATCCCGGCCCGCTTGGTCATGC
>CAZITF010000109.1:0-8545 GCA_964542095.1 uncultured Rhodobacterales bacterium
CACCTACCGCGCCACGCATGGCCCGTCCAGAGACGCCCGCCCCTTCTCTGTTTCAAAAAAATCCCGGGGGAGGCGCGGCACGCGACGGGGGCAGAGCCCCCGACCCGGTCAGTCCCTGCGCCGGAACGTCAGATAATGCGGCACCCGGCCCTCGCGCAGCGCCTTCTGCTCATAGCGGGTGCTCAGCCAGTCGTCCCACGGGTCGCGCCAGTCGGCAGGACGCTCGGCCAGCCATTCGAAACCGGCCTTGGGCACCTCCTCCAGCGTCTGGCGCACGTAATCGGGAATGTCCGTCGCCACGCGCAAAACCGCACCGGGCTGCATCACGCGGGCCAACGGCACCAGATGCTCGGGCGTCACGAAGCGGCGGCGGTGATGGCGGGTTTTGGGCCAGGGATCGGGATAGAGCAAAAATGCACGCGCGATGGACGCATCCGGCAGCACATCCATCAAATCGCGCGCATCGCCGGGATGAACCGCCAGATTGTCGACACCGGCGCGGCGGATCTTGCCCAGCAGCATCGCAACGCCGTTGATGTAGGGCTCTGCCCCGATGATGCCGACGCCGGGATTGCGCGCGGCCTGATGCACCAGATGCTCGCCGCCGCCAAAGCCGACTTCCAGCCACACAGGGCGGCCCCCGAACAGCGCGTCCAGATCCAGCGGCGCGCGTTCCGGGTTGTCCTCCCATGACACACGGCCCGGCGACAACGCCGCAAGGTCCTCGGCCAGATAGGTCTTCTGACTGTCCTTCAGGGTCTTGCCCTTGAGGCGGCCATAGAAATTGCGATGGGGGCGGTCTGTCATGGCGGGGCGTTTAGCGCGGGCGCGCTGCCGGGGCAATGGGCCGGGGCGCCGTTCCGCGTGAATGCCCGCCTCCGCGCCAAGGACGGGGCGGGCACGAAGACAGGGCGAGCGCCCTGCGTCGGGACGGGGCATGGGCACCTCCCGTCGATGCGATTTCGACCTACACTGCATGATATGATGCGATGTCGCAGCAGCAGACCCCGGATCGTTCTGTTTGGACCAGCGCAATTAGTATCTTGCCCCCGAATCGGCAAATTGGTAAAGAAACCTAACCAATATGCGAGGTTTGCCCATGCCCGTCATCGCCAACATCGAAGATCTCAAGCGCATCTATAAGCGGCGCGTGCCAAAGATGTTCTACGACTACTGCGAATCCGGCAGCTGGACAGAACAGACCTTTCGCGACAACAGCAGCGATTTCGACCAGATCCGCCTGCGCCAGCGCGTCGCCGTGGACATGACCGGGCGCAGCACGGCCACGCAGATGATCGGGCAGGACGTATCGATGCCGGTCGCCCTGGCCCCGGTGGGTTCGACCGGGATGCAACATGCAGACGGCGAAATCCTCGCCGCCAGGGCCGCCGAAGCCTTTGGCGTGCCTTTCACACTGTCCACCATGTCCGTCTGTTCGATCGAGGATGTGGCGGAAAACACGACAAAACCCTTCTGGTTCCAGCTCTACGCGATGAAGGACAAGGACTACATCAAGCGGGTGATTGCACGGGCGAAGGACGCGAAATGCGCGGCCCTCGTGGTGACGCTCGATCTGCAAATCCTCGGGCAACGGCACAAGGACATCCACAACGGCCTGTCCATCCCGATCCGCCCGACGCTGGGCAACATCGTCGATCTGGCGACGAAATGGCGCTGGATCGCAGGCATGGCGCGAACCAAACGGCACCAGTTCGGCAACATCGTTGGCCATATCGACGGGATCAGCGACATGTCCTCGCTCTCGGTCTGGGCGGCGGAAAGCTTCGATCCGAAGCTGAACTGGGAAGAAGTCAAGGAAATCAAGAAAATGTGGGGCGGCCCCCTGATCCTCAAGGGAATCCTCGACGCCGAGGACGCCAAAATGGCGCTTCAGGTCGGGGCGGACGCAATCGTGGTCTCCAACCACGGCGGACGCCAGCTTGACGGCGCGCTCAGCTCGATCCGTGTCCTGCCCTCGATCATGGACGCGGTCGGAGACAAGATCGAGGTGCATCTCGACAGCGGCATCCGCTCGGGTCAGGACGTGCTCAAGGCACTCGCGATGGGGGCAAAGGGCACCTATATCGGGCGCGCCTTCATCTACGGGCTGGGGGCCATGGGCCAGCAGGGCGTGACCCGCGCGCTCGAAGTGATCCACAAGGAACTCGACACCACCATGGCGCTGTGCGGTGAAACGAATGTCGCCGATCTAAGGCGGCACAACCTGCTGGTGCCCGAGGATTTCGAAGGCCGCTGGCAGAAATAACGCAGGCACGGAATCAAGGCCGCAGGCCGCCGGGCCCCGCCAGCATCCGCGCCCAGGCCGGCAACAGCACCGCCGCCACCAGCAGCATGACCGCCCCGATCACGTAGAACGCGGCGCGCAACCCGAACCCTTCGGACACATAACCCATGATGACCGGACCAAGGAAAAACGCGGCATAGCCCAGGGCGGCGGCCTGGGCAATCGCCGCCAGCCGATGGCGCGGAGACACCGCCTGCCCGACCAGACCCAGCGCCAGCGGGCCGATCACGGACACGCCCAGCCCCCCCAGCAGGAATCCGACATAGGCCACCGTCAGCGACGGCGCGGCCCCGGCCAGCGCCAGGCCCACACCCGCAAGGCACGCGGCAATGACCATCACCCGGATCGGCGGCCAACCGGCCCCGAACAGTTGCGCCCCGAGGCGGCCCACCGCCATGCCCGTGGCCAGCAGGGCCGGGCCCAGCGCACCCTCTGCCGGGCCACCGCCCAGCGTGCGCTCCACATGCAGCGCCGACCAGCCCTCGGACGCGGCCTCGCCCAGAAAGGCGGCCAGCACGACGCAGCCGCCGACCCAGACCAGCCGATACGGCATGCCTGCCACGTCGCCACCCGCATCCGCCGGGCCGCGCCGGTCCGGCAGTTTCATCCAGACCATCAGGATCACCACCACGGCACCCATGCCCGAAAAGACGGCGACCGGGCCAAAGCCCGCCTCGCGCGCGGCACCCACGGTGATGGCCGCCACTGCATAGGTGACGGAAAACACACCGTGGTTCAGGTTCATCAGGCTGCGCCCGGTGTCGGCCTCGGCTTCGCTCACCTCGGCATTGGCCAGCACATCGGCCACACCCGACCCGCCCGCGGCCAGAAAGAGGCCAAGACCGACCATGGCGGGCCCATCCGCCATGCCGGTCAGGACAAAACCGGTGATCATCACCACATTGCCCACAATCAGCGACCACGCCCCGAGCAGGCGATAGACCAGCGGCGCCAGCCACATCGCCATCAGCGCACCGGTGGACCCCATCAGAATCAGCGTGCCCCAGAACGCGTCGCCCACATCCACCTGCGCCTTGATCACCGGCATCTGGGCCGAAAAACTGGCCCAGCCGATGCCGACAACGGCAAAGGCCGCAAGCGCCTTGCGCGACGCGTAAAGATCATCCCAAATCCGCATCCTCCAGCGGTGCCACGGGGCCCCTGCCCCGTCCAGCCCAAACCACACCGCATTTGCACTTTTCAACTCGACCGATCCGGTCTATAGCGCGCACTTCACGCGGGGTGACAGCCTTGGAGGCATCCCGCCCTAACTTTGGAGAATTATCATGGCTGGAGAGATTCCTGATCTCGAAGCTCTGGAACGGACGGGGACAGGCAAGGGCGCCGCTCGTCAGGCACGCCGCGACGGCATGGTTCCGGGGATTGTATTTGGCGGCGAAGCCGATCCGCTGCCCATCAATCTGCCTTTCAACAAGCTGCTGAAAATGTTGCGCGCGGGACGGTTCAAATCGACCCTGTTCAACCTCAAGGTCGATGGCCACGACGACGTGCGCGTCATCTGCCGCGACGTGCAGCGCCACGTGGTCAAGGATCTGCCGACCCACGTGGATTTCATGCGCCTGAAACGGACCACCAAGATCAACCTGTTCATCGCGGTTGAAGTGGAAGGCGAAGAGGTCTCTCCCGGCCTGAAAAAGGGCGGTGTGCTGACCCTGATGCGCCCCGAGGTCGAACTGATCGTGACCGCGGGCGATATCCCCGATCACATCACCATCGACGTCTCGGAAGCCGAAATCGGCGACAGCATCACCATCTCGTCGGTGAAACTGCCCGAAGGCGCGAAACCGTCGATCGACCGTGACTTCGTGATCGCGAACGTGTCCGCACCGTCCGGCCTGCGCGCCGCCGACGATGAAGACGAAGACGGGGCCGAAGAGGTCGAGGCAGACGACGTGCCGGCAACAGAGCAGAGCGAAGAGGCCTGAAGCCCGTCACCCTGCTGACCAGGTCAAGGCCGCTCCGCTCCGGGGCGGCCTATTTCGTTGGGTTATCCGGTGAACGACTGCGCCCGACCTTGCGCTGCCAGTGTTGCCGCGTCAGCCGCGTGCCTTGTGCGTCTTGCGGCGCGCAAACGCAAAGGCACCAATACCTGTCAGCAACATGACAGCCCCCGCCGGAAGCGGCACTGGGCTGACCTGGGGCGCGAAATCCGCCGTGTACGAACCGTTGTTGAAATACGCCGTCGATCTGGCATCCGCCTTGCTTGCGGTGAAAAACGACCTCCACGCACCGACGCCCAGCGCATAGGAACCGCTGGCCAGCGCGTTTGGCCCCACAAGGGACAGCGTCGCGGTGCCGCCACCATTGCCCTTCCCCCTGTCGCTTTGCGCAACCAGCGTGGAGCCGGAATAGAGCGCGATGATCTCGCGAAAATTGCTTCCGGGCGTGCTGGTGACGGAAATGATCAGGTCCGTGGTCGGCGACCCTCCGGGCGTACCGACTGTGAACTCGATGAAATCGATCGTCCGCACGCGCAGGGTTTGTGTGGTGCTCGCTCCGCCCGTCACATCTCCAAGGATATAGGTCGCCGCAAGACCGGTGGTTGCGGAACCCGCGACAAGCGCGCAGGACAGGATCAGGGACTTCAGGTTCATCAAGACACCAGGCGTACAAATCGTGAATGGAGCGGCGGGGCATCGAGATGCGCCATCCGGTCCGGTTACAGTGTCGCGACGATATATGTCGAATTTGTTAAAATTGAGGCCGCAACGCCCCAAGCGCCGGACATCGGCCTGCGCCCCGCATCGCGGCGCTGCGTCAGTGGCAGAATTTGGGGCATTAACCTTTCATCAGGATTTGACAGCGTACGCCCCGTTAACCCGGGCAAATGCGCCCGGATGTATGCCGCCCGGTGCATGGGGGGTGCACAGCTTGTGTACGGGCTGTGCTGCCCCGATTCGCCTTGTTTTCATGACGTTAATGCGTCTCCAACAACGTAACGTCGGATCACGGGTCTCAGCCGTTGCGCGCACGGTGCTTGTTCGCCCCGCGCACCACCCTTATGCTGCACAGCGGCACACAGGCGGAGACCCCCATGAAACTGATCGTCGGCCTTGGCAATCCGGGCGCGAAATATGCCCAAAACCGGCACAATATCGGCTTCATGGCGCTGGACCGGATCGCCGCCGATCACGGCTTTGGGCCATGGAAATCCAAGCATCAGGGGTCGGTGTCCGAAGGCCGGTTCGGCTCTGACCGCGCCGTGCTGCTCAAGCCCGAAACCTATATGAACAAGTCCGGCGACTCGGTCGGGGCGGCGATGCGGTTCTACAAGCTGGAGCCCGGGGATGTCGTTGTTTTGCATGACGAAATCGACCTCGCTCCGGGCAAGGTGAAATGGAAAATCGGCGGCGGACACGCGGGCCACAACGGGCTGCGCTCGATCCATGCCCATATCGGCCCCGATTATGCCCGCGTGCGTCTGGGCGTCGGTCATCCCGGCCACAAGGACGCGGTGCCGGGCTATGTGCTGCGCGACTTTCCCAAGGCCGATGCCGACTGGCTCGATGACGTCCTGCGCGGCTGTTCGGACGGGGCACCCTATCTGGCGCGGGGCGACGGGGCGAAATTCCTGAACGCGGTGGCCCTGCGCGTCTCTCCGCCCCGCTCCGGCGGGGGCAGGGAAAAACCTGCAAAACCAACACCTTCCGCGCCGGAAGTTACGCCAGAACAAGACACCCGCTCCACCCTGCAAAAGCTGATGGACCGGTTCACTTGAGCCTCATCCAAGCTTTCCGCGACCAGTCCGAAACCTGCGCGCGGATGGGGTCGCCGCTGATGGCGCGGGTGCTGCACATCCTGGCCGAAAACTGGGATGCAGACAGCGCGCTGGGGCAGAAAATGGCGCAGTTTCAGGGCGATATCGGCCCCGCCGGACATTCCCTGCCGCTGCGGATCTGCGGCGGACTACACGCGCTGGTGCTGCAACAACGCGACACTGCCTTGCGCGGCGCCTATCCGCCCAACTCCAGCAGCGACGCCGTGCTTGAACGGGCCGTGCTCACCGCCTTGAAAACGCATCAGGATTTCCTGATCAACTGGACCAAAAGCCCGCCCCAGACCAACGAAGTGCGCCGCAGTGCCGCGCTGATCGCCATGGCCCATGTGGCGCTGTCCCGTTTCGAGCGGCCTGTCGTGCTTTCCGAACTCGGGGCCAGCGGCGGGCTGAACCTGATGTGGGACCGCTTCGCGCTCGACACCGGGCATGGCCGCTTGGGGCCCGAGGATGCCGTCCTGACGCTCGATCCCGACTGGACGGGCGGCGTGCCGCCGCAGGCTTATCCACAGGTTGTGGACAGATCAGGAATCGACCTCAACCCGTTGAATCCAAAGGATCCCGCCGACCTCCTGCGCCTCACTGCCTATCTGTGGGCGGATCAACCGCACCGCCTTGCGCTGACGCGGGCGGCGGCCTCGGTCATGGATGCGCGGGTCGAAAAAGGCGACGCAATCAACTGGTTGGAAGCCCGTCTTGCTTCGGCCCCCAAGGGGCACATGCACATCATCCAGCATACCGTCGCCTGGCAGTATTTTCCCGTCCATGCGCAACGACGCGGCACCGCTCTGATCGAGGCGGCAGGCGCACGCGCCACGCCCGAAACGCCGCTGGCCTGGATGCAGATGGAAACCGACGGTGACACCACTGGCGCCATCGGCGCGGCCCTGACCCTGCGCCTTTGGCCGGGCGATCTGACACTGCATCTGGGCCGCGCGGATTTCCACGGTCGGTGGGTCAAATGGACGGTTTGACCGACCTGTGCGCTGCGTTAGGGATAAGTTCACGGAATGGAGGGTAACCTGTGCGTCTGATCCTGAAATGGATAGTCCGTATCGGTTTGGCGTTGATAACTGCCGTCATCCTGGTTGGATTGTGGAAGCGAGAAGAGATCACGCGCCTGCTCGCGGTGAACTCTCTTTTCAACGAAAACCGCATCGTATCGAATTTCTCCAATATGGAGGCGGCTTTTCTCCACAAGGATATCCCCAGGGGCAACGGCCCCGTCAGCCCCCTGCCCGAGGGGACGCCGATGACGATGCCCGACGATTACGCCAGCTGGGTCAGCGCACGCGCCGTCACCTCCGTGCTGGTCCTCAAGGATGGCCAAATCGTCCACGAGGCCTATTATCTCGGCACCACGCCCGAAGATCGCCGGATCAGCTGGTCGATTGCTAAAAGCTTTCTGTCGGCCCTCTTCGGCATTCTGGTGGACGAAGGGGCGATCTCGTCACTGGACGACAGGGTCGCGAAATACGCGCCCCGGTTGGCCGGAGGGGCCTATGAGGGGGCATCGGTTCTCAACGTCTTGCAGATGTCTTCAGGCATCACCTTTGACGAGGACTACCTCGATTATGACAGCGATATCAATAGGATGGGCCGCATCCTCGCGCTTGGCGGCAAGATGGACGACTTTGCCGCCGGTCTGAGCGAAACCTTTGCGGCCCCCGGTGAGACCTGGCAATATACCTCGATCGACACCCATGTTCTGGGCATGGTCGCACGCGGCGCGACGGGTCGGGATATTCCCGACCTGATGAGCGAAAAGCTGATCCAACCGCTGGGGCTGGAACGCACGCCATTCTACCTGACCGACGGTGCCGGGGTCGCGTTCGTGCTGGGCGGGCTCAACCTCACCACGCGCGATTACGCCCGGTTCGGCCAGATGATCGTGCAGAACGGGCAATGGCAGGGCCAGCAGATCGTGCCGGCCGAATGGATCGCCGCCTCGACCGTGCAAAGCGCGCGGACCCAACCCGGCGAGATCGGCTATGGCTATCAGTGGTGGATCCCGGTCGGGGCAGGCCCCGGCCAATTCATGGGCCGTGGCATTTACGGCCAATATCTCTATATTGATCAGCCATCAGGCGTCGTCATCGTGACCACTGCCGCAGACCGTCAATTCCGCAAAGACGGCGTGAATGAACGTAATATCAACATGTTCCGCGACATGGTCGCGGCAACGAAAGGCTAGGATGATGGAGCCAGAAGACAGCGTCAACGTGCTTGGCACCGACCTTGCCTTGTGCGGGATGGACCCGGTCACCGGGTTCTTTCGCGACGGGCACTGCAACACCTGCGCCGCCGATCAGGGCAGCCACACGGTCTGCGCGGTGATGACGGCCGAGTTCCTCGCCTTTTCCAAATATGTCGGCAACGACCTCAGCACACCGCGCCCGGAATTCCGCTTTGCGGGGCTCAAGCCCGGCGATCACTGGTGCCTG
>CAZITF010000110.1:0-8510 GCA_964542095.1 uncultured Rhodobacterales bacterium
CCGCGACTGAGGCCGTGGCCACCGACATATGGGCCGAGGCGACCATCGGGAACTTGCCCCCTGGAACATAGCAACCCACTGATTGTACAGGGATATTTTTGTGCCCCAGGATCACGCCGGGCATCGTTTCGACCTCGATGTCCAGCATCGATTCGCGCTGTGCCTGCGCGAAGTTGCGCACCTGTGCCTGCGCGAAACGGATGTCTTCCAGCTCGCGCGGGGTCAGTTGCGCGATCAGGTCGTGGATTTCAGCCTCCGACAGCCGGAAGGATACCGGCGAATAGTTGTCGAACTTTTCGCTGAGCGCACGCACGGCCGCGTCGCCGTTTGCGGCGATCTCGGCCAGTGTGTTTTCGACAATGGCGCGGGTCCTCGCGTCATCCTCGTCCCGCTCGGCCTCTGGTTTGCCGCGTTTCAGATACTCAATTGTCATCTCTTTCCCCTCTTCGGTCCGGGCGCGGCGGCTGCTTTTCGCCGCGATCGAACGCCTCCCAGCCTTCGCCATTGAAAACATCGACCCCCAGTTGCGCCAGCACATGGGGAAAATCCACCATCACGTAGTTGTCGGTGATCCGGCCGTCCTCGACCTTCCAGAAATCCATATACCTGATTTCTATACGTTTTCCGGTGGGCGGCAGCCCCATGAACGTGCCGGAATGCGTGGCCTCCTGCCGCCCGAAGGCGGCGGCCCATTCGCCCATGAACAGCCGCGCCTCGTCGACGCAGACCTTGTCGGAAAAGGCCGCCTGAAACGGGCGTTGCCAGTTGTCCTGAAACTCTTGCAGACCGCGTTTGGTGCCGCATCCGGTGTTGCCCATCCAGCGAAAACTGTCGGCAAAGAACTGGCCGATGTCGTCGATGCGGTGATCGTTCAGACCGTCCACCATCCCTTCGATCACGGCGCGGGTTTCGCCTGTCTTGCTCATGTCGGTGGCGCGTGTCAGCACCGCCTGTTCGGGTCGGGCGCCTTTCATGGGTTTGCCTTTGATCTTGTTGAAAAAACCTGTCGCACCGGGCGTGCACCCCCCGTACACCCCCTGTGCACCCCTTCGGCAGCGTATGGACCTGTAGCGCCCATGATTGCCGTTGCGCGGGTGGCACCTGCGGGAGCCTCCGGCGGCGGTTTGCCTGGCGAAATGAAGCGGGGGATCATCCCTTGACGGCCCCCGCTGTCAGCCCCGACACGATCTGGCGCTGGAATACCATCACCAGCAGGAACAGGGGGGCGGTGATCGACACCGCCGCCGCCACCGCCTCGACCTGGTCGGTGGTGGTGGTTTCGCGGTTGAAATAGCCCGCGATGGCCGGAACCATTGTCTGGTTCTGCGCGTCCAGCAGCAGCGAGGTCACGAGGAAATCGTTGTAGCCCAGAAGGAATGAAAACAGCCCCGTGGTGATCACCCCCGGCCACATCACCGGCATGATCACCCGGCGGAACGCCTGAAAGTGGGAACAGCCATCGACCCGGGCGGCCTCGTCCAGTTCACTGGGGATGTTCTGGAAGAAACTGCGCAGCATCCAGATGGTGAACGGCTGGTTGATCGAGACCAGCACGGCAATCACCGCCCATGGCTGGCCGTAGAGGGTCGGGGACAAGTCACCCAGGATGGGGCGCAGGATCTCGGCCGAGTTGATGAACCAGGGCAGGTATCCCGCCACCAGAACCGAGTGCGGCAATGCGCGGAACACCAGCGCGAGGATCAGCAGCCAGAAGGCGAGGTTCGAGCCCGAGCGCGCCAGCCCGTAGCCTGCCAGCGTGCCCACGGTCAGCGAGATGATCACCACCCCCGCCGTCACGATCATCGAGTTCATGAAGTTGCGGTAGAACTGGTTTTCGACCCAGACGGCGGTGTAGTTCTCTGTCGTGAGGCCGATGACGGGGGCCCCCAACGGGCCCGCGACGGAATTGAATATGCCGAGCAGCGCAGGCAGCACACCGAAGAAGATCAGCACGAACACCAGCGCGTAGACGGCCGCCCCGGCCAGCCAGCCCAGCGCGATCAGCCCCGGCGGCGTCAGCCGCACGACCATCTGCGGCAGCCGCGTGAACGCCCAGCGGATCGCAAGGAACAGAACGACGAGCCCCAGCGCGATGTCGATCACCGACAGCCCGTTGCCTGCCGCCCGTGTCGCGGGCCCGGTGATCACGTCCCACGCGCTGGCCGCAAAGGCGTCCCGCGGGGATTTCAGGCTCATGATCGCGATCCACACGATGGGGAACGCCGCCAGGAGGCACCAGAAGGCGAGGAACGCGCCGGAGGCGATCCTGAGCGAGAGGGGCTGTGCCGTGGCCTTGGAAGACATCAGTGCGCCCCCCCCTTGTGATCGCGCCATGTCCGGCGCAGCGGCAGGATCAGCAGCAGCACGATCCCGATCATTGTCAGCATCGCGCTGGCCGAGGCCCGGCTGATGGCGCGGTTGCCCGCGTCATCGGGCACCAAGAAGTCGTAGGTGAGCCATTGCAGCGAAATGACGTGCGCCTGGCTGCGGAAGCCGACGATCTCTTCGAACACGCGGTAGCTGTCCATCAGGTGGATCAGCGCGATGAAGATGATCAGCGGCATCAGGTGCGGCACGATCACGTAGCGCAGCCGCTCGAACCGGTTGGCGCCGTCGATGATCGCGCTTTCCAGCGTGTCCATGTTCACGGTTTGCAGGCCCGCGTAGAAGATCACGAAGGCAAAGGGGGCCACGTTCCAGACCCGGTAGAAATACATCAGCAGTTCGATCGTCCAGGCCTGGGCGAACATCGCGATGTCCTGCCCGGTCCAGCGTTCCAGTGTCGCCGTCAGGATCCCGTCGCCCACGAACAGCCAGTAGATCGACAGCGATCCGATCACCGGCGTGATGATGAAGGGCAAAAGCGAGATGAAGATCACCGGCCCCCGCAGCGCCCTGGCCGCGTTGTTGACCGCCAGCGCGATGATCAGCCCCACACCGATCACCAGCGGCAGTGTGAGCAGGGTGAACATCAGCGTGAACCGCAGCGCCTTCCAGAAGTCGATTTGCAGGATGTCGCGCAAGGCGCCGTTGCTGACCGCCTCCCAGACCTTGTCCATTTGCAGCACGTTGCGATAGCTTTGCAGCCCCACCCAGGACGTGGTCGTGATCGTCTTGCCCGTCGCCTCGTCGATGGTGGGCACGGTCTTGACCTCGGTGGTGCAGGTCTGGGTCAGGAAACCGGGGGTGCAGGTTTCGACCTCGATCTGCTGCATGACCGGCTGGGTCACCTGAAAGGACTGGATCAACACCGACACCAGCGGTGCCGCGATAAAGAGCAGCATCATGAACACGGACGGAGCCACGAACCAGAAGAAGGTCTTGAACTTCATTCAGCTATCCTTTCTGCGGACATGTCGCTGGCTGGGTCGCCGATGTGCCAGCCGCCGAACGTCGCGCGGCCATCGGTGCCGCCCGAAGCCGTGCGTGCCCGGTTGTTCGGCAAGACGCGCGGCACCCGCGCATCCGGCAGAGCCACCGCCCGCAACGATATGATCGAATTCGGTCTGCATCTGTCCTCTCGTGCAGGGTGACGGGCCGGGGAAAACCCGGCCCGCCCTTCGGGGTTGCGGCCCTATTCGAGCACACCGGCCTCTTTGGCGGAGGTGGTGTAGGCTTCTTCCACCGCGGCCAGGGTGGCTGCGGCGTCCCGCTCTCCGGTCAGGTAGGCGGGCAGTTCGTTGCCAAGGGCCGTGTGCAGCAGCCCCATGACGGTGGTCGAAGGATAGGCCGGTGCCGGAGGCGTTGCCGTGGCCGTGGCGATGGCCCCTTCGGCCAGCGGGCCGGGCTCGTAGCCCTTGATCAACCAGATCGCGGCCTCGTTGTTGGCCTTGACCATCTCTTCGTCCATGCCTTCCATCGCCAGGCGGAAGGCGGCGTCGGCCTCTTCGTCGGTGATGTTGGAAGCGATCACGATCCCGTCCCACCACAGCGTGGTGGCCGGTGCGCCGCCTTTCACCGCCATGGGTGCGGCGGCCATCCTGACCTTGCCGACGACGCTGCTTTCGGACTCGTCATTCATGGCGCCCGCGCGGCTGGCCCAGAGGTTGGCCATGGCGATCTTGCCCTGCTGGAATTGCTGCTGCACATAGGTCGAGTCGCTGACCAGTACTTCGGGGTCGGCGTAGTCCAGCGTGTTTTTCATGACCTCAAGCGCCTTGAGTCCGGCATCGGAATTCACGCCCGTCGTGTTGTCGTCGTTGAACATCACGCCGCCGAAAGCCGGGTAGAGGTTCACGAATTCCTGCGCCAGGTTCCAGCCGGATTTCATCGTCGCACCGATGGGGTAATCGACCACGCCCGCGGCCTTGATGGCGTCGGCCGCCGCGAACACCTCGTCCCATGTGGTCGGCGTATCGAGGCCGAGATCGGCAAAGATATCCTCGCGGTACATCAGGTGCTGGGTGTTGACCATCATGGCGATCGCCATGGTCTTGCCGTCGACCTTGATCAGCTGGTTGGGCGACAGGTTCTGGCCGTATTTGGCCACGAGATCGTCGAGCGGACGGATGGTGCCGGCGTTCAGCAGCGGCGTGATGGTGCCGTTGGACACGCCACCGATGTGATAGAGCGACGGGTTCGCCTCGAAGGCGGCGGGCTGCTTGGTGCGGAATTCCTGATCCAGTTCGGCCTGGAAATTGCCGCACTCGGCCATCGCGTCGGTGACGGCCTTCCATGCCTCGAACCCCGCGCTCAGCGATTTCAGCGGCACCTCGTTTTGATAGGCGCAGGCTGCAAAGGCCGATGTGCCCATAAGCGAGACAGCGCCCGCCAGTGCCAGTTTCTTCAGATACATGTGCAAACTCCCTGTTGCGTATGTGCCGGTGCATCTTGCAAGTCTGCACCGACGTGGATTGGCCCGCGCCCCGGTTGCCCCGGGGCCGCGGGCAGGTGCGTCAGGCGAGACGTTCGCCGGACGTGCTGTCAAATGCGTGACAGATCGCGTTCGGGATCGAGAACGACACGGTGTCGCCGATCTCTGCCCGGAAGTCCTTGTGTGCCTTGACCGACACCAGCTGGCCGCCTGCGCGCACGGTCAGCATCGTGGCGTCGCCCAGCAGTTCGATGGTGTAAAGCGGCGCGGTGATCTGGCCGTCCGCATCCGCAACGGCCGCGTCTTCGGCGCGAAAACCCAGCGTGACGGGGCCATCGGGCACCGGCAGGCCGCCGATCTTCACCTTGTCGCCGGTAAAGGTGCCCCCGGCCATCGTCCCGTCCATCAGGTTCATCGCCGGTGATCCGATAAAGCTCGCCACGAAGGTGTTGGCCGGGTTGTCGTAGATCTCGGTCGGGGTGCCGACCTGCTGGACCTTGCCCTGTTTCATCACCACGACACGGTCGGCCAGCGTCATCGCCTCGATCTGGTCATGGGTGACATAGACGGTGGTGACCTTGAGTTCGTGGCTGAGGTTCTTGATCTGGGCGCGGGTGGAGACGCGCAGCTTGGCATCCAGGTTGGACAGCGGCTCGTCCATCAGGAACACGTTGGGTTCGCGCACGATGGCGCGCGCCAGGGCGACGCGCTGGCGCTGCCCGCCGGACAGTTCGGCAGGCTTGCGGTGCAGGAATTCGTCCAGTTCCACCATGGCACTGGCGCGGCGTACCCGTTCGTCATGGGTGGCCGGGTCGGCCTTGCGTACCTTCAGCGGGAAGCGGATGTTTTCATAGACATTGAGGTGCGGGTAAAGCCCGTAGGACTGGAACACCATCGCCACGTCCCGGTCCTTTGGGTCGAGATCGTTGACCCGTTTGCCGTCGATGATGATGTCGCCTGTCGTCGCGTCCTCAAGCCCCGCGATCATGCGCATGGTCGTGGTCTTGCCACAGCCCGAGGGGCCCAGCAGCACCAGAAACTCCTGATCGGCGATGGTCAGGTCGAAATTGTCGACGCCCACGAACGTCCCCCACCGCTTGTTGATGTTGCGGAGCTGAATTTCGGCCATCGGAGTCCCTCACAGCAGCTTGATACACAAGGCTAGACACCACATGCACGACTTGGCAACTGTTTTTTGCACACGTGTGCAAAATCAGCCCTGGATCGGGGTCTGACGGGTGATTTGCGCAGCGGATGCCCCGCGCGGGGCCGGTTCAACCCCGCATCAGTGCCGCGGCGGCGGCGCGAATCCCCTCGGTTGACGGCAGCGTGTCGCCATAGGCCCGCCCCGTCGCGATAAAGCTGTCCTCGGCGGTATAGCGCGCGATCTTGCGGTGTCCCGCCTCGAACAGGGCCGCCATCACGCCTTCGGCCACGCCGCCGGAGCGCCGGGTTTCGTCCACCACGAGGATATGGCTGCACCCCCCGACGGCCTCAAGGAGGCTTTCGAGGGGCAAGGGCGCGAGCCAGCGCAGATCCACCAGCCGGGCATTGGCGACATTCGCCTGCGCGGCCAGGTAGCGCCCGTTGGCAAAGGTGACGATGGCCAGATCGCCAGCGCCGCTCATGCCGACCCGGCCCAACGGGATCCGCTGATCCGGGGCGGGATAGGTGCGCATCCACGCGCCATCCCCCGGCTGCACGTCCCGCATCGGATAGAGCGCGATGGGTTCGACAAACACGCACAGGCGGTTTTCCTCGCGCGCGAGGCGGTGGCATTCGCGCAGCATCATGACCGCCTCGGCCCCGTCGGAGGGACAGGCGAGGATCAGCCCCGGTATGTCGCGCAGCACCGCCAGCGCGTTGTCGTTGTGGAAATGCCCCCCGAACCCTTTTTGATAGCCGAGTCCCGCAATGCGCAGCACCATCGGGTTGGTCCATTGCCCGTTGGAAAAGAACGGCAGCGTCGCCGCCTCACCCCTGATCTGGTCCTCTGCATTGTGCAGATAGGCGAGGAACTGGATTTCGGGCATGGGGATGAACCCGTTATGGGCCATGCCGATGGCGAGGCCAAGGATCGACTGTTCATCCAGCAGCGTGTCGATCACGCGCGACGGGCCAAAACGGTTCAGCAGCTTTTGGGTGACGCCATAGACCCCGCCCTTGCGCCCCACGTCCTCGCCCATGATCACGGTTTCGGGATGGGCCAGCATCAGGTCGCTCAGCGCCCAGTTGATCAGCTTTGACATCGGCTGGGGGCTGTCCATCTGCGCGCGGTCCGATCCGAAGGCGGTGGCGCGCGCCTCGGCGCTTGGACCATTGGTGGGAGTGATCGTGCGTCTGGGCGGGACGATGGCCGCCATCACCGCTGCCGCCCCGTTCAGCGGTGCGGCCTTGGCGACGTCCGCCGCCTCGGCGCGGGTGCGCGTGAGCGCGGCCTCGTAGATGGCCAGAACCGCGTCAGGCGACATGCCCTGCGCCAGCAACCCCGAAGCGGAACGCAACAGCGGATCGTTGGCCTCGTCCGCCTCGACCTCGGCACGCGGCAGGTAGCTGGTGGCCACATCCGCGCCGGCATGGCCATAGAGCCGCACGGTGCGCAGGTGCAGCACTGCCGGTTTGCGATGCGTGCGGACAAAGGCGGCGGCCGCGCTGGCGGCCCGGTACGCATCCCAAAGATCGCACCCGTCGCCCGCGAAATAGGTCAGCCCCGGACGGTGGGCGAGGCTGGCGGCCACCCACCCCGCCGGGGTCCTGGTCGAAATCCCGATCCCGTTGTCCTCGCAGATCAGCAAGAGCGGCAGGGGCACACCCTGCACGCTTGTCCACCCGGCCGCATTGATCGCGCCTTGTGCGGTCGAGTGGTTCAGCGAGGCATCGCCGAAACTGGCCACGGCAATGCCGTCACGCGGCAGGATCGCCGCTTCGGGGCGGGCGCGGCGGGCAAGGCCGATGCCATAGGCGGCCCCGACCGCCTTGGGCAGGTGGCTTGCGATGGTCGAGGTCTGGGGCGGGATGAACAGATCGCGGCTGCCCAGCACCTTGTGCCGCCCGCCACTGGTCGGATCGTCTGCCGCGCAGGCATAGCTGAGCAGCATGTCGCGGCACATGTCCTGCCCTTTTTGCGCCGCACGGGCCACCTGAAAGGCGCCATCGCGATAGTGCAGAAAGGCGATGTCATCCGGGTTCAGCGCATGGGCCACCGCCGCCATGCCTTCGTGCCCGGACGCGCCGATCGTATAAAACCCCTGGCCCGCCTTCTGCATCTCGCGGCTGACGATATCGAGGGCCCGCGTCAGGCACTGGTGTTCGAACAGCGCGCGGGACGTGGGCGCATCAAGCCCAAGCGGCGTCACTTGCGGCAGATCGCGCGCGGCCACGCGGGTCAGGAAAGTGTCGTGAACGATTGAAACGCGGTCCATGCGGCCTCTGTCGGAAAATTTGTCTTCATGCCTCCGGCGGCAGTATTTTCAGCCAGAAGAAATCACGCCCTCGCTTCTTTTGGCCAGAAATACTGTCGGGGGTCCGGGGGCAGACAGCCCCCGGTCCTGGCCTCAGAAAAACGCCTGCAATCCGGTCTGCGCGCGCCCCAGGATCAGGGCATGTACATCATGGGTGCCCTCGTAGGTGTTGACCGTCTCGAGGTTCATCAGGTGGCGCATCACCTGGAATTCCCCCGAAATCCCGTTGCCGCCGT
>CAZITF010000111.1:0-8487 GCA_964542095.1 uncultured Rhodobacterales bacterium
TTGCGAGGTGTATGCGCCGATCGCCGAAGAGACCGGTCACGATCTGAGGTGTGACGTACCGGATGGGCCGGTCTACGTCGCCGGGAACAAATCTCTGCTGGGCCAGGTGTTTGCCAATCTGATTGAAAACGCTTTCCGCCACGCGCCGGATGGTGCCAGAATTTCCGTCTCGGTTGCGCAATCGGGCGGAACCGCACAGATCATGGTGGCTGATACTGGCCCCGGCATTCCCGCCGAAGAACGTGAAAACGTGCTCCGACGCCTCTACCGGCTTGAACGCAGCCGCACGACGCCCGGCAGTGGATTGGGCCTGAGCCTGGTCGCCGCGATCATCCACATGCATGAGGGCGAGCTGCGTCTGAAAGACAATGCACCGGGCCTAAGGGTTGAAATCGATTTGAAGGAATTGGCGAAAAACCATGCCGGCACATGAACATCTGCACTTCAGTCAGCGTTCGGGATGGCTGCGCGCTGCCGTTCTGGGCGCCAATGACGGGCTCTTGTCGACCGCAGGCATCATCGTCGGAGTGGCGGCGGCCTCGACAGCTACAGGCCCCGTACTGGTTGCGGGTCTGGCAGGGCTGGTTGCGGGCGCTCTTTCGATGGCTGCGGGCGAATATGTGTCTGTCAGCTCTCAGGCCGACAGCGAAAACGCAGATCTCGCGCGAGAAGCGAAACAATTGGTGCGGAACGCAGAGGGAGAGTTCGAGGAACTGGTCGCCATTTTGCGAACGCGCGGGATGTCCGAGGCGACGGCGCGTCAGGCTGCAACCGAGATGACGGAATACGATGCGCTCGCCACCCATGCGCGCGAAGATATCGGCCTGAGCGACACTCTGGCAGCGCGCCCACTGCAGGCGGCTGCCGCGTCGGCCATCGCTTTTCTGGTCGGAGGATTGCCACCCCTGATCGTCGCGGCATTCGTACCTTTTGCGAGTGTTGCTATCGCTGTTTCTCTGGTGGCCCTGGTCATGCTCTTCGGGCTGGGGGCTGTTGGGGCCGGACTGGGCGGTGCCCCTATTCGTCGCGCCGCACTTCGCGTGGCCTTCTGGGGTGTGATTGCCATGGCCGTGACTTACGCAATCGGCGCCCTGTTCGGAACGCGCCTGTAATAACGCGTACTGCTGCAAACGAGCGGATCACTCAGAATGGTGCTCTGAATCCGCTTTCCAAATGCCCAGGAGACCTGACAAAAATCCGAGCATGAACGCATTAACGTGACCCGTGTCCGTGAACGGTTCGTGACCAACAATATCTTTACTGCTATCGCCAAAAGAAAGGCTGTGCTCAGGATCCAACGATAACGCGCCCCGGCGATCGCAAGTCCAACCTGGACCTGTCACGCTTTCATGCCGCTCCAGTTACCCATTTATGCAGCCCTTGCTTCGAAGGCCAATTGGCTTTTCGATCCCAAGGCTGAGTGACGTCCGCGCGGATTGCAGAAACCGTTAATGCATTCGAAGAGTTCGATCCCGATGTCAGCGAGATACCGATCATCGTTTGAGAGTAGGCGCGAAACGTCGCGGTCATTGTTACCATGCGATCATTTGTATTTGTCAATAATGCGCCTGACGGTGCCGTCTGCCAACATTTCGGTGACAGCGGCCTCATATTCCAAGGCGATGTCCTGAGAGAAATTCAGCCCCGCTGCAAGATACACGGGAACGGAGTACACGGAGGCGCCGACCTGCAACGCCGGAGCAAGATTCAACTCTTCCCATAGTCGGGATGCGGCGGGTCTGGATTGCACCCACGCATCAATTCGTCCAGCGCTCAACATTCGTGCCGAAGAGGTCGTCGCGGATACGCGCACCAGATTTTCAAAACCAATGCGGGTCAAATACTGATCTGCGAATGAATCGGTTTCGACCCCTATGCTTGTCAAACGCCGCCCGTCGTCCAGGGTATCGATCGGCACGCTGGTTGTGAGAAATCTCAGGTCCGATGAATCGTAGTCTACGATCCACATGTACTGTCTTTCGCGGCCTGCAACGCGAAACAGTGTTGGTATCATGCACCGGGAGTCAGTCTGCAAGGTCAGCAGCGCGCGTTGAAATGGCATGAACTGGATATCAATACGGCGCCCGGCCCGCCGCGCCGCTTCTCGAAGGATTTCGATGGACATGCCTGCGTTTTGTTCAGCGTCGGCGATCAGGTAGGGTGGGTAGTAGGCCGCAACAACGCAGTCCACCACTGGTTGCTCCTGCGCGCGGGCCGCACCGGCAATGATTACAATCGCCGCATGGACCGATGCCAGCAAAACAAATTGGACAAGGCAAAACCGGACCAGTTTATTCATCTCTACAGTTCCTTGTCCCCTGTGCAGCAGCGCTACTTTGACAGTGGAGCCTTAAGACTGTCTAAATGCAATCGCAGACTGAATGTCGGTGTCGCCACAAAAAACCGCCGCCGGGACAATCCGGCGACGGTTTTCAACGAAGCTGTCGTGCGTCGGATATCAGTTCGTAGCTTCCGGCTCCGGGGACAGGGACGCGAGGTATGCGTAAATGTTGATCGCGTCTTCTTCCTTGCGCACCTTGTAGGACATCTTGCTGCGACCCTTGTCACCGGTCACTTCACGCAAATAGCCCGTCGGATCCTGAACGTAGGCCACGAACACTTCTTCGTTCACCACGATGTCATCCATGCTTGCCGCAAGCTGGTTGATGTCGGAATAACGGAAACCATCGACCATCCCGAATTTGTTGCCGATGATGCCATAAAGGTTTGGCCCGGTTTTGGCATTTTTCCCCGCAAGAGTTTCGCCCGCTTCATTTTGGACGACATGGCATGAACTGCACTGGCGGAACGCCTTTTCGCCTTCTGCGACATCACCGGATGCGGCATGACCATCGGCAAATGCGGGCAGGGCAAGCGTCGTTGCAGCCATAAGCGTCAAAGTTCGGAACATAGGAGTCTCCTTTGCTTGTGTTCTTTGGAATGAACGTAGCGATCTCCGGATCAAGTCAACAGTAACTTTGATTTGATGTTCGGATCGGGTCGATTTGTGCGGGCTTGGCGATCAGGTTACTGCATGGCTGATGGCGCATTGTTTCCACAGATCCCTGAGCGCCAAAACCAAGTGTTCGATGTCCTCAATGCCGTGCGGCGAAGAGGGTGTAAATCGCAACCGCTCCGTGCTCTGAGGCACGGTGGAGCAGTTGATAGGCTGCACGTAATTTCCATGGCGCTACGTGAGGAAGTCCGACAGCATCCGGCACTTGACCGGGTCCTTGATCATCACTGGGATAACGTGTGACGGGTTTTCTAGATGCGATAACTGCCGTTCTCTTACAGAGCGTCTATCTGAGATCGGAACACTGCAACAAAACCCATGGGGTCCCCATGGTTTGCTTGTTTCTTTGGCGTGGGCTTGAGCGCGGGTAGCATCCAGCGCCAGAGCCTTCGTCGGGGATGGGAACGACCAGTTGAGGATGCGGAAGTGGCTGGCGAGGTGTGACAGGGCTGCGGGCAGGAATTCGAGGTTGAAGTGTGGCACGCCGAAATATCCGTCTGGAAGGCGAACAACCAGGCGCCATGGGTCTCAAGTGCCCCGAAGGACTGGGCGGCAAGCGTAGTATTGCGCTGCGCTTAGTGGCCTGCATGGTCGGCATAATTTGCCGCCACCAGTTTTGTACCGGTGGAAAACTACCAGACAAACAATGCGATGAGGGCATCAATCAAGGGGATAACTCAGGACCCCCGGGGTTCGGACACCGATGCAATGTCCAGTCACTTTCTGACTGTCGCGCCGCTCTGTGGTATGGGTGCCCACGGTCTCATGACTTTCAATGATTTCAAAGCGCTGGATGGCAACCGGCAGGTGACCGGCGCGAGCGGATTGTCTCCCTTTGTCACGAAATCGACGTACAACGCTTGACCTTCGAGGCCTATGTGAACAAAAAGTTGGTCCGGCCAATCCCATGGCGCAGCCGGAAATCGGCATCAAGAACATGACCCACCTGACAGGGTTGGTGAAAGCGAACCACATATGAGCATCATGATCCCCGCATGGGTCGATGGCACCCTGACCCCGGTGGAAAAACTGGAGGCCCATCAGCGTGGCCTGCGCCACAAGGCGGTGTCGGTTTTCATGATCCGTGGGAGCGCTGTGTTGATGCAACGGCGCGCGATGGAGAAATACCACACGCCGGGGCTGTGGGCCAACACCTGCTGCACGCATCCCGATTGGGATGAAGCGCCGCTGGACTGTGCCGTGCGCCGCCTGGACGAAGAGTTAGGCATCACCGGTCTGCCCCTCGAACATCGCCACCATCTGGAATACCGCGCCAAAGTTGGCAATGGGCTGGTCGAACATGAGGTGGTCGACGTCTATCTGGGCCATGCCCCGCACGATCTGAAAATCGAACCCAACCCTGCCGAGGTGATGGCTGTCGAATGGGTGGACTATCACGTCCTGATGGGTCAGGTGCGCCGCGCGCCGGAGCGGTTCACACCTTGGCTGCGGATTTACCTTAATGATCATGCCGAGACGATATTTGGCGCGGGTCTGGCACAGGCCGCACGGGTGTGAGCGCAGAAACCTATCTGCTTTATCTCGCCGCCGTCGCCGTATTCTTTGCGACGCCACCCGATACCAGTCAGTTGCTGATTGTGTCCAACGCGATGAAGCACGGGTTACGCCGCAGCCTCTGGGTGATCGCCGGGGACCTCAGCGCGAATGTCCTGCAAATGACCGCCGCCGCCTTCGGATTGGCGGCCATCATTGCCACCTCTGCGCAAGCCTTCGGCTGGATCAAGTGGTTGGGCGTGGCCTATCTCGTCTGGATCGGTCTGCGTCTGATGCTGGCGCGCGAAGGGACGGGGCAAGCGCCACCCTCTGTCAAGGCGACGGGGTTGTTTCGCGTGGGGTTCCTGACGTCGATGACCAACCCTTTTGCAGTGGTGTTCTTTGCAGCACTTTTTCCGCAATTCATCGACACCGCTGCCGCTGTCCTGCCGCAACTGGCGATCCTGGGCGCCACGTATCTGTTGGTGGACGGGGTCACGTTAGTGCTGTGGGGGTGGGCAGGGGCGCGTGTCGCGCAACGGCTTTCGCGCATTTCGATGACGGGCCTCAACCGGATCAGTGGTGGGTTGATGATCGGGGCGGCGGCACTTTTGGGATTCAGGGACATCGCGCCCGAGCAATAAGCGAGGCGATTGATGCGCCCTTTGCTATGCCGTAAACCTCTCCAGACCTGCGCAGCATCAAGGACCCATCTCAATGACACATATTCTGGCGATTGATCAGGGCACCACATCCTCGCGAGCCATCGTGTTCGGCCCGGACATGAAGCCGGGGGCCAGCGCGCAGCAGGAATTCGTCCAGCATTTTCCCGCCAGCGGCTGGGTTGAACATGATCCACGCGATCTTTGGGCTACGGTGCAGGCGACCTGCAAGACGGCGATGGACAAGGCCGGGCTGAAGCCGAACGATATCGCCGCCATCGGCATCACCAATCAGCGCGAAACGACCGTGATCTGGGACGCTGAAACGGGCGAACCGCTGCACAATGCCATTGTATGGCAAGACCGCCGTACCGCCAGGATGTGCGAGGCATTGCGTGCCGAAGGGCACGGTGACCAGGTGACGGCCATCACCGGCCTGCTGCTGGATCCCTATTTCTCAGCGACCAAGGTCAAGTGGATCCTCGATCAGAATGACGGGTCACGCACGCGGGCCGCTGAGGGCAAGCTGCTGTTCGGCACGGTAGACAGTTTTCTGATCTGGCACATGACCGGGGGCAAGGCCCATGTGACGGACGCCACCAATGCCGCGCGCACCATGCTGTACGACATACACAAAGGCACCTGGAGCCCCGAAATGTGTGCCATGCTCGACATACCCATGCAGATGCTGCCGGAAGTGCGCGATTGCGCCTCGGATTTCGGAGTGACGGAAATGCTGGGCGGTCAGACGCCGATCCTTGGCGTAGCGGGCGATCAACAGGCGGCCACCATCGGGCAGGCCTGTTTCGAGCCGGGCATGCTGAAATCAACCTATGGAACAGGGTGTTTTGCCCTGCTCAACACCGGGGCGGCACCGGTGACCTCAAACAACCGTCTGCTGACAACCGTGGCCTATCAGCTTGATGGGACACCGTCATACGCCCTCGAAGGCTCAATATTCATCGCCGGGGCAGTCGTGCAATGGCTGCGCGATGGTCTGGGCATCATCGAAACAGCCTCGGAAACGCAGGCGCTGGCGCAGCAAGGGCGGGGCGAGGTCACGCTGGTGCCTGCCTTCACCGGTCTTGGTGCGCCTTATTGGAACCCGGATTGCCGGGGTGCGGTCTACGGGCTGACCCGCGATACAGGCCCCGCGGACATGGCCCGCGCGGCCCTTGAAAGCATCGGCTTCCAGACCCGTGATCTGTGGGAGGCGATGCGCGCAGACTGGCCGGAGGGAGGCGACGCGATATTGCGCGTGGATGGCGGCCTGAGTGCCAACGACTGGGCGATGCAGTTCCTGTCCGACATTCTGGGTGCGCCAGTCGATCGTCCCGCGGGTCTTGAGACGACAGCCTTGGGTGCGGCATGGCTCGCAGGGATGCGCGCAAGTGTCTATCCCGATCAACAGGGATTTGCAGCCACCTGGGCGCGCGAGGCGCGGTTTGATCCAAAGATGGCGGAGGACCAACGCGCTGCCGGGTATGAGCGTTGGAAGCGGGCGGTTGCCGCGACGCAGACAGTCTGATGGCGAACACAGGCAAACCGCGACACGCCCTGATCGAAGGACGCGCGGCGCTGATCGTGGTCGACATACAGGCCAGCACCTTTGTCGACGACAGCGCAATGCGCTCGATTGACAACATGCCGGGGTACAAGGACCGGATGCTGCGCGCGCGCACCGCCATCGACGCGGCCCGCGCGGCTGCCATCCCGGTGATCTTCATCCAAGAGGTGCACCACCCGTCAATGGTCGATTTCGGGCGGGAACTGGATGGCGACGAGGATGTGCATTGCCTCGAAAACAACCCAGCGACCGACATTGCGGTCAAGGAAATGGACTTTCGCCCCGACGATTTCCTGATCCGCAAGCGGCGCTATTCGGCCTTTTTTGGCACGGATCTGGAGATACTTCTGAAGGGTCTGAAGATCAACACGCTGTTTCTGGTCGGTGGCCTGACGGACGTGTGCGTTCATTACACTTTTGTTGACGGGCACCAGCACGACTATTTCTGCCGTGTGATAGAAGACTGTGCAGCCGGATCAAGCATCGCCGCGCATGACGCCTCACTGCGCGCGATGGAATATTTGCAATCCGGCGCAGTGCGCAAGCTGGATGAAGTGCTGGCGGCAATGGACGGGATTGGCAGGTCTGAACGCCCGTCCGGCGTATGAAAAGCCGAAACCAAAATCTGGCATATACAGATTATCGGAACAGTGGATGTAGGCGCGGCACATTCAAACCGGATCGAACTCACTCTGTCCTCCTCGATGAAATGCAAGGAAAACCGAGGATGCGACATGCCAAGCGAAGCCTGTGCAAGCGGCGCGTATCTTGTTGTCCGAATGGAGGACGCCGCTACGTAGATGGGGCATCCTTGGTCCTTGCCCGCGAGCAAACTGGCTGACACTATGACGTCCAACAGATGGAGATTTCCCATGGCTTTGAAGATCAGCGCCGCCGAAATGGTTGCGAAGGCACGTGCCCGTATCCGCGAGGTCGAAACACGCGATGCAATCGGCATGGTGGATGACCCAGACGTGGTAATCGTCGATATCCGTGATGTGCGCGAACGGCAGCGCAGCGGATACATTCCCGGATCGGTACACGCGCCGCGCGGAATGATCGAGTTCTGGGTGGATCCCGACAGCCCCTATTTCAAGGAAGTCTTTGGTCAACCCGACAAAACCTATCTGTTTCACTGCGCCTCGGGCTGGCGGTCGGCCCTGACAGTAGCCACTTTGCAGGACATGGGGTTTGATGCTGCCCATCTTCGAGAAGGATTCTCGACATGGCAGGCGCAGGGCGGACCCGTCGAAATGGAGGAAAAGGAATGACCCCGGACATGACCAGAACACCGAAAGTCACCCCCTTTTTCGATAAGCGATCAAATACGATGTCCTATGTGGTTCAGGAACCGGATGGACCGGGATGCGCCGTCATCGATGCAGTGATGGACATCGATTACGCCGCCGGAAAGCTGAACTTTGACGGTGCGGATGCAATCATCGCGCATATCAAGGCGCAGGGGTTGCGGCTCGACTGGATCATCGAAACCCATGTGCACGCCGACCACTTGTCGGGTGCGCCCTATATCCAGCAGGCTCTGGGGGGCAAGATCGGCATCGGGGCAAAGATCACCGAGGTACAGGATACATTTGGCAAGGTATTCAACGAAGGCACCGAATTCCAGCGGGACGGATCTCAATTCGACGCCCTGTTCGAAGACAACGACAGCTATAGGGTCGGTGAAATGCAGTGCTATGCGATGCACACGCCCGGCCACACACCCGCCTGCATGGTGCATGTGATGG
>CAZITF010000112.1:0-8338 GCA_964542095.1 uncultured Rhodobacterales bacterium
TGGCGATCACCTCGTTTGCGTTCATGTTGGATTGGGTGCCCGACCCGGTCTGCCAGACGACAAGGGGAAAGTTGTCGTCGAACCGGCCTGCGACCACTTCGCTGGCGGCCTGGATGATGGCGTCGGCCAGACGCGCATCCAGATCGCCCTGCGCCTTGTTCTGCATCGCACAGGCCTGCTTGATCACCCCCAGCGCGCGCACGATGGCGACCGGCTGCTTTTCCCAGCCGATGGGAAAATTGATGATCGAGCGCTGCGTCTGTGCCCCCCAATACTTGTCGGCCGGAACCTCGAGCGGTCCAAAGCTGTCGGATTCGGTGCGGGTGTCGGCCATGGATCGGTTCCTTGCTGCAAGTGGCGGTCTCTGCCCTTGCGTTTACCGGGCGGGTGCGGCGCAGACAAGCATGCTGGTATGCGCCCGCCCCACCGCGAAGCGAACAGGTTCAGAAAGGGTGATGAAAACCTGGTGGTGGCGCACTATGTTAAAGACAGCACGTTGTTTTTTGGGAGAGTATGATCATGCGAGCCACCCGCACTGCCACACGACCCGTCCTGCACCGCGTGTTCGGTGCGTTGTTTGCCCTGAGCGCGGCCTGTCTTCTGTTCATCGGCATGGCGCGGGCGGATGCGGCGGCCTTCGTCGGCACCTATAGCGGATCGGCCGAAATCACCGCCCTTGATGGCACCAAAATCCCGCGCGACATGAGCGTCGAGATTTCAGAGACCAAGGACGGGTTTCGGGTGCAATGGACCTCCATCACCTATCGCGCCGACGGAGAGGTGCGCAAAAAGTCCTATGACATCGATTTCCTTGACAGTGGCCGGGAAGGGGTCTTTGCCGCGGCGCAACGCAGGAACGTCTTTGGCCACGAGGTGCAACTCGACCCGATGAAGGGGGAGCCATACGTCTGGGCGCGCATCATGGGCGACACGCTGACCGTCTATTCGTTGTACGTGGGGGCCGACGGCGGGTACATCCTGCAGCAATATGATCGGACCCTGGCGGATGGGGGACTCAATCTGCGGTTCCAGTCCATCCGGGACGGAGAGATCCAACGCGCGGTGGAAACGTTTCTGGCCCGTCAATGACGCAGCGACGCGCCGCGACTATTTCCTGAAACTGTCCAGCGATACGATATCCGCATCCTTGCCCGGCGCACTGGCGTCGTCATCGGTCTTGAGCGATTTGGGCTTGGCCACGGGTGGGCGCGGCAGGATGTCGGGCGACGTGGCCGGAGCGCTGTCGACCCCGTCCTCCTGCTCCTGCGTTTCAAAGCGCAGGCGGAATTCCACCGACGGGTCCACAAAGGTCTTGATCGCGTCATAGGGCACATAAAGCGGCTCGGGTGCGTCACCGAAATTCAGGGTGACCGCAAAGCCATCCTCGCCCACGTCCAGCTTGTCATACCAGTGCTGCATCACCACGGTCATTTCGCCGGGATAACGGTCGCTGAGCCAGTCGGCCAGTTCCGCATCCGGGTGGCTGGTGTCGAAAGTTATGAAAAAGTGGTGCGATCCGGGAAGTCCGCGTTCAGCAACATCGCTCAACACCTTGCGGATGAGGCCGCGCATGGCCTCATGCATCAGGTTGCCGTAATCAATGCTGCGGCCCATGGCACTCCTCGAACTTTACAACCCTAGCATATCCCAATTCCGCGCGGTGAAAAGAGGGCGCGGCGACAAAGCTGCATTAAGTGGGTCCGGTCAGCGAAATTGCGCAACCCGCCAGCGCCATCAGCCCCAGAGCGGGCAGAAGTGTCACGCGCGCCCCAAGCATCAAGCCGATGGCGAGCCCTGTCAGCGCGACTGCCCGGATATTGAGCGTGGCGAAATCCGGCACCGGCAGGGCAAGGTTCGCAACGCTGCCCATCGCGCCGAAAAACACGTGCAGCGCGAACCAGAGCGACAGGTTCAGGATCACGCCGACCACCGTGGCGCTGATCCGGTCGAGGGCGGCGGACAGGCGCGGGCGCGCCGCGATATGATCGAGGTAAGGTCCGGCGGCAAATATCCACAGGAAGCAGGGAACGAAGGTCACCCACAACGCCAGCGCCCCGGCGGCCAGCGCAAGGCCCAGCCCGCCTTGCGCGAAACCTGCCAGCAGGGCCACGAATTCGGTCACGAGGATCAGCGGCCCCGGCGTGGTTTCTGCCAGACCCAGCGCGTCGATCATCTGGTCGGTGGTGATCCAGCCATGGTCCTGCACGACCTCTTGCGTCATGTAGGCCAGAACCGCATAGGCTCCGCCAAATGTGACCACCGCCAGTTTGGAAAAGAACAGGCCCAATTGCATCAGAAAGTCCTGCGCGTTCAGCCACAGCACGATCAGCGGAGCGGCCCACAGACTTCCCCAGATCAGGATGGTCCGCCCGGTTCCGGCGCGTGCCGGTGCGGGCGGAGCGGCGGAAGGGCCCGGATCCGCGGTGAGGTATCCGAACGCGCCGGCGGCGATCACGACGACCGGAAAGGGCAGGCCAAAGACGAACAGCGCGACAAAGCCCGACGCGGCGAGAATCCAAGCCGCACGGTCGCGCAGCGCCTTCTGGCCGAGGCGCAGCAGGGCCTGCAATACCACGACGATGACCGCCGCCTTGATCCCCAGAAAGGCGGCTTGCACCAGCGGCACATCCCCGAACCGGACATAAAACAGCGCTAGCGCGAGGATGACCATGGCCCCCGGCACCACGAACAAAAGCCCCGCCAGCAAGCCTCCGACCGTGCCGCGCAACCGCCATCCTGCATAGGTCGCAAGCTGCATCGCCTCGGGACCGGGCAGCAACATGCAAAGGGACAGGGCGCGCAGATACTGCGCCTCGCTCAGCCATTTCCGGCGCGTCACGAGGGCATCGTGCATCAGCGCGATCTGCGCCGCGGGGCCGCCGAAGGACAGCAGGCCAATGCGCCCGAACACACGCAACAGGTCGGGAAACGCCGGCGCCGTCATTGCCCGCACCCCGTGGGTCTGTCAGCGCCTTTCCGGGCACCCTCACGCGGCCAATGGTAGAGCGCGTCGGGACGTGCAAGACTCGCCGGCAACTTGTCCTGCGCATCGCGGCACCGACGCGACACACCTGCGGCCAGCGCCGGGGGGGCCGCCGCCTCTGCGGCGATGTCGTGGGGATTGGTGTCAGCGGCGCTGAACGCCGTTGCCAACCGGGCGAGAGCGCGGGAGTGCAGTGCAAATTCGTTCAGCATCGTGTCGAACGTACAGCAGTCGTGCCGATGGCTCCAGAACGTATCCTTGGCATCGCAGGGGGGGGCGCAGCATGGCGATCTGCCCCCATGCCTTCGACCGGTGCGAGGCACAGCGACGTGCATTTTCTGCCGCCTGAAACGACGCAAGGTCAGAAAAACATGTGGCTGACGGGGCGGCGGTTGCGCCGCCGGCGCGTGCGGTCGAAAGGCTGGGCAATTCAGGTGTTTTCGTTGTGCCTTCTTGGGAAATTGAATCAATTTGCGCGTTTCGCGCAGGTTTTCTGCGTCTGAAGCAGCGGTGTTTCATGGCTTGAATGACAGAAAATGAATCGAGTTATTTCGTTATATTTCAATGTGTTAAAGCTATCTTGGCATTGCAGCCAAAACAGCAACTCAAACGGGGCAATGCGCCAGTTGTTTGTGCATCTGCGCCGGATGAAAAACCTGACCTCAGCTCAGCCGCGTTCCGGCCAGCATCATCACCATCGCATTTTCGGGCAACAGGCCAAGCTGTTCGAACAGGCTGAGCGCGTCGAGATTGCTGGACACCTCGATCATACGCTCGCCCTCGAAACGCACGAGCATCTGGTTGAACACGTGGATCGGGTCGCCGTTGTGGAGTGCGTGGCTCTTGATTTCGACAAGGGCGGAGAGCCAGTCATCCTTTTCGATCACGATGGGAAAGGCGACCGAAACCGGGCCGATCAGCGCGCGTGTCATGGTGACCAGTTCGGCCAGTTCGTTCGCATCAAACGGCTCGCCCCCGAGAATCCCGCGCGTGCGCGCGTTCGGCGCCAGCAGGGTGTGCAGCGCCTCGACATTTCCCTTTTTCCAGACCTCGTCGAAATAGGTCTGCAAGATCCTGACCTTGTGTGCCACCTTGCACCTCGTCCATGTCATTGATGACACGCATGACGATAGCGCAATGACCTTAATGAAGGGTTCAAGGCGAGGGGAGAAGTGCAGGCTTCTGTTGCCAGGTGCCTGCGAACCCCGCCTTGGGCTGCAAGGCCCAAGGACTTAATTTTCGATATTAGGAACAGCTTACGCTGCTACTGCCATCGGAGCACGATTGTCATTTGCAATTGTACATTTTTCGCCGGTAACGGTGGCAGACAGCCGAGACAAAGCAAACCCCTTTAGACGTCCGTCGATCCTGTTTCGACCCCATGATCCCCCAAATGAAAGGATGTTTGGTGGAGTCGCCGGGTACCGCCCCCGGGTCCGATCCGCTTATTACGAGCGCGTTTATGTCCATAGTCCCGAAGGACATCCCATACATAGGCGAGGCTTGCGCGATTTGCAATCTGTCGGAGCCTCCGGCGGGGATTTTTTTGAAACAGAGAAGAATTGGACTGCGCTTTAATGTCGCGGTTCAGGCTATTGTTAATGAATTGTTTTTTCGGGTTTGAGCCGCTGATGCCACGCTGTCACCCCCGGTACACCATGCGTACACCCCCCGTGCACCCCCAACGCGCGCTGCACCCGGCCCCTGCGCAACACCGCCACCGTTAACGCGGCGTGCGCTGACGCGCTTGAGGGGCGGGCGCGACGATGGCCACCGTCCCTTCGCCGGCAAGGAAGACCCGTTTGAGCCGAGTCAGGAGGTCACGACAGCGCGGTCAGCCGACCCGGACTGGCGCCGCCCCGGATGACTCCCGGCGTCGCGCAAGTCGCCGGCGTGTCCGGCCAGTGCGCCCCGAGCCTGCGAAGATAATGCTGCGCGCGACGCGCGCAATATTGACGATGGTGATCCGGCCCGTGGGTGCGTTGCCTTTGGTGCCGGATGAGCCCCTGCGACGGTTCGGTCGGCGAAAGGTTCGGGCCGTTACAGGTTGGCCCACAGGAACCATGCGGCCAGCGCGGCCTCGATCCCGCCAAACACCAGCACCTTTTTCACCGGCGGCGCATCGAAGATCAGCGACAGAACCCGCCCCAGCGCGGCCCCGAGAAAGGCAAAGCCGATCATCGCATAGCCCGGCGGCTGATCGAGCCAGATCGCCGCCCCGCCTGCCACGACGAACAGACCGCCCACGCTGGCGCGCATTTCGCTCAGGCCCATGGTGCTGGTTGTCGGTGCAAGGTCGAGTGCTGCGGCGGTGTAGCGCGGCGCCAGAAAGCCGAACAGGCCAAAGCCGATGGTCAGGAGGGCGGCGATCAGGTTCAGGATGTCAATCATATGGCGTGAGCTAGCGCGCCGGGCACACTCGGGCAAGAGATCATGGTTTATGGACCGCTGATGCGCTATCCTGATCCCGTGCAACCCGGGAGACCGAAGCAATGACACGCAAGACTGCGAAAGACTTTGATCCCAATATCCTCAAACTGTTCGACGGCTATGTCCACGGCGACATGAGCAAGCGCGATTTCCTGCGCGGGGCCGGAAAATACCTTGCCGCCGGTGTCACCGCCACGGCCGTGCTGGAAAGCCTGCAACCCGATTACGCGCTGGCCGAACAGGTCGCTCCGGACGATCCGGGCATCGAGACGATGCGCGTGCGCTATGACAGCCCCGAGGGCCATGGCGCCATCTCGGGCCTGATGGCGAAACCGGCGGGGGCGTCGGGCCCGTTGCCCGCCGTTCTGGTCATTCACGAGAACCGGGGTCTGAACCCCTATATCGAGGACGTGGTGCGCCGCACCGCCAAGGCCGGATATCTCGCCTTCGGGCCGGACGGGCTGTCGCCCCTTGGCGGCTATCCGGGCAATGACGACGAGGGCCGCGAGATGCAGCGCAGTCTGGATGGCACGAAGCTGTTGCAGGATTTCTTTGCCGCCTTCGAATTCCTGACCGCGCATGACGGGTCGACCGGCAAAGTGGGGGCGGTCGGGTTCTGCTATGGCGGCGGCGTGTGCAATGCGCTGGCGGTGTCCTATCCTGAAATGGCGGCCTCGGTTCCGTTTTACGGGCGGCAGGCGGCGGCCGGGGACGTGCCGCGCATTCAGGCCCCGCTGCTGCTGCATTACGGCGAACTCGATGAGCGCATCAACGCGGGCTGGCCTGCCTACGAGGCCGCCCTTGAGGCCAATGGCAAGACCTATGAAGCCTATATCTATCCCGGTGCGCCGCATGGCTTTCACAACGACACGACGCCGCGCTATGATCCCGAAGCGGCCGCCCTGGCCTGGGAGCGCACGCTGGCCCATTTCGCGGCATATCTGAGTTAATAGCCGAACCCCGTTCCCGGCACGGGGCGGGGTGGTGCGGACGATCAGACCGCCGACTGGCACACGCATCGTGCCGCATGGCTGACCCGCTGCGTTGCGCTGCCCGACGCGGGGGCGCTGCGCGATCCGATGGGCGCAGGGCAGGGGCCATCGATGTGGATCGGCGCCCGGTCTGGGTTGTCGGCCGGGCGGGGTGGTCTATGATGCTGGTTCTCGCGCAAGGAGCGACACCATCACCCATCAGGACGTCATCGACACGATCAGCGCCGCCCTTGCCGATACGCCGGGGATCGAGGCGCTGTTTCTGAGCGGCAGTTACGCCACCGGGTTTGCGGATGATTTCAGCGACATCGACTTTGTCATGGTGGCCCGCGACGGGGCGAGCGACGGGGTGGCGGCGGTCTGGCGCGAGGCGGTGGCGCAAACCGGGGAGATCGTGCTGTGGTGGGACCGCACCACGGTGCCGGTGCTGATCAATGCGATCACTGCGGACTGGACCCGCACCGATGTGATCATCCTGAAACCCGACCAGATGGGGCATCACACGCAGGCCGGGCTGAAACCGCTGTTCGATCACACCGGGCTTTATGACAACCTGCCCGAGACCGCGCGCCCCGTGGGCCCGGATCCAAGGAAGTTCCTCTATCAGGTCGAGGAGTTCATTCGCGTTCTCGGCCTGTTGCATCTGGTGGAGGGGCGGTCGGAATACATCAACGGCGTGCTGGGCGTCCATCACCTGCGCAACGCGCTGGTGGCGCTGATGATCGAAGAGACGAACGCCCCCGATCGCGGTGGCATACTGCACCTCAATCGCCTGATCACCGACGACCAGAAGGATGTGCTGCGGGCCTTGCCGCCGCCGGTGCCGACCCGTGAGGGCATGATTGCGGCCCATCTGGCCTATGCGGCGGCCTACCTGCCGCGCGCGCGGGCACGGGCCGCGCTCTTGGGTGTCGAGTGGCCCGAGCGGTTCGAAGAGGTCACCTGGGCGCGGCTGAACGGGTCACTGGGCCTTGAACGCTCGTACACGCCGGGCTGAGGGTTCCGGGCCCGGATCGCGGCCAGCGGGTCCGGGCCAAAGCGATTCGGCCCGTCCGCGCCTTTCCTGCCAAAGACGGATCGCAGGACGCGCGCGGAGCGATCAGAGCGCCGTCCAGACGCCGATCAGTCCGACACCGATCAGGCTGAGCGCCCAGACCAGGTCCAGATCGAACCAGCTGCGCGACAGGAATTGCAGGCCCAGCCAGCGATGCACCGCATAGGCCATGGCCCCGCCCGAGCCGATCATCGCCATGGTGTGCAAGAGCGCCACTGAAAAGGCCAGAAGGGTGGTCTGCATCAGGGCCGATGCCGCCCGGTGGCCTGCGCCCAACCCCTCGACCGCGCACAACCCCAGAAAGATCGGCACCAGCATGAGCGCCGCGCCATGGGCCAGTGCCACAAGAAAAGACCACAGGGCCAATCGGTGCGGCGGGATGCGTGCCAGAAAGCGCGGGTGGCGCCGCGTCATGAAAAGATAGAGGCCCATGGCGATCACGATCAGGCCCGCGCCGATCCTGATTTCCCGCTCGTAGTCGATCAGCAATGTCATCATCGAAAACGGCAGCAGGATGCCCAGCATCGCGGCGAAATGGCCGATGCTGAGCGCGCCCAGCGCCGGCCAGAGCGCGCGGCGGTGCCCTTCGAACAGGGCAGAGGACACCGCCAGCGGCCAGCCCATGACCGGGTTCAGCAGTTACTTCAAGAAGCCCGCATCGAATACATGGAAACGATCCAAATGAAGCATAGCCAGCTTCGGCAAGCCAACGTGAATGTGCCGAATGCGGGGAACACGCAGGCTCTACAAATTTTAACAGCTAAGTATCCGGACCAGTGGGAAGAAATTCGTGCCGCATTTTCTCTGTTCGAGTCCTACTTTGATGGCGAAGATATTACCACGTTTGATTTTCCAGCCATATCCAAGGGTGTGACTGAG
>CAZITF010000113.1:0-8317 GCA_964542095.1 uncultured Rhodobacterales bacterium
AGACGTGCTCGAAGGCCATGCCGAGGCCGAAGACCCGGACACAGAGAGCAAGAAAAAGGGCTGTCTCGGCCGTCTGACCGGCGAGGAGTGAGGCGCGCACAGCCGCCTGTGCGTCCATGCGCTGGCCGCGCAAGGGCGCGCGCGCTAATTCTGGCCCCAACGCCAAGACCCGAGGGACCATGCCGACCATCCTGAGCATCAAGAACCTGCGCAAGTCCTACGAGGGCGGGCTTGTCGCCCTCAAGGACGTATCGCTGGACATCCAGGAGGGCGAGATCATCGCATTGCTCGGGCCCAACGGAGCGGGCAAGACCACGCTGATCTCGACGATCTGCGGGATCACGATGCCGACCTCCGGTTCCGTCACTGTGGCGGGTCACGACATTCTGACCGACTACCGCGCCGCGCGCCGCCTGATTGGCCTTGTGCCGCAGGATATCGCGCTGGAACCGTTCGAAAAGGTGATCAACACGGTGCGCTTTTCGCGTGGGCTGTTCGGCAAACCGCGCAAGGATCGGGTGGTCGAGGATATCCTCAAACGCCTGTCGCTCTGGGACAAGCGCGACGCGCAGATCCGCGCGCTTTCGGGCGGCATGAAGCGGCGCGTGCTGATCGCCAAGGCACTGGCCCATGAACCGCGCGTGCTGTTTCTGGATGAACCGACCGCAGGCGTGGACGTCGAGTTGCGCAAGGATATGTGGGCGATTGTGGAACAGTTGCGCGCCGACGGGGTCACCACCGTGCTGACCACGCATTACATCGAAGAGGCCGAAGCCATCGCCGACCGTATCGGCGTGATCAGCAAAGGGGAAATCCTGCTGGTCGAGGACAAGGACACGCTGATGACCCGCATGGGCAAAAAGCAACTGTATGTGCAACTGTCCGCGCAACTCGACATGATCCCCAAGGCGCTCTCGGCTTATGATCTGAGCCTCGCGGATGATGGCTGGACGCTGATCTACAGTTACGACACCAAAGGCGAGCGCACCGGTATCACCAAGCTGCTGACGGATGTTTCGGCGGCAGGGTTGCACCTGCGCGATGTGGTCACGCGGCAATCCAGCCTCGAGGACATCTTTGTCGATCTGGTGCGCGCAGACACGAAAGAAGCGTCATGAACTGGACCGCGGTCTACACCATATATGTTTTTGAAATGGCGCGGTTTTTCCGGACGATTGCGCAATCCTTGATCTCGCCCGTGCTGTCCTCGTCGCTCTATTTCGTTGTGTTCGGTGCCGCCATCGGCAGCCGCATCGACGAAATCGAAGGGGTCAGCTATGGCGCGTTCATCGTGCCGGGGCTGATCATGCTGACAGTGATGACACAGGCCATTTCCAACGCGTCTTTCGGCATCTACTTTCCGAAATTCATCGGCACCATCTACGAACTGTTGTCGGCTCCGGTCAATTTCATCGAGATCGTGATGGGCTATGTCGGGGCGGCGGCGACCAAGTCGATGTTCATCGGGATCATCATCCTGATCACGGCTTTCTTCTTTGTCGATCTGCACATCGCACACCCGCTGGCGATGCTGCTGTTCCTGGTCCTCACCTGCGTCAGCTTTGCACTGTTCGGGTTCATCATCGGAATCTGGGCGGGCAGTTTCGAACAGTTGCAGCTGATCCCGCTGCTGATCGTGACGCCGCTCGTGTTCCTTGGCGGGTCATTCTATTCGATCTCGATGCTGCCGCCGGTCTGGCAGACGATTTCGATGTTCAATCCGGTGGTCTACCTGGTTTCAGGCTTCCGCTGGGCGTTTTTCGGAGTGGCGGATGTGCCCATCGGACTCTCGCTGCTGGCCATCGGCGGGTTCACCGCACTGTGCCTTGCGACGGTCGGCTGGATCTTCAGGACCGGGTGGCGCATTCGACAATAGTGCCGCGCGGCGCAACTCGTTTTGCTCGCGACCTTGTTTGCACCCGTGCGTCAATCTACATGGGGCAGGATGAAACGATACATTCCCTTTGTGAAATCCGACCCGACTGTGGCCGTGATCCGTCTGCAAGGTGTCATTGCAAGTGGCGGGCGCGGCGCGCTGAACGACGCGGTCCTCGCCCCCGTGATCGAAAAGGCCTTCGCGCGCGGCAAGCCCGCCGCCGTCGCACTCGAGATCAACTCGCCCGGTGGCAGCCCCGTGCAATCCTCGCTGATCGGCGCACGCATCCGCCGTCTGGCCGAGGAAAAGAAGATCCCCGTGATCGCCTTTGTCGAGGACGTGGCGGCATCTGGGGGCTATTGGCTGGCTGTCGCCGCAGACGAAATCCATGCCGACGAAAGCTCCATCGTGGGTTCCATCGGTGTCATTTCGGCCGGGTTCGGCGCCCATGAATTCATGGCGCGCCACGGCGTCGAACGGCGTGTCTATACGTCGGGAAAATCGAAATCCATGCTCGACCCGTTCCGCCCGGAAAAGCCAGAGGATGTGAAACGGCTCAAGACGATCCTGGGCGACGTGCACGAGAATTTCATAGATCACGTGAAATCGCGGCGGGGCGACAAGCTGGACAGCGAAACCGAGCTGTTCACGGGCGAGGTGTGGTTGGCCAAACGCGCGCAGGCTCTCGGTCTGATCGACGGGATCGGGCACCTCAACCCGATGCTCAAGGACCGCTTTGGCGACAAGGTGCAACTGCGCCGCTACGGCCTGCGCCGCCCGTTTCTGGCCCGCTTCGGGGCGCAAATGGTTGACGACGCGGCCCGCGCCGTCGAAGAACGGGCAGCCTTCGCCCAGTTTGGACTGTAACGCATGCTCTCGAAGATCGTGATTCTGTTTCTGGTCTTCATCGGCGTACTTGCCATGTTCGGTAAATTGCATTGGATCGGGGGCAAACGGCTGAGCCGGGCCAAATGCGAATGCGGACGCTATCGTATCGGCAAGGGGCCTTGCGCCTGCGGGCGAGGCAACCCCTGATGGCGCATCTGATGCCGTGGCTGCTCAGCGGGTTGGGCCTTGTCATCCTGCTGCTGGCCGGGGACAGCCTTGTCAAAGGGGCGGTGAACCTGTCGCTGCGGCTGGGTGTGCCTGCGCTGATCGTGTCGCTGACGATTGTCGCCTTTGGCACCTCGGCCCCCGAATTGCTGATCTCGATCGAGGCGATCCTTGACGATGCCCCCGGCCTTGCGCTGGGCAACGTGGTGGGGTCGAACACGGCCAACATCCTGCTGGTGTTGGGGATCCCGGCGCTGCTGGCCACGATGCACACCTCCGAATGCGAGACCCGCAAGACGTTCAACTACATGATTGCCGCCTCGGTCCTGTTCATCGCCCTTGCCTTTCGCGGCGTGTTTGACTGGGTGTCGGGGCTGGTGCTGTTAGCCGCCCTCGGCTTTGTGCTCTTTGATCAGGCAAAAGAGGCCAGGTGCCACCGCGCCGCCTGCGCCGCTGCAACCGACGACGAGGGAGAGATCGAGGGCGTCGACCCCGACCTGCCCGGCTGGCGCATCGCCATCTTCCTGATCCTGGGCCTGATCGGCCTGCCGCTGGGGGCCAGCCTGCTGGTCGAAAACGCCACCATCATCGCCAAGACCTACGGGGTCAGCGACACGGTGATCGGTCTGACCCTCGTGGCTGTGGGCACGTCCCTGCCGGAACTGGCCACCACCGTCATGGCCGCCCTGCGCCGTCAGGCGGATGTGGCGCTGGGCAACGTCATCGGGTCCAACATGTTCAACCTGCTGGCTATCATCGGCATCGCCAGCCTGGTGGGGCCGATCCCGGTCGACCGGTCGTTCCTGACCTTCGATCTGTGGGTGATGCTGGGGGCGTCGATCCTGCTGGTGCCTTTTGTCTACATGGGGCGCGATATCACGCGCCTGTGGGGCGTGATCTTGTCAGCCCTTTATGTGGCCTATCTGGTCGTAGTACTGATCTGAGACGCAGCAGAAAAAGGAGAGTGCGATGACACGCGCGCTTGTGACAGGGGCCGGGCACCGTTTGGGGCAGGCCATGGCGATCCATCTGGCGGGGCGTGGCTATGACGTCGCGGTGCATTACGCCAGTTCCGACAAGGGCGCGCTGGAAACGGTCGCGCAGATCGAAGCCAAAGGCCAGCGCGGCGTCGCCCTGCAAGCCGACCTGCTGGACGAAAACGCGACCCAAGCCCTGTTCGGACGGGCGGTCGAGGCGCTGGGCGGGCCGATCACCTGCCTTGTGAACAATGCCTCCATCTTCGAACACGACACGGTCGAAACCGCCACCCGCGCCACGTGGGACAGACACATGGACAGCAACCTGCGCGCGCCCTTCGTGCTGACGCAAGCCATGGCAGCCCAGGGACTCGGACCGACGCGCGACGGGCGCGGGGAACCGGTCGCGGCGGGCCTGATCCTGAACATGGTCGACCAGCGCGTGCGCAAGCTGACCCCCGAATTCATGACCTATACGCTGGCCAAGATGGGTCTTTGGGCTCTGACCCAGACCAGCGCCCGCGCACTGGCCCCTGCGATCCGCGTCAATGCCATCGGTCCGGGGCCGACCCTTCAGGGCGGACGGCAAAGCGCGGAACACTTCGCCGCTCAACGCGCCGCGACGGTTCTGGAACGCGGATCGAACCCCGAAGACATCGTGGCCGCGCTGGGATATTTCCTCGACGCGCCCGCGGTCACCGGACAGCTTTTGTGCGTGGATGGCGGGCAGCATCTGGCATGGGAAACCCCGGACGTCGTCGGGGTCGAGTAGGTGACGCATCGTAAAGTTTTGCACCGCATTAAAGTCCGTTACAAATTTGTTACCAAAAGCCCTTTAAATTCAGCAACTTGTCGTGTGTAAAAATTAAATACGAGCAAAAACAAATGGTTACAGTATTGACTAAAAATTAGGCAAATCGGAGAAATGCCCAAAATACAACAGAAAAATCCAAAGGCCCAGAACTTGTCTCCAGACTTATCCACAGCTTCCGTGGATGCAAGATCGCTTGAACCCGTCCCGTAATCATTGCAGCAAATCCCGAATCAAATGACCGCATCCAAGGACAGCCCACAACCTCAAAGCGAAACTCTCGCGCCTGTCGGCTACGAGGTCGTTCAGGGCTACCTGAAAACGCTCGACTCCTCGCCCGGTGTCTACCGCATGCTCGACCGGGAAAGCAGGGTGCTTTACGTCGGCAAGGCGCGCAACCTGCGCGCGCGGGTCAGCAACTATTCCCGCCCCTCCGCGCAGCATTCGGCGCGCATCGCGCGCATGATCTCGATGACCGCGTCGATGATGTTCCTGACCACACGGACAGAGACCGAGGCGCTGCTGCTCGAACAGAACCTGATCAAGCAGCTCAAGCCAAAGTTTAATGTGCTCTTGCGCGACGACAAGAGCTTTCCCAACATTCTGGTCACCGGCGATCATGCCTTTCCGCAGATCAAGAAACACCGCGGCGCGAAAAAGGAAAAGGGCGCCTATTACGGCCCCTTTGCCAGCGCCGGTGCGGTCAATCGTACGCTGAACCAGTTGCAGCGCGTGTTCCTGCTGCGCAACTGCACCGATTCACAGTTTTCGACCCGCACGCGCCCCTGCCTGCAATATCAGATCAAGCGGTGTTCGGGGCCGTGCGTGGGTCTGATCTCCGAACAGGACTACGCCAGGTCGGTCAGGGACGCCGAACGGTTCCTGTCCGGGCGCAGCACCGACATTCAGGCCGAACTGGCGGGCCAGATGCAAAAGGCCTCCGAAGAGATGGAATTCGAGCGCGCAGCCGCCCTGCGCGACCGCATCCGCGCGATGACGCAGGTGCAGACAGCGCAGGGGATCAACCCGAGAGGCGTGGACGAGGCGGACATCGTGGCCCTGCATCTCGAACAGGGGCAGGCGTGCGTGCAGGTGTTCTTTATCCGGGCCGGGCAGAACTGGGGCAACCGTGACTTCTACCCGCGTGTGGGCGCGGATGTGGAACCGGCCGAAGTGCTCGAGGCATTCCTCGGCCAGTTCTATGACACCAAGGACCCGCCGCGCCAGTTGATCCTGTCCAACCAGATCGAGAACCCCGATCTGATGACCGACGCACTCAGCCAGAAACTCGGGCGCAAGGTCGAATTGCTGGTGCCGCGTCGGGGTGAAAAGGCGGAACTGGTGGACAGCGCCCTGCGCAACGCCCGCGAAAGCCTCGCGCGCAAGATGGCCGAAAGCGCGACCCAGACCAGACTGCTCAAGGGACTGGCCGAAGCCTTTGATCTGCCAAAGCCCCCCGAACGGGTCGAGGTCTATGACAACTCGCATATCCAGGGCACGAACGCCGTGGGCGCAATGATCGTTGCGGGCCCCGAAGGGTTCATGAAAAACAGCTATCGCAAGTTCAACATCAAGGGCGATGACCTGGTGCCCGGTGACGATTTCGGCATGATGAAAGAGGTGCTGCACCGCCGTTTCAAGCGGTTGCTGAGCGAAGACCCCGACCGCTCCAAAGGCATGTGGCCGGACCTGTTGCTGATCGACGGCGGGGCCGGGCAGGTGAGCGCGGTGGCGCAAATCATGGGCGAACACGGGGTCGGCGACATCCCCATGGTGGGCGTGGCCAAGGGCGTGGACCGCGACGCGGGCAAGGAGGAGTTCCACCGCATCGGCAAACGCCCCTTTGCGCTGCGCCACAACGATCCGGTTCTGTATTTCGTGCAGCGGATGCGGGACGAGGCGCACCGCTTTGCCATCGGTACGCACCGGGCCAGGCGGGCAAAGTCCAGCATGAAAAACCCGCTGGATGACATTCCGGGCGTGGGGGCGGCGCGCAAACGGGCGCTTTTGGCCCATTTCGGCTCGGCCAAGGCGGTGGGGCGCGCCAATCTTGCGGACCTCAAGGCGGTCGAGGGCGTCTCGGAAGGGCTGGCGCAAAAGGTTTATGATTTCTTTCACGACACGTAAGGCGCACGTGTCCGTGCGCCCCCCTTTCAGTGGTGATGTGAACAGGATAGGTATCTGACATGATCTGGACCATTCCAAATATCCTGACCACCCTGCGCCTTTTGGCAGCGCCGCTGGTTGCGGTGATGTTTCTCTATTTCACAAGGCCTTACGCGGATATCTTTGCGGTGGTCCTGTTTGTCGGAGCGGCGATAACCGACTGGTTCGACGGCTATCTGGCGCGCGCCTGGGGCCAGCAGACACGGCTGGGCACGATGCTCGATCCGATCGCGGACAAGGCGATGGTGGTGATCGCGCTGATGGTCATCGTCGCGTTCTCGTCCTGGTCGCCCTGGCTGGTGCTGCCCGCCACGATGATCCTGTTTCGCGAAGTGTTCGTTTCGGGCCTGCGCGAGTTTCTCGGGGACACGGCGGGCACGCTCAAGGTCACGCAACTGGCCAAGTGGAAAACGACGCTGCAAATGGTTGCCATCGCCGTGCTGTTCTCGCAAGGCGTGTTCGAGCATTACTTCGGCATGTCGATCTGGGGCATGGACGAGCGGATGGTGTCCTCGATCCTGCGCGGCGAACAACCCGACCTGCAGGGGCTGCGCTGGAAACTGGCGGGGGCCGAATGGGCCGGTCGCGTGGGGTTGTGGCTGCTTTGGATCGCCGCCACGCTGACACTGGTCACGGGCTGGGACTATTTCCGCAAGGCGATGCCCTTTCTGAAAGGATGAATGCGATGGATGTCCTCTATTTTGCATGGGTGCGCGAGCGCATCGGCCTGCCGCGTGAAGCGGTCACAACCGACGCCGCCACGGTCATGGACCTGGTCGAGGAACTGCGCACCCGCGAAGAACGCTATGCCGCCGCCTTTGCCGATGTCTCCGCGCTGCGCGTGGCCGTTGACCAGCAACTGGTCGACTTCGAAAGCCCTCTGAGCGGCGCGCGCGAAGTGGCGTTCTTTCCGCCCATGACGGGGGGCTGATCCGGTGCGCGTGGTGGTGCAGGCAGAGCCGTTCGACCCGGGGGCCGAGGCGGCGCGCTTTGCGTCCGGCTGCACGACATCGGGGGCCGTCGTGACCTTTACCGGCATCGTGCGCGATGTGGCGGCAGGGTTGAAGAGGATGGAAATCGAGCATTACCCCGGCATGACCCAAAGCGCGCTCGAGGAGATTGCCGGCCAGGCCATGGCCCGCTGGACCCTCGAGGACGCGCTGGTCATCCACCGCCACGGCGCCCTGAAGCTGGGCGAAGTGATCATGATGGTCGCCACCGCCGCCCCGCACCGGGCGGACGCGTTTCAGGCGGCGGAGTTCCTGATGGACTATCTCAAATCCCGCGCGCCGTTCTGGAAGCGGGAAGTGACGTCGAAAGGCGCAACCTGGGTCGACGCAAAGGCGGATGACGCGGATGCGCTGAACCGCTGGTGGGCCAAAGGCCGCTGCGCGACGACATTTTTCAGGGGCTCCGCCCCGTCGCTGCCGCGAC
>CAZITF010000114.1:0-8186 GCA_964542095.1 uncultured Rhodobacterales bacterium
CTCGGCGGCTTCGGCCAGAGCCTGGCCGTGGATCGCGAGCATCGCCTTGTTGGCGGTGACCACGTCCTTGCCTGCAGCCATGGCCGCCTCGACCGACGCCTTGGCCGGGCCGTCGGTGCCGCCCATCAGTTCGACATAGACGTCGACATCGTCGCGTGTGGCCAGCGCCACGGGGTCGTCTTCCCAGGCGTAGGCGGACAGGGACACAGCGCGATTCTTGTCCTTGTCACGCGCGCTGACCGCGCTGATCGAAATGTCGCGGCCGGTGCGCGCGGCCAGCAATGCCCCGTGCTGGCGCACGATCTTGACCACGCCGATACCGACCGTTCCCAATCCGGCAATGCCGAGGCGCAGGGGTGCGTTCATGTCGGTGTCCTTCCGGTTGCATCGCGTGGCCGCATTCGCGGCCCGTCGCTGGCGATGTAGCGGGTTCCGCGCAGGGGTGCAATTGCCACCCGCGCCGGTGTCAGTTGCGCGCGCCCTCAAGGCGCGTCTGATCGGCCTCGTCGACAATCCTGCGCCGTTGCAGGGCTGCGGCGCGGCTGCGCAGGGCCGCGATGCGTGCGTCGAGCGCCGCCGTAGTCTCGCCCGGGTCCGTGGCGGATGTGGCCGCCCCCGCGCGCAACTGGTCGGTGGGCAGGAAGTCGGGAAAGTCCGCCTGTTCCAGATCCGGTGCGACGGTGCCGTCAAGGTCGGGAAACTGCGTGCAGCCCGCAAGGGCCAGACAGAAGATAAGGGTCGCTCTGCGCATCACCTGGCAGGTCTCCGCTTGCGGCGTCTGAGGTTGGGAAAGTGATGCACGATGAGCGGCCCGCGCGCAAGCGCCGCTTGGTTTTGAACGGGTGTTCAGTTAAACCGGGACACATGGCGCGCACCACAGGTTCCCATTCCGACATCACCGGCCCGCGCGTGCGGGCGGCGGCGTTGAAACTGTTCGCGCGCGACGGCTTTGCCGCCGTGTCGATGCGCCAGATCGCGCGCGAGGTCGGGGTGCAGGCGGGTGCGCTTTACAACTACACCCCGGACAAGCAGACGCTGTTGTTCGAGTTGATGCGCGGCCATATGGAGGAATTGCTGGAGGCCTTGCCCGACCGGGCCGATGCGCCGGTCATGGATCGGCTGGAAAGATTTGTCCGCTTCCATATCGCCTTTCACCATGAACGCCCGGACGCGGTTTTCATCGCCTATATGGAACTGCGCAGTCTGGAACCGGAGAATTTCGCCCGGATCGAGGCCCTGCGTCGGCGCTATGAAACCGCGCTGGAGGATATTCTGGTCACAGGCGCGGCGCAGGGAGTATTCGGGGTGGCCGATACCAAGATCACGACCCTGGCCGTGATTGCGATGCTGACCGGTGTGACGACGTGGTTTCGCCCAGGCGGGCGGCTGAGCCTTGTTGCGGTGCAGGATCAGTATTGGGATTTGGTGCGGCGCATGGTGTTGCCGTCGGACGGGTCTGTTTAGCCCGTGCCGGGCCAAATGCGCCCGCCCGCCGACCCATGGGCGATGTGCTGAAAGCGACGGGAACCACCACAACCGTTTGGTTCTCTCATTCCCGAGGACCTGTATGTACAGGTGGGCGCCAGGTAAACGGACCAGGGTCCGCACAGAGCCAGCTCCCTCGGAATTGCTTAAGGCCACCGGAATGCAACCTGTCACGAGAAGGGCAGAACCCGTCACCGCTGTAGATAGGGTGTCGCGGTGTGCGCGGCAATAGCGGCATTGCGCCCATTGGCGGGCGGGCCCTTCGGGGAGGATTTTTTGAAACAGAGAAGCCGGTTGCGGCGGGCGGTGCACTACGTCGTGTTGGGCGCGCCTGCTGCGCCGTTGAGGTGATCGCGCAGGCTGACCTCGAAGAAGTGCTGCCAGCCGCGTGTGCAGACGTCAAAGCAGGGCAGGTCTGGCGTGAGGCCCCGATGGGTCAGCCGGATCGTACTGCCGGTTCTTGTCGGGACGATCTGCCATGTCAGGCGGGTGCCGATCCATTCGGCCCGGTCATCGACATCCTCGATGATCATATGGGCATCCGTGCAGGTCCAGCTGAAGGTGAGGCTTGTTTCGCCCGGGGCGTACCGGAACGTCGCGTGGCTGTTGTTGAACCGGGTTGTGAACCCGTCCGGGTGGCGTTCGATCCGTGTGGACCACCACTGTTCCAGATCGTCCGTGATGGCCTGCGCCGCCCGATCCGGCGGCGCAGTTGTTTTTATGGTCGCGCTGTAGTCCATCACTCTTCTCCGTGCAGGGCGCCACGCATCCGCATGAGATGGTCGTCCCAGCCCTTGTCGAGTGCGAGCGTCAGGCCAAAGGCCTCGGCACCCTGTGGCAGGCCGCTATGTTCGAGGGCGAGTTCCGTGCCGCCCGGCACGTCACGCAGGCTCCATTTCACGGTGCTGACAGCGTCGCCCATGGGGCCGACCGTGAAGGTGTATTCCAGATAGTCGGGCGCGCGCGCTTCGATCACCATGCCCCAGATCAGCAGATCGCCGCTGGTGGTGCCGAACATTTCCAGCTTTTCGCCCTGTGCCAGCGGGCTTTTGGGCGCGTGGAACCATTTCGCCAGATGTTCGGGTTGTGTCAAGTAATCCCAGACCAGGGCGCGCGGCGCCTTGAGGTATATGGTCTTGCGCAGGTTTGTGTCGGTCATTGGATGTCCTTTTCGATGGCGGTTTTGAGGGCGGCGAGGCGGTCGTCCCAGAAGTGGTCGAAGATTTCGAACCAGGAAAGGACCGGCGCGAGGCCTTGGGGGTTGATGCGGTTGATGCGTTCGCGTCCGCGCGGCCGGACTGAAATCAGGCCGCCATCGCTGAGCACGGTGAGGTGTTTCTTGACCGCCGCGCGGGTCATGTCGAAACGGTCCGAGACCTGCGCGATGGTCATGTCCTCGTGGCTGAGCAGGCGCAGGATGTCGCGCCGTGTCGGATCGGCCAGTGCGCGAAAGGCGTTTTGGGCAGGATCGCTCATGGCTGCACCGGGACGAAATCGAATGCGCCGTCCTGATAAAGCATCGTCACGCAAGGCGTGTCAGACACACAGGCGGAGACGTGGGGCAGGTCGGCGGGCACGTGGTAATAGCTGCCGGGCCCGAGTATCGTCGGGTTTGCCTGATCGAGGGCGGCATGGGTCATTTGCCCTTCGACCATGACGCCGAACATGTCGGCTGATTTGACATGAAGCGGGCTGACGGTGCCGCCGGGCAGGCGCACCATGGCAAAGTAGGCCTCGCTCCAGCGGTCCCCGGACAGGGCGGCAAAGGCGATCCCTTCGGGTGTTGTTTCCCATGGCAGGGATTTGGCGGGAGCGACAGTGATGTCGGGCTCTGCGACCGCTGGCGCGGCGGCGATGAGCAAGGCGAGGGCAACATGTTTCACGGGTGAGGTTCCATTGTTGTGATACCGTTTGGTTTCATTACAATGGAGTACCATATGGTATCATGTCAACCCGTGGAACATCTCTTGATGCAGTTGATCAGATTGCTTTGATAACTTACTGATCAGATTTGATAAATCTGTATCTTTCAAGGTCTTCCGGCAGCAGAACATAGATTTCGTCCGGCGGCGTCGACAGCGCGTGTTGCATTACCAGTGGGTCGATTCCCATCTCGTCGAGATAGGTCATGACTTCGCCCTGGCCGCGTTGGATGTCCTCGACCGCGAAGGCGGCGGGCAGGAACGTGTTCTCGCCGAAATAGTGCTGATGCACCCCGATCGAGGCATCCTTGTCGATGTTTCGAGTGGTGCCTGCGGCCAGCAGGTAGGGGCAGGCCGAATAGCAGAATTCGCCCGCGAGCATCTGCGTGTCGATCCCTTTTGCGCGGATGTAGCGGCCCAGAGCCAGCGCGTCGCTGACCGAACCTCCGGGAGATTGCAGGATCAGCTTTTCCGGGGCCGGGTTGGCGGCGTCAAGCAGGGCGATCAGGCGGGGTGCGTCGCCGTCGCGGATTTCCCCTTCGAGGCGGTAGGTTGTCCCTTCTGTTGCTGTCAGAACCAGCCGGTCAGGCAATTCGCCGGGATCGCGCGCGGGTTGCACCACGGGGCGGTCGCGGTCGGGACGGAAGGTGCGCCGCTGGTCGCCGGGGCGCACCGGTTCGGTCAGGCGCGGTGCGTCGGGGCCAAAGCCGGGCAGGCGCAGCCCCTGCATGTCGCCCAGCACCAGCAAGCCGCCAAGGCCGAGCTGAAAGATCAGGATGCCCATCAGCACGCGCGCGACGGGGTTGCGCTGTTTTGGCGGTGCCTCTTGCGCGTCGTTCATTCGGCGGCCCGGTGCGGCACGGGACGCGGCGCGGGGTTGTCCCGTTCGTGCATCGTGTCCTCGACCTCGCGCATCGCGGCCATGGCGGCGCGCAGTTCGGCCAGTGTCAGGGTGTCTTCGATCGCGGTGCCTTCGCGCCCGCCCCGAATCGCGGATTGGGTGATGGCGAGGATAAAGACGAGCACGGCAGGCAGCAGATCGATCGCGATGGCCCCGGCCCAGGAGGGCACGAAATTGCGCGCATAAAGGATCACGGCATCGGCCGACGAAATCGGGGTATAGGTCACGTCTGTCACCGGCTGCATCGCCTGCACGGCCTGTGCGGCGCGTTCGAGCGTGGTGGCCCGCTGGGCAAGGACTTCGAGCACGGAAGTGATGGTGGCCGCCTGATCGGCACGCCCTTCGGTGGTGCTGCCATCGAGTTCCGGCAGCACGACCGAAGCCGCTAGGTCCTGGGCGGCCCGCTCGACCAGTGGCGCAACAGACAGTTGGCGCAACTGGGTGATGAGCCCTGCCAGCCGCACGGCCTGTTCGGAAAACTCGACGCTGCGTGCCTGGACCGGGCCGGGTTCGACCGTCAACGCGCGCATCCGGGACAGGATCGCGTTGCCTTCGGTGAACGATGCCGCGACCAACGGAGTTTGTGCGCTGATCTGACCCTCAAGACCCGACAGTTCCGCGGCCTTCTGGCGCAGCACGCGGAATACGGCGCCCCGGCCAGCGAGGCCGGAGAGCGACCCCGCCGCCTCTTGTTCGCTGAGATCCTCGAAGGACTGGCGCACGCGGGCCACGTCCCGTTCCAGCGACTGGGCTGTCAGGGCGACTTCGTGGGCGCGTTCCAGGCTCACCTGATAGTCCTGCACGGTCTTGGCCAGATGCTGTTCGACTGCGGCCGATCCGGCAAGTGCCGCAGCGTTCAGCCACGATGACATCGCCACAATGGCCAGCGATCCGGCCCCCATGGCGACCATCAGCCCGATCCGCGCCCGTGCCGAGCGCACGGCGGGAAACAGGCGCATCATGTAGGACCAGAACACAAAGATGCCGACCGAGACGGCGACGGAATAGGCAATGGCGGCAAAGACCGACATGGCCCCGTTTTCATCCAGCAGCGACGATACCCCGAGATAGGTATAGATGCCCGAGGCGGTGGCCAGAACGCCAAGTGCCGTGCCCGAAAACGTGTCGAGCCAGCCCAGATGGCCCTCAAGCTCGCGTGCGTAGCGTACACCGCGGGCTTGCGCCTCGGTCAGGCGGGTGTCGTTGGTCATGTCTGTCCCCCGATTGGTTGGGGATAAGGTAGGCGCGCAAGGGGCTTGCGCCAAGGGCTGGCGATGTGCGCTTGCTTTTGTTCAGGTTTTGTTCATATTTGAGGATATGCAAAGCGCCCTTGATACCGCCCCCCTGGTGCCCGATCTGATGCCCGGTCAGGTGCTGGCGCGCGGCGTGGCGCGCCATCTGGCAAGCCTTGGCTGGGTGACGGTCGAAGAACTGGTGCCTGCGCGCGGTTTGCGGGTCGATGTGATGGCGCTGGGCCCAAAGGGCGAGATCTGGGTGATCGAGTGCAAGTCGAGTCGCGCGGATTTCATGGCCGATTCCAAGTGGGAGGGGTATCTGGAGTGGTGTGACCGATTTTTCTGGGCGGTGGACGGGGATTTCCCGGTCGATCTGTTGCCCGTGGACAGCGGGTTGATCATCGCCGATGCCTATGACGCCGAAATCATCCGTATGGCCCCCGAAGACAGGCTGGCCGCGGCCCGGCGGAAGGTCATGGTGCAGAAATTCGCCACCCATGCGGCACGCCGGTTGCACGGGCTCAGGGATCCAGGCGCAGGATTGGGCTGGTAGGGCGCTAACGCCGTCTGCCGTGACGCAGCCACAGCACCCAGGCAAGGCTGCCGACGGCAGTGACACAGAGCGCCAGTTTCGACCACCACCCCATCGTGCCCTCGATCTGGACCGCATGGATGATGGTGGCGGCCACGATGAGCGCCGCGAGGCTCGCATGCATCCCCCGCCACAGCCTTGGCGACAGGCGCAGCCGCCGCCGTGTCGCCGCCAGCAGGGCGGTGGCCAGAATGGCCCACATCGCCACCACTCCGTAGACTGAGAACGGTGTGGGCGAGACCAGCAAAAGCGCATCCAGTGCATCCGGCGGACTGGTCAGGAACAGCCCTCCGATATGCAGACCCACAAGGATCAACAGGCTGGCGCCGAGCATCTGGTGCCATCTGCGCTGGCGCGGCGGGGTCATCCTGGGCATGTGCCCGCGTGCCAGCAGCGGTTGCAGGGTCAACAGACCGAGGGCCGCGACACCGGCGAGGCTGGCCGCCACATAGGCCGCGTTCCGGCTGGCCTGCAGCGGGTTGGCGGCAGCGATGACGAGCGGCACAAGGACCAACAGGGCCAGACCGCCCCAGATCGCGAGGTTACGCATGGCGCGGCGTGGCTGCGTCAGGCCGGGGCAAGCACGAAATCGGCCGCCACGCTGGTGTCGGATGCGCTTGGCATCACCGGGCGCAGGAACACGGTTTCGAAGGCCGCGTCATCATAGGCCAGATGCGCATGGGGCTGGCCGAAATTGGGCACGATCTGCTCCATTTCAAGCCGGTAGCTGCCGTCGTCTTGCGTCAGCACGCTGCCGTGGTTGAGCGGCTCGCGCTCGCCGCCCAGCGTGGTCGCGGCCCAGATCTGGATGCGCACACCGCTGAGCGGTGCGCCGTTTGGCGCCGCGCGCACGGTGCCGAAAACGAAAAACCCGGTGCCCAGCTTGTCGACCAGCGGTGCGCCGGGGCGGTAGTTGTTGCTGCCCCCGCGCATGGTCTGCGTCGGCTCAAGAGCGGTCACCGCAGGTGCCGAACGCACCAGTGCGGGGGCGGCGAGGGACGCGGTGAAGGCGGTGGCTCCGATCAGAAGGGACCGCCGGGACGGGTTGAGGTTCTGCATCTGTCTCTCCCTGGCAAGTGCGGTGCGATGCTGACGACATCATAGCGCATGAGAGGTGCACATACAGCCCGCATTACGGGGTTGTGACATGTTCGGGCCGGTTTTTGCGCATGCTTGCCTGTTTTCTTGCAAGCCTGCGCAGGCTAGCGCTTGATCGCAGCCGCCGCCTTGGCTGCGGCGCGGATTTCGTCGGCGATTTCCTCGGCCTCTTCGGGTTCGAAATCCATCGGGATTTCAACACCCTTGGATTCGACGTAAATGCGCACCATGCCGTGATCGGTCGGGCCGATCTGCATGTTGGCTTCGATGTCGCGTTCGCTGTTGATACCCATGTTCGCCTCCGGGTTGACGTGCAGCGTCTGCTAGCCTTTGCGGTCTTGAAAGGCAAGAAGAGGGCAGGCAGTCTGCGCGGCATGAGCGACGTGATCCTGCGCCCGTTTGCCCCCCAAGACATCGACTGGCTGGTCGAGCGTCACGCCACGCTTTATGCAGCGGCCGAGGGGTTTGACGACACGTTCGGGCCGTTGGTGCGGTCGATCCTCGAAGGGTTTGCGGCGGATCACGACCCGGAACGCGAGGCAGGCTGGATCGCGATGGAGGGCACGCGCCGTCTGGGGTCGATCTTTTGTGTGCGTCAGGACGCGACAACGGCCAAGCTGCGCCTGTTTCTGCTGGTGCCCGAGGCGCGCGGGCAGGGGGTGGGGCGGATGCTGCTGGAGCAGTGCATGGGTTTTGCCCACGATGCCGGGTATGCGGGCATGCAGCTCTGGACCCATGAGAGCCACCGCGCGGCCTGTGCCCTTTATGACCGGGCGGGATGGACGCTGACCGAGTCGCATCCCGTGCGGTCGTTTGGGCAGGATCTGGTGGAGCAGACGTGGATTTATCGCTTTTGACGGTCTTGCAATCGGCGCGATCAATGGGTAATTCGACCCCAGTGCCGCCTTAGCTCAGTTGGTTAGAGCGCTTGATTGTGGATCAAGAGGTCCCCC
>CAZITF010000115.1:0-8065 GCA_964542095.1 uncultured Rhodobacterales bacterium
CTCCATGGCGATCTACATCCTGATGGCGGTTGTGCTGATCTATCGCCCCACGGGTCTTTATGGGGCGGCCACATGACGCGCGAGGGCCTGATCAATACGGCTGTCTACCTCGCCCTTCCGGTACTGGCGGCCTATGCGCTGATCATGGACGAGCCGTTTACCATCACGCTGGCCACCCGCGCAGCCATTCTCGCGCTGGCCGCGGTCGGCCTGAACCTTGCCCTCGGGCTTGGCGGTCTGGTCAGCCTGGGCCATGCGGTGTTCTTTGGCCTCGGGGGCTATGCGATGGGCATACTGGCCAGCCACGCCCAAAGCTACGCACCACTTTATGACGGCTGGATCGTGATCGAGGGCACCAAATCCATGCCCGTCATCTGGCTGGTTGCGGTGCTCAGCAGCGCGCTTGCCGCACTCGTCATCGGATTGCTGTCGCTGCGCACATCCGGCGTCTATTTCATCATGATCACGCTCGCCTTCGGGCAGATGTTCTATTATTTCTCGATTTCCTGGCCCGCTTACGGCGGCGAGGACGGCCTCAGCATCTATGTGCGCAACAGCTTTCCCGGCCTCAACACCCTTGATCCCATACAGTTTTTCGCCCTGACCTTCGTGCTGCTCAGCATTGTTCTGTGGGGGATGGGCCGGATTGCGCGCGCGCCCTTTGGCATGGCTCTGAGTGCCGCACGCCAGAACGCGGCACGGGTCGAGACTGTGGGTCTTTCACCGATGCGCCTGCGCCTTGTGGCCTTTGTGATCTCGGGCGCGGTCACCGGTCTTGCGGGGGCGCTGTTCGCCGATCTCAACCGCTTTGTCTCGCCCACGATGTTCAGCTGGCAGATGTCGGGCGAATTCATCGTCTTTGTGGTGCTTGGCGGCATCGGGCGTCTGTTCGGGCCTGTGGCCGGGGCCTGTCTGTTCGTGCTGCTCGAACATACGTTAAGCGGAGTGAGTGAGTTCTGGCTGGTCTATGTGGGGGCGATCCTGCTGCTGGTCGTGCTGTTTGCGCGGGGCGGTCTGATCGGGTCCCTCGCGGGCCGCGCGGTGGCACATGACTGAGCCGCTCTTGCAGATCAGGGGCTTGCGCAAGAGCTTTGGGGCCCTGCGCGCCACGGACGATGTCAGCCTGACGCTGATGCCGGGTGAAATCCACGCCCTGATCGGGCCGAACGGGGCGGGCAAATCGACGCTGATCGCGCAGGTGGCAGGAGGCCTCGCCCCGGATGCGGGGCAGATCGTCTTTGACGGCGCGGATGTCACCGGCCTTGGCACCGCTGCGCGGGCGCGGGCCGGGTTGGGTCGCACCTTTCAGATCAGCGCGCTGGCGATGGAATTCACCGTGTTGCAGAACGCGGTTCTGGGTGCGCTTGGGGCCAGCGGATCGGTCTGGCGGTTTCTCGGGCCGGTGATGCGGGATGCCGCGCTGCGCGCCCGCGCCGAGGCGGCACTCGCCCGCGTCGGACTGGAGCGCGAGGCCCGGAAGCGTACCGCCGACCTCAGCCACGGCCAGCGCCGCCTGCTGGAGGTCGCCGTGGCGCTGACCCTTGAACCCAAGGCCTTCCTGATGGACGAACCCATGGCGGGCCTGGGCGGCGAGGGGTCGAAACGCATGACCGCCTTTCTCGACAGGTTGCGCCGCGATGCGCCCATCCTGCTGGTCGAACATGACATGGATGCGGTCTTTGCCCTTGCCGACCGGATTTCGGTGCTGGTCTACGGCCAGATCATCGCCACGGGCACGGCCGATGAAATCCGCTCAAACCCGGAGGTGCGCACCGCCTATCTGGGCGAAGAGGTGGCACCATGAGCCTGCTCGAAATGCGCGGAATCGAGGCGTCCTACGGGCCCAGTCAGGCGCTGTTCGGGGTGGACTTGCAGGTGGGCGAGGGCGAGGTCGTCGCCCTCATGGGCCGCAACGGGATGGGGAAATCGACCACGATCAAGGTGCTCTGCCGCCTGCTGCGTCACTCTTCGGGCGAGGTCCGTTTTGACGGGCAGGACCTGGCCCGCGTGCCGCCGCACACCGCCGCGCGCGCAGGGCTTGGCCTGGTGCCCGAGGGGCGGCGCTGTTTCCCCAACCTGACGGTGCATGAAAACCTGATCGCCGCCGCGCGGCCCGGCATGTGGGATTTGGCCCGCGTCACGGCGCTGTTCCCGCGGCTTGCCGAGCGGCGCGATCAGGGTGCGCGCAGCCTGTCGGGCGGCGAGCAGCAGATGCTCGCGATCGGCCGCGCGCTGATGACCAATCCCCGCCTGCTGGTGCTGGACGAAGCGACCGAAGGGCTGGCGCCGCTGGTGCGGCAGGAAATCTGGGCGGCGCTGAACCATCTCAAGGCGCAAACGGGCCTTGCCCTGATCGTGGTCGACAAATCGCTGGCCGAGTTGCGCCGGATGGCGGACCGCGCCGTGATCATCGAGCGGGGGCGGTCGGTCTGGGCGGGTGGTCTGGACGCGCTGGACGGGGGGGTGGCCGATACCTATCTCGGCCTCTGAGGTTCAGGGGCGCAGACGGCCCAGAAGACTGGTGGCGCAGAACAGGGCGGCGGCGGCGCTGACGATGGTCGGTCCCGTGGGCGTGTCGAACTGAAAGGACGCGCCCAGACCCGCCAGCGCCGAGGTGGCGCCGATGGCCGCGGTGATCAACGCCATGGCTTCGGGCGTGCGCGCAAGCGGGCGGGCGGCGGCAGGCGGGATGATCAGCAGCGCCCCGATCAGCAGCGCACCCACCGCCTTGATCGCCACAGCCACGGTCAGCGCAAGGGCGATGGTCAGCACCATCTGCTCGGCCCGGGCCGAGATGCCGCTGGCCTGTGCCAGATCGGTGTTCAGCGTCGCCGTCAGCAACCGCTGCCAGCGCCAGACCAGAAGGCCGATTACCGCAGCAGCACCGGCCCAGATCAGGGCAAGGTCACGGACCGTGACGGCCAGAATGTCGCCAAAGAGATAGCCCATCAGATCGACCCGCGCGCCTGACAGAAAGGACACCGCCACCAGACCAACGGCAAGGGAGGCATGGGCCAGCACACCCAACAGCGTGTCCTCGGCCAGCCCCCGGCCCGCCAATCCCTGCACCATCAGCGCCATGATCAGCGCCGTGGCCAGCACGCCAAGCATGATCGGCCCCTGAAAGGCCAGCGACAGGGCCACGCCCAGCAGGGCCGCATGGGCAGTGGCGTCTCCGAAATAGGCCATGCGGCGCCAGACGACGAAACAGCCCAGCGGCGCGGCAGCCAGCGCCGTTCCGATGCCCGCAAGGCCTGCGCGCACCAGGAAATCGTCAAACATGGTCATGGTCGTGATGGTGCTCGTGGTCGTGTTCGTGGCGGTAGATCGCAAAGGCCCCCTTGGTGCCCGTCCCGAACAGGGCGCGGTATTCGGGCGAATCCTGCACGACGTCCGGCGTCCCTTCGCAGCACACATGGCCATTGAGGCACAGCACCCGGTCCGAGGCCGCCATGACCACATGCAGATCGTGGCTGACCATCAGCACCGCGCAGTTGAGATCGCGGCGCACATGTTCGATCTTGCGATAGAAATCCGCCGCACCGGGCTGATCGAGGCCCTGCGTGGCCTCGTCGAGGATCAACAGATCGGGCGACATCAGCAGCGCGCGCGCCAGCATCACCCGCTGAAATTGCCCGCCCGACAGCGCGCGCATCTGCACGTCTCCCAGATCGGGCACACCCGCCTCGCGCAGCGCTCGGGCCATGGCGTCGGCCTCGTGGCGATAGGGCAGGCACAGGAAACGATGGACCGTCAATGGCAACAGTCCGTCCATGGCGAGGCTTTGCGGCACATAGCCGATGCGCAGGCCGCGCACTCTGTCCACCTTGCCTTTCAGAGGTTTAAGTGCGCCGATCAAGCCTTTGACCAAAGTGGATTTTCCTGATCCGTTCGGCCCGACCAAGGTGACGATCTCGCCGCGATCTATATGCATGTCCACATCGCGCAAAACAGTCTTGCCTGCCTGTTGCAGGGTCAGTCCGGTGACAGTGATCAGGCGCATGGGGATTCTTCCCCGCGTTCCACGCCGGGTTGGCATTTCGGGCACAGGCCAAGGGCTTCGATCACCGTGTGGCTGATGGTGAACCCGGCGGCGCGGGCCACATCGCCCAGGCGGCCTTTGGTGGCGTCCGTTTCCGCCTCGGCGACGGATTTGCATTCCGTGCAGATCAGGAAGGCGGGGGCGTGGTCGGCCCCGAGATGGGCGCAGCCGATATAGGCGTTCAGCCCTTCGATCTTGTGTGCGAATCCGGCTGAGGTCAGAAAGTCGAGCGCGCGATAGGCGACCGGCGGGGCAGTGCCGAGACCCTCGCGCGCAAATACGGCAAGCAGATCATAGGCCCCGAGTGCGCGGTGCTCTTGCAGCAGGATTTCCAGCGCCCGACGCCGGATCGGAGTGAATTTCAGCCTGTTTTCAGCGCAATAGCGTTCCGCCCGCGCGAGGGTTGTGCTGACGCAATGCGCGTGATCGTGCGAGTGAAAGCCAAGGACGGTCATGGTCGGGCGGGTTTCTGTCTGAGTCATTATTGGCGTTGATATGTTATAGCATAACATTTAGCAAGAGCGGGATTCGGCAAATTGAAGGACGTGTTCATGAGATATCTGGCATTGGGAATGGCATTGATGGGAACCGGCGTGACGGCGGAGGTGCCGCGCGTCGCCGTGGACATCGCGCCGCTACATTCGATCGTCGCGGCGGTGATGGGCGATCTGGGCACGCCTGCGCTGATTGTTCCACCCGGCGGTTCCCCCCATGACCAGGCCCTGCGCCCGTCACAGGCCGCCGCGCTGGACAGGGCGGACCTGGTGATTTGGATGGGCAACGCACTGACCCCCTGGCTGGAAGGGCCGATGGACAGCCTCGCAGGTGATGCGGTGGTGCTGGAACTGCTCGATCATCCCGAAACGCAGGTGCTGGAGGTGCGCACGGGTGCGAGTTTTGCGGCCCACCAAGAGGATCAGGCCGAAGAGGAGGCCCGCGACGAAATGGACGGGGTCGACCAGCATGCCTGGCTGGACCCGGCCAACGCGGTGGTCTGGGCTGGCGTGATTTCCGCTGCTCTGGCCGAGATAGACCCGGAAAACGCCGGTGTTTATTCGGGTAATGCGCTCGAATTTGTCAGGAGTATCAGAATTTTAGAGAGCGAAATTGAAAAAACACTGGCACCGGTCAAAGGACGCCCGTTTGTCGTGTTTCACGACGCATATCACTATTTCGAGCGACGGTTTGACATTGAAGCCGTTGGTGCCGTGTCGTCGAACGATGCGGTGGCCCCCAGTGCCGCACGTCTGGCTGGGTTGCGCGACGAAATCGCGTCTTACGAAGCTGTCTGTGCGCTGACCGAACCGCAGTTCAACCCGGCCATTCTGGACGCGCTTGGCGCTGCCCGTCTGGGTGAAGTGGACCCGATTGGGGTAAGTCTGACGCCGGGGCCGGACCTGTACCCCCAACTTTTGCGAAACATGGCAGCGTCCCTGGCCGATTGTCTTGATTAACGCGCCGGGTCCACGCCGCGCGGCCCGCGCATCCGCGCCAGAAGATCGGGTATTCTGTCCCTGAACCGAAAAAATCCGTGTGTCGCATGCGGCCAGGCGGCACTGTCGCAGGCGCGGCGCACCCGGCGCAGGGTCGGCGCGCCGGGTGTGATTGCAAAGGCGCGCAACAGGTCAGCGACCGGACCGACGGGGGCGTAAGGTGTCACGACCTGCTCGACACCGGTCTTTGCCGCCCATGTGGCGAGGTTCTGTGCGGTGCCATCAACCCATGTCACATCTCCCAGTCGCGCACAGAACCGCTCTGACGTGTCCGCGGCGGATTGTTTTGCAAATTCAGCTACATGCGGCGCGATCTTGAGTGCAGAAAGCCCCGCGCGCCCCGAAATGACAGCCGTGGCGACCGGCGCAATCCCGGTATCGAACACGAAACCCGGACTCAAATCCTCATCATGCAGGATCAACCCGGTGCGCAGCGCGGGATCGGGGGCAACAGGATCAGTCAAGGGCTGGCGCTCCGGCACCGGCGGACCCTGCCGTGCGACCGCTTCGCCCGCCAGCTGCCATTTCGGCGCAAACCGCCCGTCGGTGTATTTCGAGATGTTCGAGGTGCGCGCCAGATAGGTCTTTCCGGGCGTTTGTATCCCCGCCACCCAGCGCCAGCCAAGCGTATTGGAGGCCGGATCGCCATCGAGCAGGTGGCGCAGAAAGAAATCCGCGCCCAGTTCCCACGGCAGGCGCAACGTGAAAATCCATATCGAGGCGAACCACATGCGGGCGTGATTGTGCATGTATCCCGTCTCGACCAGTTCGCGCGCCCATGCGTTGAAACAGTCGATCTCGGTCTCGCCTTTGCAGGCGGCGGACCAGCGGTCGCGCAGGCCCGATTGGGTCTGCACATCGTCCAGACAGTGTTTCAGAGACGCCTGGTACTGCCCCCAGACTCCGGGGCGCATCTCGAGCCAGCCTTTCCAGTAGGTGCGCCAGAACACCTCCTGGATGAATTTTTCGGCCGCCGCTGCGCTGTGGCGGTTCAGCACCGCCTCCAGCACCTCGGCCTCGGTGATCAACCGGGCGCGCAGGTAGGGGGACAGGGTCGAAACCCTTAGATGCCCGTCGCGGCCCAGATCGTAATTGCGCCGCGCGGCATAATCTCGCCCGGCATGGGGGACAAAGCGTTGCAATCGCTCAAGAGCGGCGGTGCGGGTCGGGGGGAACCGGGTCAGGGCCTCGTGCATGGGATGTGAGCTAGAGGGCGCGAAAGCCACTTCAAGGCACGCCGTGCCCTTGCAGCCCCCCGGCACCGATACTAAGACTTACGCAAGATGTTTGCGGGTATGGTCTCGCGACAAATCACGAGGCAGACTTCATGCGCGATCCCATCGAACACCACGCCCACATTTCCAACAACCTTGTGCCCATGGTTGTCGAACAGACCAGCCGGGGCGAGCGGGCCTACGACATCTTTTCCCGCCTGCTCAAGGAGCGGATCATTTTCATCAACGGACCGATCCATTCGGGGATGAGCCATCTTGTCGTCGCCCAGTTGCTGCACCTGGAGGCGGAAAACCCCTCCAAGGAAATCAGCATGTATGTGAATTCGCCCGGTGGCGAAGTGACCGCGGGCTTTTCGATCTACGACACGATGCAGTACATCAAACCCAAGGTATCCACGCTGATCTGCGGCATGGCGGCCTCGATGGGGTCGGTCATCGCGATCGGCGGCGAGCCGGGGATGCGCTTTGCCTTGCCCAATTCCGAAGTGATGGTGCACCAGCCCTCGGGCGGGGCGCAGGGCATGGCCACGGACCTGCTGATCTCTGCCCGCCATATCGAGCGGACGCGCGAGCGGATTTACCAGCTGTATGTCAAACATGCGGGGCAGGATTACGACACGGTGCAAAAGGCGCTGGACCGGGATTCCTGGATGACCCCGGAAGAGGCCAAGGAATGGGGCCATATCGACGAGATCGTCGCAAACCGCGCCAAGGACGAAGACGACAAATAACACCCGTGCCTGCCCGGCGAACAGCTCTTGGGCAGGCGTTGAAATTTGATGCGTGACAGGTCTGCATCAGGGAAAAAGACGATTGTGGACCCCGCAGGGCTGGCTTAAGCTGGTGCGGGCGGGGGCACTACCGGGTTTCGATCCGGTTTCAGAGACTGCGGCATCTGCCGGGAAGGACGCAACATGGCCACGAATTCGGGCGGCGACAGCAAAAACACGCTATATTGCAGCTTTTGCGGCAAGAGCCAGCATGAGGTGCGCAAGCTGATTGCGGGCCCGACTGTTTTCATCTGCGACGAATGCGTCGAACTGTGCATGGACATCATCCGCGAAGAGACAAAGGCGTCGGGCCTGAAATCCACCGACGGCGTTCCGACCCCGCGCGACATTTGCGGCGTGCTGGATGACTATGTGATCGGTCAGGCCACCGCCAAGCGGGTCCTGTCGGTAGCGGTCCACAACCACTACAAACGCCTCAACCACGCCCAGAAGGGCGGGGACATCGAACTGGCCAAATCCAACATCCTGATGATCGGCCCCACGGGCTGCGGCAAGACGCTGCTG
>CAZITF010000116.1:0-8043 GCA_964542095.1 uncultured Rhodobacterales bacterium
CATCACAATCAGAAGCGGAACTCTGTATTTCCGGCAGAGCCAGCGTGATAGCGTGACGACAGGAGTACTGCAACACGGGGACTCGCGCTGAAGTGTAGACTTTGGTGCTAAGTGCGGCATCATGCAATTTGTGCTCGAAGCCGACTTTCGCGCCATCACTGTTTATTTGCCGGTACTGCGTCGCACCCCCGCCACACCCTACCGCCGTGCGCCCCAGCTGGCCGAGGCGTGTTTTCGGGTGTAGAATTCGCCCATCAGTCCGATCATCACCAGCACCACGCCCACCCAGAACCCGTATTCCCATGACGTGTAGCGCGGGTAGTAGTTGATGAACGTGAAGCCGCGGGCCTGGTCGATGAAGTGGAACAGCGGGTTCCAGTCGAACATTGCGATCATGAAGCCGGGCAGCGCGTTGGCCACGAACATCTTGCCCGAGGCGATCATGTTGGCCCGTTGGTAAACCTGGGAAAAGATCGTCACGAAGGTCGGAAACCATGGTTTGATCGCCAGCAGCACCAGACCAAGTGCGGCCCCGGTGAACCACGCCAGCAGCAACATGCCGAAGGCGGGAAAGGGCTGATCGATGGTGACGGGCGTGAAGGCGACATGGTAGACGAACAGGATCATCAGCAGTGACAGCACCTGAATGTAAAGCGCCCCGAGCGCGGAAGAGCAGATCGAGATGATCGTGTTCATCGGTGCGTGCAGCATCATCGGGCTTGCCGGGCCTTCGGATCCGACGACGGCGGCCAGCGTCTTGGCGTGGGTCATGTAGAGGAAGATGCCCGTCATGATGTAAATCAGGAAATCCCCGCGGACGGCGGACCCGCGCAACCCAAGCACGGCAAACATCACGTAGAACGCCAGCACGAAAATCACCGTTTGCAGCATGTTCATCGCGATCGCCATGAAGGCATTGTTGTGTGTCTTGCGCACGGACCGCACGATCGAATGATAGATCACCTCGGACATGGCGATGGCCGTCCCGAAGCCGGTCTGCGGTTTTCTGGTTGCTTCAAACATGTGCGCGTGTGCCTCGGTTGCGGTATGTTCGCAGGGAATTCTTGCCGTTCCGTTAGCGCCGCAGCATAAGGGCGTCGCAGTGGTTAAGCAACAAATGCCCGTCCGAGGAGCGCTTATATGAATTACGACGATCTGATCCCGGTGATCCGCAGGCTGGCCCTGGAGGCGGGTGACAAGATCATGGAGGTCTATGGGCAGGACGATTTCGACGTGAAGTCGAAGTCGGATGACAGCCCGGTCACCGCGGCGGACGAGGCGGCGGATGCGTTGATTTCGGCAGGTCTGCGCGCCGCGTTTCCCGATGTGATGCTGGTCACCGAAGAGCAGGCGGCGACCCATTCCAGCACTGGCGACACCTTTCTGATCGTGGACCCGCTGGATGGCACCAAGGAATTCGTTCATCGCCGTGGCGATTTCACCGTCAATATCGCGCTGGTCGAAGGTGGGGTGCCGACGCGCGGTGTCGTTTTTGCCCCGGCCAGGGGCCGGATGTTTTTCACCCGTGCCGACGGACAGTCCGTGGAAGAGACGGGCGCGTTCGACAAGGACAGGGTGGGCGATCTGACGCCGATGCGCGTGGCGGACAGCGACAATGCCGCCCTGCTTGTCGTTGCCTCGAAATCGCACCGGGATCAGGCGACGGATGAATACATAAACAAGTACAATGTGAAGGACATGAAAAGCGCCGGGTCGTCGCTGAAATTCTGTCTGGTTGCCACCGGCGAGGCGGATTTGTACCCCCGCGTCGGCCGCACTATGGAATGGGACACCGCCGCCGGTCATGCGGTCCTGTCGGGCGCGGGCGGCCATGTCGTTCGTTTCGATGATCACGCGCCCCTGCTTTATGGCAAGAAGGGCTATGCCAACCCGTTCTTTATCGCCCATGCCCCGGCCGTTGAATTGAAGCCCGCCTGATGTCGGTTCTGCTTGTGATTCCGGCCCGCTATGCCTCGACCCGTTATCCGGGCAAGCCATTGGTGCCGCTGAAAGGGGCAAATGGCCTTGCACAGAGCCTGATCGAGCGCAGTTGGCGCGCGGCCCTTGCGGTGTCCGGTATCGACCGCGTGGTGGTCGCGACCGATGACGGGCGCATCAGGGACGCCTCGGAGGCGTTCGGTGCCGAAGTTGTCATGACCTCGGAATTGTGCGGCAACGGCACCGAGCGCTGTGCGGAGGCCCATGCGGCGCTGGGCGGGGGATATGACATCGTGGTCAACCTTCAGGGCGATGCGCCGCTGACCCCTGCGTGGTTCATCGAAGGGCTGGTCGAAGGTTTGCGCGCCGCGCCCGAGGCCGGGATTGCCACTCCCGTGCTGCGCTGTGACGGGGCGACGCTGACCGGCTTCATCGAGGACCGCAAGGCCGGCCGTGTCGGCGGGACGACGGCGGTGTTCGGGGCGCAGAACCAGGCGCTGTATTTCTCGAAAGAGGTCATTCCTTACACCAACAAGACATATGCGGCCGACGCCGATACGCCGGTGTTTCATCATGTGGGCGTTTATGCCTATCGCCCCGATGCGCTGGCGGCCTATCCGGGCTGGCCCGTCGGTCCGCTTGAGCAGCTTGAAGGGCTTGAGCAGTTGCGCTTTCTCGAGAACGGGCGGCAGGTGCTGTGCGTCGAGGTCGCGGCGCGCGGACGCCAGTTCTGGGAGCTGAACAACCCCGCCGATGTGCCGCGGATCGAGGCGATGATGGCGCAGATGGGTCTGGAATGACCGCGCCTCCGGTCAGCGTTGTGGTGGTGAGCCGCGACCGGCCGGATGCGCTGATGCGCTGTCTGACGGGCCTTGCGCAGGTGCAGTTCGCGCCGTTCGAGATTGTCGTGGTGGCGGACGCGCCGGGGCGGGATGCGGTTGCCGAATTGCCGTTCGTTGACGATTTGAAGGTCGTGCCCTTTGAGGCGCCCAACATTTCCGAGGCGCGCAATCTGGGGATCAGCCATGCGGCGGGCGACATCATTGCGTTCATCGACGATGACGCCGTGCCGGAGCCGCGCTGGTTGACGCACCTGATCGCTCCGTTTGCGCGCGCTGATGTGGCGGCCAGCGGCGGGTTTGTGCGGGGGCGCAACGGGATCTCCTTTCAGTGGACCGCGCGCAGCATCGATGAGACCGGAGCGCCGCAGCCGCTGGATGTCGATCCGGAGCGTGCCACCGTGCTGAAACCCAAGGGGTCTCGCGCGGTCAAGACCGAAGGCACCAACATGGCCGTGCGGCGCGATGTTCTGGTGGCCCTCGAAGGGTTCGATCCCGGTTTTGCCTTTTATCTGGACGAGACGGACCTGAACCTGCGTCTGGCCCGCGCCGGTCATGCCACGGCGATTGTGCCGATGGCAGAGGTACATCACGGCTTTGCCGCCAGTCCGCGCCGTCGCGCGGATCGGGTGCCGCGCGATCTGTTCGATATAGGGGCCAGCTGGGCGGTGTTTCAGCGCAAATACCTGCCCGAGGCGGACCGTGCAGGACATTGGCGCGACATCGTTGCGGCCCAGCGCAAACGGTGCCTTGTGCACATGGTCGCCGGACGTCTGGTTCCGGGCGAGGTGACGCGGTTGTTGCAGCGTCTGAGGGACGGGTACGCGGAGGGGCTGGAGCGGCAACGTGGGGGTGCGCAACTGTCGCGCAGCCCCGCGACACCGTTCAGGGCGGGCTTTGGCCAGCCCCGCAAAAACACGATGCTGGCCGGTCGCATCTGGCAGGGCAAACGTCTGCGAAAGGAGGCCGCCCTGCGTGTGACCGAGGGTGAGATCGTGACCCTGTTCCTGCTGTCGCCCACGGCATTTTATCATCGCATCCGCTTTGACAGAGACGGTTTTTGGGAACATCGCGGTGGTCTGTTCGGCCGATCAGACCGCGATGACCCGCTGTTCACGCCCTGGCGCTTTTCGCGCCGTATCGCGCACGAACGGCGGCGGATCGCCGGGCGACGCTGTGAAAGCGGCTGAAAATGGCACACCTGCGCGATAATTCCCCCCGTGTCGGTGAAATTCAGGAATTGGACATTTTCCTTTCGTAATCTATGAGTAAATAAAGTCCAGACGCGGGCAGTTTTTTGATTTGAGGTACGTATGCGTAAGAAGGTAACAAAGGCGATTTTTCCTGTCGCCGGGCTCGGCACGCGGTTTCTTCCCGCGACGAAATCAGTGCCCAAGGAAATCATGACTTTGGTGGATCGCCCGTTGATCCAATACGCAATTGACGAGGCGCGGGCGGCCGGGATCAAGGAGTTCATTTTTGTGACCTCGCGCGGCAAGGGCGCGCTTGAGGACTATTTCGATCACGCACCCACGCTCGAGCAGGAGTTGCGCAAGAAGGGCAAGCATCAGCTTCTTGAGATTCTCAAGGACACCAATATGGACAGCGGCGCGATCGCATATATCCGCCAGCACAAGGCGCTGGGCCTTGGCCACGCGGTGTGGTGCGCGCGCCGCCTGATCGGCAACGAACCCTTTGCGGTGATCCTGCCCGATGACGTGATCGCGGCCGAAAAGCCCTGTCTGCAACAGATGGTGGAGGCCTATGCCGAAACCGGGGGCAACATGGTTGCCGCCATGGAAGTGCCGCCGGAACAGGCGTCGTCCTATGGTGTGCTGGATGTGCAGTCCGACAACGGTCAGATCGTCGAGGTCAAGGGCATGGTCGAAAAACCCCCCGTTGGCGAGGCGCCGTCGAACCTGGCGGTGATCGGGCGCTATATCCTGTCGCCGGAGGTGCTGAAATCGCTCAACAAGATGAAGACAGGGGCAGGCGGTGAAATCCAGCTGACGGACGCCATCGCCCAAGGCATCGGCGGAAAAGAGGGCGTGTTCGGTTATCGCTTTCGCGGGCAACGGTTCGACTGCGGATCAAAGAGCGGGTTTTTACAGGCAACCGTGTCCTTTGGGTTGGCGCGCGAGGAACTGCGCCATGACCTGCTGGATTATATCCGCGATGTCGTGCGGATGGACCAAGCCGCGGAGTAACCGCGTTTCGGGCGTTGGCATCGGCAAGCGTGCCTTGCCGATGGCTGAGCCGACAGCCCTGTTGCTGCCACCTGCCGCCCTGTGTGATGATCGCGCGCGCAGCGAAAAGGCATCGAACTGAACACCTCACCGCATAATTCGCCCGCCGCCCGTTTGTTGGACGTCACGCGCCTGATGCGTCGTGCCGGTCGGGTGCTGACCGGCGTGGACCGGGTCGAACTGGCCTATCTGCGCGCCTTGTTGGCCGATGAGCGGCCCGTATTCGGGCTGATCCGGTCGCGTCTGGGTTATATTCTGTTGGATCAGCCGGGGCTTGCGGAATTGTCGCCGTTTCTGAGTGGTCCTGTGGTTGGCATGCCAGCCGAGGACGCGCAGCGGGAAACATGGCGTCATGCCCGCCGTTTGGCCATAGCGCGGGTGCCGCCGGTTCTGTTGGCGGCGATGCTGCGCCGCGGGTTGCCCGCTGGCCTCGCTTATCTGAATGTCGGCCACTCGAACCTGACCCATCGCGTTCTGAGTGCGCTGCGCCGCCTTGATGCCCGGATTGCGGTGATGATCCACGATGTGATCCCGCTGGATTTTCCGGCGTTCCAGCGTGCGGGCACGGTGCAGCCCTTTGCGCAGATGATCGAACGGGTGGGGGCGTTTGCCGACCTCGTGATCTACAATTCAGAACACACGCGGCAAAGGGCCGAGGCGCATTTCACCGATCCGCCCGCGTCGATTGTTTCGCATTTGGGAACAGAAGTAATGGTGCCCGCGCCCGAAGAGGTGCCGCCGGGACTGCCCATAAAGGGACCGTTTTTCGTTTGTGTCGGCACCATCGAGCCGCGCAAGAACCATGCTTTTCTGCTCGATCTCTGGGACGAGATGGGCGCCGATGCGCCCGGTTTGATCATCGCCGGAGGGCGCGGATGGAACAACGATGCGGTGTTCGCACGGCTTGACGTGTTGCCGCCGGACGGCCCTGTGCGAGAGGTCGCGGGGCTGAGCGATGGCGCGCTGGCGGCCCTTGTCGATCGGTGTGCGGGCGTGGTGTTTGCAACCCGTGCCGAAGGGTTCGGACTGCCCGCGGCCGAGGCGGTCGCGCGCGGAGTGCCGGTCATTGTCAACGATCTTCCAGTTATGCGGGAAATACTGGGTGATATTCCCATTTACGCAAGCGTTTCAGATCGTTATCTATGGATCAACAAAATAAGAGAGTTGGCCAGGTTAGGGCCAGACGCGCAGAAGAAGCAGCCATTTATCCCGACAAGCTGGGATGCACATTTCAAGACTGTGTTAAGGTTGACCTGATAGGTGCGTCAGGGTCGCAAAAGGCGGCGGGTAGAGGACGGTTCTGATTGGGCGCTTGGCAGTCATATCGGCTGAGGCTTCAGCGCAAGCGGTGGCGCATTCGTGCGTTCCGCAAGCGACGGGAACTGAAACGCGTCGTCGACCATACGGATCAGATCAGACCCGACGATTTGCTGGCCTTTTCGACCTTGCGCAACGAGGCGGTGCGCCTACCGTTTTTCCTGGAATACTACCGCGAGATGGGGATCAATCAATTCCTGATCGTGGACAATGGCAGTACGGACGGGTCGCTGGATTATCTGGCTTCGCAACCGGATGTGTCGGTCTGGTCGACCAATGCCAGTTACAAGCGGGCCCGGTACGGTGTCGACTGGCTGAACTGGTTGCAGACAAAATACGGGCATGGCCACTGGAACCTTGTCGTCGATCCGGACGAATTCCTGGTCTATCCGTTTTGTGACACACGGCCGTTGCGCGCACTGACGGACTGGCTGGATGCCTCGTCGATCAAATCCTTTTCCGCGATGCTGCTGGATATGTACCCCAAGGGGCGGCTGGACGAACAACCCTATGCGCCCGGCCAGAACCCGATAGAGATCGCAAGCTGGTTCGACAGCGGCAATTACACGATTTCGCGCAACAGGAAGTTCGGCAACCTCTGGATTCAGGGCGGACCACGCGCGCGGGCCTTTTTTCCGGATCGTCCCGCCAAGGCGCCCGCGCTCAACAAGGTGCCGCTGGTCAAATGGGACCGCCGCTATGCCTATGTCAGCTCGACCCACATGCTTTTGCCGCGCGGGCTCAATCAGGTCTATGACGAATGGGGCGGCGAAAAGGCGTCCGGCGTGCTGCTGCATGCGAAATTCCTCGACACGTTCAACGCCAAGGCAAGTGAAGAGCTGGATCGCAAGCAACACTATTCCGCATCCGTGGAATACAAGGCCTATGCCAATACGATGGATGAAAACCCGGACCTCTGGTGCAAGTGGTCCGAAAAATATATCAACTGGCGGCAGCTTGAGATTCTGGGCCTCATGTCGAAAGGCAACTGGGCATGAGCGTCGGGATCGTCATGCTGGTTCACACCGCGCTCGACCGGGCCGAACAGGCGGCGCGTCACTGGGCGATGGGTGGCTGTCCGGTGGTGATCCACGTGGACGCCTTTGTGCCCCGTCAAACCTACTCCGCCTTCGTGAACGCCTTGTCGGATGTGCCCTCGGTCCGGTTTTCCAAACGCTTTCGATGCGAATGGGGCAGTTGGGGCATCGTTGCCGCCAGTCAGGCCGCGTCCGAGATGATGCTGACCGAATTCGACGACGTGCGGCATGTCTATCTCGCCTCCGGTTCCTGCCTGCCGTTGCGCCCGGTTGAAGAGTTGAGCGAGTATCTGGCGGACCGTCCGCGCACCGATTTCATCGAAAGCGCGACCACCGCGGACGTGCCTTGGACTGTGGGTGGCCTTGATCAGGAGCGGTTTACCCTGCGCTTTCCGTTTTCGTGGAAGCGCCAGCGTGTGCTGTTCGACAAATATGTCGAATTGCAGCGCCGCCTCAAGCTGAAGCGGAAGGTGCCAAAGGGTCTTGTTCCGCATATGGGCAGCCAGTGGTGGTGCCTGACCCGACAGACCCTTTCAGCGATATTGCAAGGACCGGACCGGCGCGAATATGACGCCTATTTCCGCCATGTCTGGATCCCGGACGAGAGTTACTTTCAGACCCTCGCACGACAGTTTTCGACCAATATCGAAAGCCGGTCCCTGACCC
>CAZITF010000117.1:0-8034 GCA_964542095.1 uncultured Rhodobacterales bacterium
CACATCGGTGATCACCACGCGCCGCTCGCCCACATGCCGTTCCATCCACGTCTGATCGGCCAACCGCGTCGCGGCGGGGGTCACCACAAGATACGCGGTTTCGGACAGGCGCGTGACGGTCACGTCCGCCTCGATCCCGCCGCGCATGTTGAGGAACTGGGTATAGACGATCTTGCCCACGGGCACATCGTATTGCCCACCGCCCACGTGGTTCATGAAGGCACAGGCGTCCGGCCCCTCGACCCGGATCTTGCCAAAGGAGGACATGTCGTACATGCCCACGTTCTCGCGGATGGCGCGGTGTTCTTCGGCCACGTTGTCAAAGAAGTTCTGCCGCTTCCACGAATACTCATAGGCTGCTGTCTGGCCGTCGCGCGCGAACCAGTTCGCCCGTTCCCACCCTGACAATTCGCCCATGACGGCACCCTGTTGCAGCAAGTGCTGATGAAACGGTGTGCGCCGCACGCCGCGCGCGGTGGCCTTTTGCCGGTAGGGGAAGTGGTCTGCGTAAAGCAGGCCCAGCGTTTCGGTCGAGCGGCGCGCGAGGTAGGTCTTGTTGCCCTGAAAGGGCTGCATGCGCGCGATGTCCACATCCCCCAGGTCAAAGGGTTTGGCGCCGTCTTCCATCCACTGCGCCAGCGCCATGCCCGCGCCCCCCGCCGACTGGATGCCGATGGAGTTGAAGCCGCAGGCGACCCAGACATTGTCCGTCTCGGGCGCGAGGCCAAGGTGGTAGGCGTCGTCGGGCGTAAAGCTTTCGGGGCCGTTGAAGAAAGTGTGAACGCCCGCTTCGGCCAGCATCGGCATGCGGTTCACGGCCGCTTCGAGGATGGGTTCGAAATGGTCGAAGTCCTCGGGCAGCTGGTCGAATTCGAAGTCCTTGGGGATGCCATCCACGGCCCAGGGTTTGGCGTTGGGTTCGAACGCGCCCAGCAGCATTTTGCCTGCGTCTTCCTTGTAGTAGGCGCATTCGTCCGGCACCCGCAGCACGGGCAGCTGTTGCAGGCCGGGAATGGCCTCGGTCACGATGTAGAAATGTTCGCAGGCCTGTAGCGGCACGTTCACGCCGGCCATGCGCCCGACCTCGTGGCCCCACATGCCCGCGCAGTTGACCACGTGGTCGCAGGCGATATGGCCGTTTGTGCCATCCTCGCCCTGCCAGTCGACACCGGTGACCCGGCGCCCTTGTCGCGCGATGTGGGTGACCGCCACCCGTTCCTGCACCTTTGCGCCGCGTTGCCGCGCGCCCTTGGCCAGTGCCAGCGCGATGTTGGCCGGGTCGCCCTGGCCGTCGAGCGGCAGATAGACGCCGCCGGTCACGTCTTCGATGTTGAGGTGTTCGTAGCGTGCCTTGATATCCGCCGCCGAGGCTTCCTCCACCTCGACCCCGAAGGCACGGGCCATCGCCGCCTGCCTGTGCAACTCTTCCAGCCGTTCACTGGTGAGGGCGGCAGTGATCGACCCTACGCGCTTGAACCCCGTCGCCACACCGGTTTCGGCTTCGAGCTTGCCATAGAGTTCCTGGCTGTACCTGGCGAGCCTGGTCATGTTCGCCGTCGCGCGCAGCTGCGCGATGAGGCCAGCGGCATGCCACGTGGTGCCCGAAGTCAGCTGCTTGCGTTCCAGCAGCACGACGTCTGTCCACCCCAGTTTGGTCAGGTGATAGGCGACGGAACAGCCGATGACGCCGCCACCGATGATGACAACGCGGGCCTGGGAAGGAAGGTCGGGCATGGTGAAAAACCTCAGACGATGGTGTGGCCCGCGGCGCGCAGGCGGTGGGCGATTTCGGCGATATGGGCGGGACCGACCTCGCAGCAGCCCCCGACGATGGTGGCCCCCGCCTCGACCCAGCCCATCACGTGATCGGCATAGGCCACCGGGGTAAAGTCGCGCCGTATCCGCAGCGCATCAACGGTCGGCTTGTCCTCGAGAAACCCTTGGGTGATCTGTTCGAACCCGTTGGCATAGGCGCCAAAGGGCAGTTTCGTACCCCTGATCAGGTGCAGCGCGGTTGTGATCGCTTCGGGGGCGGCGCAGTTGATCAGCAGGGCGTCGGCCTGCGCCTCTGCGATAGGAAGGACGTCGGCAACCGCCTCGCCCGAGCGCAGGCGGGTGCCGTCGGTGTCCATCACCGTCACGGCCAGCCAGACGGGTTTTTGCGCCGTTCGCGCGGCAGTCAGCACGTCGCGCGCATGGGCCAGCGAGGCGACGGTTTCGCAGAGGATGAGGTCGCAGTCGTGGGCCATGAGGGCGGTGACTTCCTTAAAGAGCGCGATGGCGGTCTCCGGGTCCGGATGCAGGTCGGGCCGGTAGCTGGCGCGCAAGGGGCCGATGGACCCGGCGATCCGGCCCGAACCGTGGGCCCGCTGTGCGCCCGCCGCTTCGGCCAGTGCGCGGGCGTAGAGGTCGGTCAACTGCCCCTCGAGGTTGGTCCCGACAAGCCGGTCGTGGTGCAACGCGTAAGTGTTGGTGGTCGCGACCGTGGCCCCGGCGGCAAAGAAATCGGCATGGATGGCCTGCACCAGACCGGGGTGGTCCTGCATCACCCGCGTCGACCACAGGGGTGTGGGCGCATCGCCCGAGCGGTGGACCAGTTCCTGCCCCATGCCGCCGTCCAGAAGGGTTATCTGTGCCATGTTCTCAATCCTTGCGACGCCGGACACCGACACGGTGTCCGGTCCGATTTCCGTGTCGGAAATCGGTCACGCCCGCAAGCGTGCATTTTCGGGATCCCAGAGCGGTTGGTCGGGCTGCACCGTCGCAGAGTGCCGCGCGCCGTAAATCTCCACCTCCAGCTTCTGGCCCGGCACGGCGAGGTCAGTGCGCACCACCCCCAGCGCCACCGACGCCCCGATCCGATACCCCCAGGCCCCCGAGGTCGTCTCGCCAACCACCGTGTCCCCGCTCCAGATCGTGGACATGTAGGGCGCATCCTGATCGCCCGCATCCACCAGCAGGGTGACGAACCGTTTTTTCGAGCCTTGCTGCTTTTCGCCTTGCAGGGCGGCCTTGCCCGGGAAATCCTGCGGCTTGTCGAGTTTCACGAACCGGTCAAGCCCGCCTTCGAACAGGGTGTAGTCGGTCGAAAGGTCCCCCTTCCAGGCGCGATAACCTTTTTCGATCCGTAGCGCGTTCAGGGCATACATGCCAAAGGGTGTGGCCCCCGCTGCCATGATCGCGTCATAGATCGCCGGAACATCTGCGTTTTCTGCATGCACTTCCCAGCCCAACTCGCCTGCAAAGGACACCCGCAACAAGGCGACCCAGCGCCCGTCGATCTCGCGTTCCTGCGCGCTGAGCCAAGGCAGCGACAGATCGGCATCGCACAGCTTGCCCAGCAGGTCGCGCGATTGTGGCCCCGTCACAATCAGGGTCGACATCCGGTCGGTCCAGTCCTCAAGGGTAAACGCGCACCCTTCGGGCATCCGGTTTTGCAGCACTTCGCGGTCGTGCCATTGCGCCGAGGCCGCCGTGACCAGAACAAACTTGTCTTCGGCCTCGCGGGTGATCGACATTTCGGTCAGGATGCGGCCCCGGTCGTCAGCGAAATAGACCAACCCGACGCGCCCGATCTTGGGCAGCGCGCCCGTGACCTGTCCGCGTATCCAGTCATCCGCGCCCGGCCCCTGTATCTTGAACCGCGAAAATCCAGGCAGGTCCAGCACGCCGACGCCATCGCGCACCGCTTCGCATTCCTCCCTGACCCTTTGGGTCCATGGCCCTTGCCGATCCCAGGTATGGGTCGCTTCCTCGGATGTGTCGTCACCGGGTTTGGCGAACCAGTTGGCCCGTTCCCAGCCGTTATAGGCCCCCATGACGCCGCCCAGTTCGAGCACCTTGTCGTGGACCGGCGAGAGTTTCTTGTTCCGTCCCGCCGGCCATTCGTGATGCGGGAAGTGCATCGCGTATTCGTGCCCGTAGGTTTCCAGCGCCTTGGCAAGGCAATAGTCGTGATCAGCATAGTCGGTGTAACGGCGCGGATCGACCGCCCACATGTCCCACTCGGTCTGCCCGTGCATGATCCATTCCGACAGGACCTTGCCCGCGCCGCCCCCCTGCGCGATGCCGAAGGTGAACGAATGCCCCTCGAACGCATTCCTTACCCCTGGCATGGGGCCGATCATCGGCAGCCCGTCGGGGGCGTAAGGGATCGGGCCGTTGATGTTGCGCCCCACCCCTGCCGTGCCAAGGGCCGGCACGCGGGCCATCGCATCCTCGATATAGAATTCCAGCCGTTCCAGATCGTCGGGATAAAGCTGGAAGGAAAAGTCCTCGGGCATCGGATCGTCGGGTGTGACCCAATGCGCCTTGCAGTTGCGTTCATACGGGCCGAGGTTCAGGCCGTTCTTGTCCTGGCGCAGGTAATAGCTGATGTCGACATCGCGCACGATGGGCAGCTTGTGACCCTTTTCCCTGGTCCATGCGGCGATTTCGGGAATTTCGTCGGTCAGGAAATACTGGTGGGACATGACCACCATGGGCACCGTGCGCCCGCCAAAGGGTTTGAACATCTCGCCCACGCGCTGCGCGTAATAGCCTGCGCAGTTCACCACGAATTCGCAGCGGATGTCGCCCTTGTCCGTCTTGACAATCCATTCGTCCCCGTCCCGGTCGATGCCCGTTGCCGGGCAGAACCGTTCGATCCGCGCGCCCGCGTCCCGCGCCCCCTTGGCCATGGCCTGGGTCAGTTGCGCCGGGTCGATGTCGCCGTCCAGCGGATCCCACATGCCCCCCGCGAGGTCGTGGGTTTCCATGAACGGGTGGTGTTCCTGCATCTCGTTCGGCGTCAGGATCGGCATTTCCAGCCCCTGATAACGGCCCATGCCCGAGACCCGCTCGAATTCCTGCATTCGTTCCTTGCTGTGTGCCAGCCGCAGCGATCCGGTGACGTGATAGTTCATCGGATAATCCACGTCCGTCGCCAGCGTCCGGTACATTTCCAGCCCGTAACGCTGCATGTTCAGGATCGCCCAGGACCCCGAGAAGTTCGGGCAGTTGCCCGCCGCGTGCCATGTGCTGCCCGCTGTCAGTTCGTTCTTTTCCAGCAAGACGCAGTCTTTCCAGCCCGCCTTGGCCAGGTGGTACAGAGTCGAGGTGCCGACCGCGCCCCCCCCGATGATGACCACGCGGGCCGTTGTTGGAAAGTCTGCCATGGTTCAAGTCTCCCTTTGCGGCTCGTCAGCCGAAATTGTGTAGTAGTCGCCCTTGGTGGCGGTATGGATGTGGCCGCGCAGGCGCAGCCCCGTCGGCCCGTCGATCGAGCCGGTGGAAAAGCAGGTGAACGACTCGTCCTCGTGCTTCCAGAACAGCGCCGAGCCGCAGTCCGGGCAAAACCCGCGCCGGGCCTTGTCGGAAGACCGGAACCAGCGCACCGGGCCGGTGATCTCCAGCGCATCGTCTTTAACGTAGGATGACGCCCAGACATGGCCCGACTGTTTGCGGCATTGCGTGCAATGGCAGGCCGCGGGCGCGCCCGGTGTGCCCTTTGCCCGATATGTGACTGCACCGCAGAGGCAACTGCCCGAGATCATCTCATGCCCTCCCCGGTGTCGCGGCTGCGCCCAGCAAGACGCCGTAGATGATGAAACAGACCGCCATGACCCGCCGCACCCAGATGTTGAAGACCGCGCCGAGGGCCGCCTTGCCGATCCCGGCACCGAGGGCCGTGAACCCGGTATAGCTGAGCGCGGTGATGGTGAGTGCGGTTGGCACGATCAGCCACATCTGGTCCCAGACAGGCACGTCGGGCTGGACGAATTGCGAAAAGGCGGCGAGGTAGCCAGCCACGCTCTTGGGGTTGATCGTGGCGATGGCCAGCGCACGCAGGTAGACCGATTTGCCGGAAACCGGTGCGACTTTCGGCGCTTTGGTTGCGTTCATCCACCCCCGTATCCCGAGATAGACGAGGAAGGCCGCCCCGATCAGCTTGGCCACCCAGAACGCTGTCGGAGAGGCGGCGATCAGTGCCGTGATCCCCAGCGCCGACATGATCAGGAACAGCGTGGCCTGCGTGAGGATGGCCAGAACCCCGATCATGGCGCGGCGAAACCCGAGGGTCATGCCATTGGTGATGCAGTTCACCGCGTTGGGCCCCGGTGTGGTCACGAACACCACCCAGAACAGCACGAATATGATCCACCCCTCCAGCGACATCAGTAGACCGGTGGCGCGATCACCCAGATCGCCACGGCGGGGGCGTCATAGGGATTCATCCAGCGAAACGGCTCTCCGCGCACCCGAAAGCTGTCACCGGGGGCGAGACTGAACACGCGCCCCCCGATTTCGAGATCGAGCCGCCCGGAGATCAGATAGCCGACCTCTTGCGTGGGCCGCGTGACCGGGTCCGCGATCTCGCTGTGGGCCTGGAAGGTCGAGTGGACCATTTCGAAATCGTCTGTGAGGTCGGGGGAAAGCAGTTCTTCGACCAGCCCGGCGGTGCGCGATCCGATGGGGCGGCGGGCGGCTCCGCGCACCACGTATCCTTCCTCTTCCGCCGGGGCGGCCCCGCGCCGGAACAGGGTCGAAACGGCGATGTCGAGCCGGGCCGCGATCTGGCGCAGATCGGTGATCGAAGGTTCCGAGAGGTCCCGTTCCACCTGGCTGAGCCAGCCCACCGAGCGCCCCAGCGCATCCGCCATATCCTGCAGAGTCATCCCCCGCGCCTTGCGCAAGGCGCGCAGGTCAGCCCCGAGGCTGGGGGGTGTGGACGGATTGGATTGCAGCATGGTCCGTGAAAATCCTTGGCTGATTTTCAGCTAAAGGCAGAACCGGTGAAAAATCAAACCATTTTTTCACGCGGATTTGAACGCCTCCGCCAGAATGGCAGCAATGCGCGCCGCGTCTTCCTGGGTGAAGGCGTCGGGCTGATCGCTGTCGATGTCGAACACCGCGATCAGATCGCCCGCCCTGTTGTGAACCGGCAGGACAAGCTCGGACCGCGTGGAGGAGGCGCAGGCGATGTGGCCCTCGAACGCGTCGACATCCGCCACAAGCTGCACCTGCCCCGTCCGCGCCGCCGCCCCGCAGACCCCGCGTGAAAACGGAATATTCAGGCAGCCGTGTCCGCCCTGATAGGGTCCGATCTTGAGCATTTCAGGGCCAGTCACCCGATAGAACCCGGTCCAGTCAAAGCGGTCATCGCTGTGATGGACTTCGCAGGCAATGGTGGCCATGAGCGCGATGGCATCATCCTCTTCTGCGGTGAGGGAAGCGATGGTTTTGGCGAGCGTGTCATAGTCTGGCATATGTGCGGTCTTTCTGGTCGGCGGTGCAGGGGGCTGTCTGCCCCCGTCGCTGGCGCGACTCCCCCGAGGATTTTTTCAAAACAGAGAAGGGTCAGACCACCTCGATGGCGATGGCAGTCCCTTCACCTCCGCCGATGCAGATTGCGGCGACGCCGCGTTTGAGGCCGCGTTTTTCCAGTGCATTCAGCAGCGTCACCATGATCCGCGCGCCCGAGGCCCCGATGGGATGACCCAGCGCGCAGGCCCCGCCATTGACGTTGACCACGTCGTGATCCAGGCCCATTTCGCGCATGAAAGCCAGAGGGACGACGGCAAATGCCTCGTTCACCTCCCACAGATCGACGTCGTCCCTGGCCCAGCCGATGCGTGCCAGCAGCTTTTGCGCGGCAGGCACCGGCGCAGTGGTGAAAAGACCCGGCGCCTGGGCGTGGCTGGCATGGCCAAGGATGCGCGCACGGATGGTCAGGCCCTGCGCCTCGGCCGCCTGTTCCGAGGCCAGAACCAAGGCCGCGGCCCCATCGGAAATCGACGAGGAATTGGCCGCCGTGACCGTCCCGCCGTCGCGGAAGGCGGGTTTGAGGTGGGGGATCTTGTCGGGGCGGGCAGTGCCGGGTTGTTCGTCCGTCGCGACGGTTGTCGTGCCTTTGCGCGAAGTGACCTCGACCGGGGTGACCTCGTCGGCGAATGCCCCGTCCGCAATCGCGGCTTGCGCGCGGGACAGGGAGGCCAGCGCGTATTCGTCCTGGACGTCGCGGGTGAACTGGTAGGTTTCCGCGCAATCCTCGGC
>CAZITF010000118.1:0-8006 GCA_964542095.1 uncultured Rhodobacterales bacterium
TGACGCCTTCGCAGACGGGCAGAGGTTCCGCGTGCTCTGCATCGTAGATGATTGCACCCGCGAAGCCTTGGCAACTGTCGTGGATCGCTCATTATCCGGTGCGCGGATGACCCGCGAGTTGGATGGTTTGATCCGACGGCGCGGCCAACCCGACATGATTGTCAGTGACAACGGAACGGAAATGACATCGCATGCTGTCCTCAGATGGTGCCAGGACAGTGGTGTCGGCTGGCACTACATCGCTCCCGGCAAACCGATGCAGAACGCGTTCGTGGAAAGCTTCAATGGCCGACTGCGGGACGAATGCTTGAACGAACACATCATCGGCAACCTCGCCGAAGCCCGGAAGATCATCGAAAACTGGAGGATCGATTACAACACGCAAAGACCACACACATCGCTTGGCGGACTGTCACCGGCTGTCTTCGCCAATCTCAACCGTGCCACCCGGCCTACTTCGCTTGAGCTCCGCAAAGGCTCCGCTCAGCAGGCCTTGACCGCAACCCAATCAACAGAAAGAAACAGGAACGGATTCTACACCTGAACGGCCCGGATCAAGGGGCTGGGTCAGATCCCTTGACCGTCATGGTCCCGCAGACCGCTGTATCTTCGGTTGGGGTTTCATAGCCAACGTGCCGAAGCTGCGGGCAGAATCGGAGCCTGGGGATATGGGAACATCGGCATTGAGCGCTGCTGAAAAAGTGTTTGTTTGCAGATGGTCTGACGCGCCCGCTCAACGGCCCGGGTGATAATGAACGGGTGCGCCGGTCGACGACCCGGACGGACAAAAACGGAGCCGGTGATATTTCTTGCAGCCGCTGCCGGGTTCACGGTCCGGCGCTTGCGACGGGCGTGGTGTCGCCCAGCGCCCCGGTGACACGTATCAGCCTTGCATCGGCCTAGCCGGTCAGCGACTCAACCACTTCCTTGCTCGTGACGTGAGAAATCATGGTATTCAGTTCGTCGATATCGACCGGTTTGCGCAGCACCCAGCGGGCATTGCGAGTCATCCGGAACAATTCACCATTGGGGAAAAGACCGCTGCCGGTCATGAAAATAACCGCCGAATGCGGGGCGGAATAGACGGCATAATTGGCGACATCCGTCGACAATCCGCCGCCGATCATCAGATCCAGCAACAGTACATCAGGCGTTGTGCGACGCAGCACTTTCATGGCCGAGTCGTTGTCGGAGGCGACGTGGACGACGTGACCCTCTCCGCTCAGCGCCTCGCGCATCACGAATTGCAGGGAGGAGTCGTCTTCAAGCAATAAAATTGTCGCCATCGCCCACTCCGTCGCATCGTTCCCCGTCTCATTAGCAGCCGACACTGAAGAAGCCCTTAAAACCGGCGCACGCCAAGGGCTTTGCCATTCAAATGCGAAACAAGCGCGTCACACCGACCCGGAAAGATCGATATCGAACCGTGCACCGCTTTGCCCGTCCGACTGTGCGCTGATCTGCCAGCCGTGACTGCGACACACTTCCTTGCAGATGGCCAGACCCATGCGCCTGGGCCTGTCGGGGCCGCCGCCGGTCGGTCCCGGCAGGAAAATCGCGTGACGCAAGCCGGGATCAAACCCGGTACCGGTGTCGCTGATGCGAATGGAATGGCCATCGCCCCCGCTTTGAGACAGCAGGATCGACACGCTCAAAGGCCGGTCGGAGTGGGGATGCTGACAGGCATTTCGGATCAGATGGGACAGCAGCAGATGCAGCAGATCAGGGTCGGCCAGCACCGCCCCCCCGGTTCCCGAGATATTGATGCGCCCGTCAATGGCGGGGCTGACCTGCGAGGCAAGGACCGCATCAAGGCAGCGGCGCAGATCGACGGGCCGGACGGCCGCCGCGGCCGATCCCGCACGCATCTGCGTCAGGAAATCGGCTGTGATGGCGTCCATCTGACCGACGGCGCGAGCCATATAATCTATGTATTCCAGTGCTTTGTCAGGAAATTCAGCGGAAAAACGTGACTGTAGCAGATGCACAAGGCCCGACATCGTATTGAGCGGCGTGCGCAGGTCATGGGCGGTGACATGGGCAATGGCGCTTTGGCCAAGCAGCGCCTCACGAACGGCAATTCGCGCATCACGCCCAGGGTCATCGTCCGCAGTCGGCGTCGCCTCATATGCCAACCCGATCCCGTCGCGGGATGCGTCGGCGGATACCGCACGCACGAGTCCGCCATCGCATGTCCGGGCCTGTTCGGGTCTTGTCATGCCGCCTCCTTGACAGATCGGCGGGCACCGCTGCGCCGCGGGGGATTATTGCCGGCAGAAGGTAAACCGCCCCTTAATGCCAGCAGGTCAGGCGACAGACATCGCGCTTTGATGGGGGCTGACCTGCCGCAAACTGCCGTAGATATGGGAAATTCTGCGATCCGATCTGCGGCGGACGTGGGCCTTGCACTCACATTCGATGGCTTTGCCATCCGCGCCGAGCACGGCAAAGGTCATGTCGAACGGCGCGCCGTGTTCCAGCGCGTCGCGGAAGCGGGCACTGACGTGCTCGCGCATTTCTGCGTGGACCTTTTGCAAAAGGCTTTCCACCGATGGTACGAGGATTTCAGGATCATAGTCGAGAAGGGCGTACATCGACGTGTTCCAGCGCGGCGCATTGTTTTCGACGTCAAAGGAGAAAAAGCCGATACCCAGATCGTCCTGCACCGCTTGCAGGCTGGCCAGATGCACGTTGCGTTCATTCTCGTTGGCGGTGTCCCAGATGACCCCGATCAGCTGGATCGCGGTGCCATCGGAATTGCGGATCAGGGTGGTCTTGCCGCTGACCGAAACGATATGGCCCAGTGAATCAAAGATGCGCTGTTCGATCTGGATGCTGCCGCCGTCCTCGATCAGCGTATCGGTCGCCTTGATCACGCGCGCGCGGTCTTCGGGGTGGATCATGTCGATCGTGTCTTCCCAGGTCGGGGCGGCGCCGGAGGTGGGGCGGCCATAGATCGCGAACATCTCGGGCGACCAGAACAGTTCCCTGGTGTCGAGATTGTAGGACCAGTGCGCGACATGGCTGATATCGCTCATCATCTGCACGACGCGCGACAGCGGTTCGCTGTCATGCTGGGTGACGGTGATCGACAGGCCGATCAGCTTGTTGTGATGGTCATGCACCGGGGACATCACCAGCGCGAAATAGACGCCGCGCGACAGGATCGGCATGCGCCGGACCTCCTGCACGCGTAGCACCGTGTTGGCGATGGGCGCGAGGGCAGGGAAACCCACGGGCAGGTTGCACTGGCTGAGGTGGATGCCCGTCGGAGGAAGGCTGGACAGACCGAACAGATCGAGTGCAACGCGCGACAGGCGCCGCACCATCAGCGCCTGATCCGCCAGGGCGACGGCATAGGGTGCCGAGGTCATCGTGGCCTCCAGTTCGGACGCAAGTGCCTGACGCTCGGCGGAACTGATCTGCAGCTCTTCGTTGACGGTCATCAGCTCTTCGTTGCTGGATTGCAGCTCTTCGTTCGAGGTTTCCAGTTCCTCGTTGGTGGCCTGGAATTCCTCGTTGGTGGATTGCAATTCCTCGTTGGCCGATTGCAGTTCCTCGTTGGCGGTCTGCAACTCCTCGATGGTCTGCTGAAGCGCCTCCTGGGTGGCGCGGATCTCATGCTCCATCCGGGTGACATAGGCGCGGTGCTCGTCATCCGTGATGTCGGCGGCGCTCACCGTGCTTTCGTCCTCGAACTTGGCATCGATCGCGACGAGGCACTGCATCTCTCCGCCCGTGTGGCCGGAATAGGGAAAGACCTGCATCTGCACCCGGTTGCCGACGGGCAGGGACACGTGATGCCAGCGCCCCGAACGGCGCGTGCCGCTGCGCAGGGCGACGGCGATCAGGCTGCCCGCCTCGACCCGCAAGGGTTCGATCAGCATCTTGAGGTTCAGCGCCGTCGACGCACCGGCACGGATTTCCATGAACGGGCTGAGATCGCCCAGCACCTCGATGATGTTGCCATTGCGGGTGCAGATCATGCCGTTGGGAGCGACCACGCTGGCCAGCGACTTTTCCGATTTCCGGGTGATGTCATCGCTCTTGGTCGAGGAATTCGTGCGGTCCGCGCCACGCATCTTGCGCTGGTAGATGCGGTTGGAGGGATCGATGGACAACTCGCCCGACATGCCGCGCCGCTTGGCGAACACCTTGTCCGCGCCCTGACGGCTTTCGAAAAACACGCTCATTTCGCCCACCGTCTCGGAGGTGCCCAGAAACAGCAACGCGCCCTTGCTCATGGCATAGTGCAGGCGGCTGAGGACCCGTTCCTGCAGCGACAGGTTGAAATAGATCAGCAGGTTGCGGATGCTGACCAGGTCCACGTTGATGAAGGGCGGGTCCTGGAACACGTTGTGATGGGAAAACAGCGTGACATTGCGCAACTCGGGGCGGACCTTCAGTTCGGTGTCGCCAACCACGAAATACCCTTCGAGCAGTTCGGGCGGGATGTCCTGCGCGGCGGCAATCGGGTAGACGCCGCGGCGCGCGATCTCGACCGCATTCTGGTCGATATCGGTGGCAAAGACCTGAACGTTCTGCTTGGCGAGCTCATGGATGCCGCCCAGGATTTCGGCCAGGGTGATGGCGATGGAATAGGCCTCTTCGCCCGTCGCACAGCCCACGACCCAGACCCGGATCGGCCCGTCACCACGGTTTTCAAGGCTGATGCGCAATTCGGATTCGAGCGACTCGAACTGGTCTGGGTCGCGAAAGAACCGGGTGACCGAGATCAGCAGATAGCGGTGCAGCGCATCCACTTCGCTGACATTGGTGCGGCAGTAGTCGACGTATCCGTCGTAATCGTCGATGTCGAGCGCGGTCATGCGCCGGGCAATCCGGCGGTTGACGGTGTTTTCCTTGTAATCGGCGAAATCGACCTGGGTGCGGGCCAGCAGGATGCCGAACAACTCGCTGAGCGGATTTGCCTTGTCCTCGAGTGCGCGCAAACCATCAAAGTCGCGGGGCCGGGCGAGGATCTTTTCCAGATGGGTGCCAATCTGCTCGGGCGACATGGTCAGATCCACACAGCCCGTTTCCGTGGCAGAGGTCGGCATGCCGTCATATTTTGCGGTCGTGGGGTCCTGGGCGATGGTGATGCCGCCGGCCTCGCGGATCGCCTGAATGCCATAGCTGCCGTCCGATCCGGTGCCCGACAGCACGATCCCCATGCTCCGCTCGCCGCACTCGGCCGCGATGCTCTTGAACAGGCGGTCGGCCGAAGGCTTGGGCGAGGCGGCGTGCCCGGCGGGGTTGCGCAGGCGCAGCAGGCCGTTTTCGAGGGTCACATCGGTATTGGGCGGCGTGATGTAGATGGTGTCGACCTCGGGTACCGTTTCGGGCTCGAGCTCGCGCACCTGCAACTGGGTTTCGCGCGCGATCAGGGTCGACAGCACGCTTTTGTGGGTGGGGGACATGTGCTGGGCCACCACATAGATCGCATTGGCGAATTTCGGCAGGTTCTGGGCCAGCAGCGACAATGCCTCAAGGCCACCCGCAGAGGCGGCGATGCCGATCACACGGGGCAGCGCGTCATTGCCGGCGTCGGTGGTCTGTGGGGCAGGCGCCTCGGTTTGGGGGAAATCGTCCAAGTGCAATCATCCTTCTCGTCCTGACCGGCAAAGACGCGCGCGAAGGGGCTTTGGTGTCAGGTCAGGCGGCGGCGCAATAGCGGTCGATCAGTTTCAGCAGGTTGCCGGGCGAGACGGGTTTGCTGGCATAGCCATTCATCCCCAGTTTTTCCACACGGGCCGCGTCGTGGTAGTTCACGTCTGCGGTCACCGCGATGATCGGGACGGTGCGGGGCGGGTCCTGTTCAAGTGCGCGGATGTGATCCGTCGCATCGATGCCCGACATGCCCGGCATGTGCAGGTCCATCAGGACGAGCCCGTAGGCATCGGGATCCTCAAACAGCGAGTCGCAGCCTTCCTTGCCGTCCTTGGCCAATGTCACGTCCACCCCCAGCGTACCGATGATTTCCTTCATCATGAAGCGGGTGAACTCGTCATCTTCGACCAACAGGACTTTCTTTCGATCAGCCATTTTGTGTTTCCACTCTCAGATTACAACCAAGGGTTATCAAGAAGCGGGTCGAGAAACCATCCCTTTCCTCGGAATCCAGCGTCAGTTTCGCGCCCATCAGGTCCGAAATCTCGCGACTGATCGTCAGGCCAAGGCCGCTGCCGCCATGTGCGCGGCGCAGTCCTGCGTCACTTTGGGTGAAACGTTCGAAGACAGCCTTGCGCTGGATCTCGTCGATTCCCTCGCCGGTATCGGCCACGCAAATCTCAAGCCCATGCGCCTCCGTATCCGCACAGGCCGCATCGAGGCGACGAACGCCGATGCGGATTTCGCCGGAGGCCGTGAACTTGGCCGCGTTGTCGGTCAGGTTGGTCACGACCTGGGTCAGCCGGGCACCGTCGAGATTGTAGGTCTCGTCAATCTCCGGCTCCACGTCGAGGCTGACCTTGATGGACTTCTGGTGATACTGGACGCTCGCCTCGGCGGTGTCGCGCCATTGTTCGGCCAGACGGCGCAGGTTTGTGGGGTTGCGCACGATGGTCACCGCCTTTGAATCCAGCCGCGACACTTCCAGTACGTTGGTCAGCTGGTCGTGCAGCGCGCGGGCGGCCTTGGTGGCGACCTGGGCGTATTGGCGCTGCTTTTCCGTCACATCCTCGGCATTCTCGATCAGGTGCAGGAACCCGAGGATGGCGTTCAGCGGCGTGCGCACTTCGTGGCTCATCGTTCCGATAAAGGTCGAGCGGACCGACAGCGCCTCACGGGCCTCTGTTTCGCTCTTGATGCGTTCCTGCACCTCGCGCTGCAGATCGCCCAGGGCCTCGCGGGCGCGCTGCTCGAAATTGCGGATCGCCGTCACGATACTGTCCAGATCGTCAGGCTGGGCGCGCGGTTTGCGATCGAGTTGCAGATCGAGGCTCCCGTCGTGGACGCTGGTGTCGGCCACATGGGCGGCAATGGTGCGCAGATGCCGCGTGATCAGCACATGAGCGATGATAAACAGGGCAAAGGCCGCCACGTAGGCCTTGACCAGGTTTGTCGCGAGCGTGATCCAGAACTGCTCCCATACGCGGGCGACGACGGCGTCCAGCGATACAGACACGCTCAGCGTGCCCAGCCGTTCAGTGCGCCCGTCGCGCGCCGCATACGTCAGTTCGTATTCTTGCGAGACAGGCGCGTGCTCGGCATTCCCGCGTTGCCAGCGATCTCCGGTGACGCTGATCAGGTCAAGATGACTGATCGCCTCATTGGCGGCGAGACCATCCAGAATGACGTCGATCTGATCGAAATCCAGCGTCCAGAGAGCGAATTCCAGCGTTTGTCTCAATGCCTGATCGATCTGGTCCAGTACGGCCGTCGCGTCGGATTTCTGGCTCTGGTAGCTTGCCAGCAACTGTACGCCCGTCGAAAACACCGACAGGACCGATCCGACCAGCAGCGAATAGAAAACCAACCGTGCCCCGAGGTTGTTGCGCCACAGTGCCGACCTCATTGCGGCGCGGACCCGGTGGTTGCGCTGCACATGGCGCGCCCGTCACGGGCGGCCGCGCGCTGCGGGTCTGGCACGTCGCGGGGCGCAAGTTGGCATATGCTGTCCGGGGTCATACGGAACCTTGGATATGGCAAGCTTAAATTCGCGTTAACGCATGCTAGGATTGCAGGGGCGCGGATGCAACCATGGCGGGCGGTCGCGGTGCCGTTCCGCGGCTGCATCCGCCTTTTTCATCCTGATCCTGCTATCCCCTTGCGCCCCGGACGCGCGCTGCATAGAAGGGCGCGAATTTCCGATGCGCCCCTCGAACCGGGGCCACTATGCTATGGGAGCACACATGCAGGTCACCGAGACGCTGAACGAAGGTCTGAAACGCGGGTACGCCATCACCGTGACCGCCGCCGAACTGGACGCAAAGGTCAACGAAAAGCTGGTCGAGGCCCAGCCGGGCATCGAGATGAAGGGCTTTCGCAAGGGCAAGGTCCCGATG
>CAZITF010000119.1:0-7970 GCA_964542095.1 uncultured Rhodobacterales bacterium
ATACAGCACCACGGCCAGCGCCAGCGCGGTTTCGGTCTTGCCCACGCCTGATGTCCCGGCCAGCATGAACACGCCAATGGGTTTGGACGGGTTATCAAGGCCCGCGCGCGACGTCTGGATGCGCTTGGCGATCATCTTCATCGCGTGGTCCTGACCGATGACGCGCCTGGCCAGATGCTCTTCGAGGTTTAGGACTGTCTCGATCTCGTCCTTCATCATGCGGCCCACGGGAATACCGGTCCAGTCGCCGACAACGCTTGCCACCGCCTGATGATCCACGATGGGCAGGATCAGCGGGCTGTCGCCCTGCTGTTCGATCAGGGCGGCGTTCTTTTGTCTGAGTTCGGCCATGATGGCATCGCGTTCCTCGTCGGACATCGCGGAGTCGGCGGGCACTTCGGTTTCGGCGGCCTCATCGGCGGCGATGCCTTCGCGGGTGTGGGTGTCCTCGACCGGCTGACCGGCGGCGCGCAGTTTGGCGCGCAACTCGATGATCTCTGCCACCAGCGCCTTTTCAGCATCCCAATTGGCCTTGAGGCCGGTCAGACGCTGCTTTTCCTCGGCGATCCGGGTTTCGATATTGGCGCGGCGCTCGCCCACGTCATAGCCGGCGGTCTCGTCGCGCCCGATGATCTCCAGCTCGGTGGTCAGGGATTCAATCCGGCGCTGTGAATCGTCCACCTGCGCGGGCACGGCATGCTGGCTGACAGCAACGCGGGCGCAGGCGGTATCCAGCAGACTGACGGACTTGTCCGGCAACTGGCGGGCGGGGATATAGCGGGCCGACAGGGTCACGGCGGCCTCGATGCCCTCGTCCAGAACCTGCACCTTGTGGTGCTTTTCCAGCATGGCGGCGATGCCGCGCATCATCAGCACGGCCTTGGGAATGTCGGGCTCGTCCACCTGCACCACCTGAAAGCGGCGGGTCAGGGCGGGGTCTTTTTCGATGTATTTCTTGTACTCGGCCCATGTGGTGGCCCCGATGGTGCGCAGCGTGCCGCGCGCAAGTGCCGGTTTCAGCAGGTTGGCGGCATCGCCGGTCCCGGCGGCCCCCCCTGCCCCGACCAGCGTGTGGGTTTCATCGACAAACATCACGATGGGCGTGGTGCTGGCCTGCACTTCGTCAATGACCGAACGCAGGCGGTTCTCGAACTCGCCCTTCATGCTGGCACCGGCCTGCAACAGACCCACATCCAGCACCAGCAGACGCACGTCGCGCAAGGCGGGGGGGACATCGCCGCGCGCGATGCGCAGCGCGAACCCCTCGACCACAGCCGTTTTGCCGACACCGGCCTCGCCGGTCAGGATCGGGTTGTTCTGGCGACGGCGCATCAGCACGTCGACGATCTGGCGGATTTCCTCGTCGCGACCCACGATCGGGTCGATTTCGCCGTTGCGGGCCTGTTCGGTCAGGTCGGTGCAGAACTGCTCCAGCGCCTCGCCGCCCTCCTGTCCGGGTTTCAGCGCACCGGACGCCTCGCCCGGTTCCGCCCCGCCCCCGGTGGCCGAGCCATCCTGCGGGCGCATCCTGTCCTCGGGCGAGCCATCGGTGATCTTGTGGAAATTGTCGGCCAGATCGTCGGGCTTGATGCTGGCAAGGGTCGGCGAAATCGACACAAGGATGTTCTTGAGGTTGGGTGTCTCAAGCATCCCCAGAATGATGTGACCGGTGCGCACCTGGTTGGAGGAATACAGCAGCGACCCCCAGACCCAGGCCCGCTCCATCGCGTCCTCGAGGTGACTGGACAGGTCGCTGACCGAACTCGCACCGCGAGGCAGCTTGTCCAGCGCGGCGGTGACCTCTTCGGCGATCTTGCCGGTGTCCAGCTTGTAGTGGTCGATGATCTCGTGAATATCGCTGTTCTGGTTGTTCAGGATCTGATGCAGCCAGTGGACAATCTCGACATAGGGGTTGCCCCGCATTTTGCAGAACACCGTGGCGCCCTCGATGGCCTTGTATCCCAAAGTGTTCAGCTTGCCGAACAGTGCAACGCGGCTGATTTCTGTCATTGTGTTGTCCCTTCCAATACCTGCGCGGTCTGGGCGTTTGGCTCCAGATACAGTTCGTCCGCGTCCTTTTTTCTTTTCGTATTTCCGACCCAGCTGGTCTGACCCAGCCGGACGGTTTCACCCAGTTTGGGCTGGGGCACCTCGTCGGCCTTCAGCACCAGGTTCACATCCCAGTCCAGCGCGTCCCCGACATAGTTGCGCACGATGGCGCGCAGACGTTCGAGCGAGCCGGTGCCGGGCAGCAGGCGCTGATACTCGTCATAGCTGAGCGGACCGATGCGCAGGCGAAACTTGGCAGAACGGGTCCAGACACGTTCGCCCACGGATGCGGTGCGGCCCAGTTGGGCGGGGCCGCCCATCTGCCAGCGGTCGTCGGGTTCCAGCTCCAGCCAGCAGCCGACGAACTGGATCACCTCGACGCGGGCTCCGAAAAAGGACTGGAGGATCGATTGCAGCCCTTCGGCATTCTTGCTGCCCTGCGCCAGCAGACCCGCGAAATGGCGCTTGGCCAGATCGGGCATCGCATCCTTCTTGCGCATGTGGTCCGCGTGGAATCCGCCGATGGCCGCGACCTTGCGCTCGAACTCGTTGCGCTCGCCGCGATCAAAGCTGGGGGCCGGTTCACCCGACCGCCACGCGCGATAAAACAGCGCCGTCATGCGGTGGGTGACCATATCGGCAAAGGCGACAAAGGTCGGGTCGCGGTGATGGCGGATGCGGCTGGCGGCAAATTCGGTCAGATGCAGGGGCAGCGGCCCGTTGGGGCCGAACAGACCGAAAAAGCGGTTGATCAGGCGGCCGGGCTTCTTGCCCTTGGGGGGCGCGAAGGATTCGATGGAGGACGGCGGAAAGCGCAGGTCGGGCACCTGCCCGAACCGCACCTTGTCCTCGCGCGGGCGGCGGGCCTCGCCGATGCGGGCCGTGTCCGGGTACGCCGCTTCCAGCACCCGGAAGGCGTGAAAGAAGTGAAACTTTTCAGGAGCCTCTGCAAGCCGCTCTAGATGCGTCAGAGTATCCGTCCCAGACCGGTTTCCGGTCGCCATCGGGTAATCTCCCCGCGCTGTTGGGTGACAAGCACCGTTTCGGTAAAACTGTTCAAAGACACGTATTTGTGGAAAAACCGCTCCAGCACGGCACCCATGGCATAGGCGCTGGTGCCCTCGAAAAAACTCTCGTCAAAGGTGACGGACACTTCAAGGCCGCGCACGGCGGTTGACAACACCTCGTCGGCCATGCGGCGAACGATGGGGCGGGTGGACACGGCCCGCAGACCCTCAAGCTGCTTTTCCAGTACCTTGTTGCCCGAGGGCACATAGATGCCGATCAACTCGCGCAATGTGGCGGCGCTGTCGGCGGCGTCGCTGTCGGCAATCGACAGGTAGTTCAGCGACAGATGCGAGATCAGGCGCCACGCGGTGTCGCCCTGGCCCAGCGACGGGCGCGGACGGGTCGGGCTGACAGGCGTGGTGATATGGGACACCGGGCCACCGCCGGGCAGATGGAACACGTCCTTGGCACCCGTGGGCAACAGCAGCGGCAGATCGCGGTTGGTCACCAGCGCCTGCACCGCCAACTGATCCAGCTGGGTGCTGAACGGGGCCTGCGCCCCATCCACAAGGGTCACATAGGTTTCCGACCCGAGATACGACGTGCGCACACCCTTCAGGCGCTCTTTTTCGGCGCGTTGGCGCATCTTGCGGGTCTGGGTGTAATAGGTGGCGTGGGTCTCTCCGGCGGCGGTCAGGTCGTCGGCGGAATAGAACGGGCGGAACTGCACGTCATCCTCGCCTTCGCCGGAAATGCCGATCACGCTGTCCAGCGCAAAGATCTCGTAATCCAGCGGCGCGGTGCGGTCGGCAACCACGTGATGCTCGGTCACCGAAGGGGTGATATGCACCCGGTCGCAGCGCTTGTGAAACAGGTTGATGGCCGGGGTCGCATTGAGGGTAAAGGCCTCGGGCGTCACACCCGATGCGATTTCGGGGTCGCCGTTGCGCAGCAGGATATAGATGTCGACATCCGCGCCCTTGGCCTTGTTCAGGGCCATGGACAGGCCCGTCAGCTCGACAAAGTGATAGCGCTCGGGCATCGCGAAATATTCCTGCAACAGCCGATAGCCGTCAAAGCTGCGCTGGGGCGTCGGCAGCAGGGCCTCGTCCCGGCCATAGCCGCGAGGGATCACGTCGCCGCGGGGCAGGTCCGCAACCCAGTCGGCGCGACGGTCGGTGGACCGGCCAAGAATGCCGGTCACCTGCGTGCTGAGCATCTCGTGCAGTTCCCAGTTCTTGCCTTCCGAGCCGTTGAGGAACAGGACCAGATTGTCGAGGGTCAGTTCGGAAATGGGCTGTTCGGCATGGCGGCACAGACGCAGGCGTATGCCCGCGCGGGCCTCGGTTTCGCGGGCGACGCCAGCGGCAACCAGTTCGCCGCGTCCGTCGATATATTCGGCCTCGGTGATGGTGATGGGCCACATGCGCACATCCTTCGAGGTGCGGAACACACACGGGGTGGTGTCATCCTCTCCCAGGACAGACCGCAACTCGGACCCGGCCTCGATCACATAGCCGTCTTCGAGGGCGGCGTTCTGCATGTCCGGTTCGAATGCGGCGATCATCATCGACGGCTGCGGACACAGGTAATGGGGATAGATGATTTCCAGCAGATGCGAGGTCAGGGCGGGATATTGCAACTCCAGCTCAAGCTGCACACGGGCCGAAAGAAAGGCGACACCCTCAAGCAACCGTTCGACATAGGGATCGACGACCTCGACCCCGTCCATGCCCAGACGCGAGGCGATCTTGGGAAAGGCCTCGGCAAACTCGGCCCCCATATCGCGCATGAATGCCAGTTCGCCTTCGTAGTGTTTCAGCAGTCGGGTATCCATGGCGGGGTCAGTTGATCCTTTCCAGTTCAAGCTCTCCGGTGGTCACATCGACCTGGCTGCGCAGATACAGCTCGATGGGCAGCGGCTGGGCCCACATGTCGGCGCGAATGTCGAAGGACACGACCGACTGGCGGTTGACCTCGTCGGCGCGCAGCTTGACGGTCAGCGATCCGGGGTGAATGCGGGGCTCATAGGCCTGTACCGCCGCGACGATCGATTTGCGCATCAACTGGGCGCGCTCGATGGTCGAATAATCCCCGGCAATATCCGTGATGCCATAGTTCAGCACCGATTTGAAAACGCTGGGATAGACCTCTTCGTCGATGATGCTGGCATTGTTCGATGTGTTCAGCAGCCAGCTGAGGTCGCGCTGAAGGATGTCGCGCAGCTGGCGCAGGTCGATGACACGGGCCTCGCGGCGTTCCTTGACCTCGAACGGGTCATTGTCGGTCAGCCGGTCCAGCAGTGAGGGCTGCAAACGTTCGGCGATCATGCGGTCCGACATGGATCAGCCCTCGTCCTCTTGCGCCTGTTCGGGCTCGGGCTCGGCCCCTTCGGGCAGTTCCACATCCATCTCCAGCAGGCGCACATCCATCAGGGCCGTGTCGCCCAGATCGGTGGTCAGCAGGCGCTGGCCCAGACCGGCATAGGTCTCCGATCCGATATCGCGCCACTGGGTCGCGCGGGCCAGCTTTTCGGCATCCGAGCCTTCTGCGACGGTGCCGGCATAGCGGGTCGGGATCAGGGCGACGATATCGCCGCCATTGGCCAGCTTGATCTCGGCCGGGGTCCAGACCGCGTCGCGCAAATCGATCGGATCCTCGAACTTGGCCTTGGCGATCGAGGTGAAGGGCATCCAGAAATAGCGGCCGTTGACGACGATCTCCAGCAGCGGGCCAAGGCGCATGTCGGCATCGGCGATCCACTCGAACGGTTCGCCGTTGATGCGGCCCGAACAGGACGGGGCCATGTCGAATGCACGGGCACGGGTCTCGGCGGCCTGTTCGTGCTTGCCTGCGGCGTTGGATTTCAACGCCTCGGTCATCAGGGCGATCCACTCGGCAGGCTCGCCAAAGATCAGCGGATCCTTTTCGCCGGTGAACACCTTTTCGCGGTAGACCTCGCAGATGATGCCCTCGCGATAGGTCTGCGCCATGTGGGTGGCGGTGCCATCCATCTCGGCGGATAATTTCAGCTGTGCGATGGCACGTTTCCAGTCGCCGCGCACAGACAGCAGCTGGAACAGGAAAATGCGCAACGCAGGGTTCGCGGCATCGGCGCGGATGTCGTCCTGCAACGCGGCCAAAGCGCCATCAAGATCACCAGATTTCAACAGATCCTCGGCACTCACGCGGCTTCTCCTCAAAGGTCTTTCTTGAAAAGGCAGGCCCACACGGGGGCCTGCCAATATCTTGCGGTATCGCAGGCGCGATACTTAGACAGAGAGGTTCGCCTGGTTCTTGACCCGGCTCCACTCGGCTGTCTTGACGGCCATGTCCTTGCCTTGCTTGTCCTGCGGCGTGTAGGTCACTTTCATCGCGCCGTACTGCATGACGATGGTCTCTTCGCAGATGTCGTCACCGTCCGAACCGGACCATGTGATGTCCTGGATCATGACCAGCTTGAATTCCCACTTGAGGAATGTCTTGCCGGACTTGCCCGTGTCGGACACACCACCCGAGCGGCGCAGTTCGATGATCATGTCGTCATAGTGATCACCTTTGCACAGCGCGCTGAACAGAGCCGCCGAGGCCGTGTCGGTCTTCTTGGTCACGTTCAGTTCCTTGAACGTCGCCTTGCCGGCACCACCACCCGAAGTCACGGAGCCGATGTTGATGTTGTTTTCAGCACCAATTTCAAAGCTCAGGATTTCGAAGGCACCTTTTTCCTTCATATCGACGTCTTGGGTTTCACCCTTGGTTTCGGTCGGAGGTGCGAGAAAATAGCAGAATGCGTCAAACATGATATGTTCCTTTCATAGTGTTAGGGTCGGGTCGTTTAGAAAAAAGTGAGTCGGATCATCCCTTCTCACTGGGGAGTTTGGAAGTCAGCCGCAGCGAGACGGACAGGCCCTCCAACTGGTAATGTGGCCGTAGGAAAAACTTTGAATTGTAATACCCTGGGTTCCCTTCGACCTCCTCGACGACAACTTCGGCCGCGGCAAGGGGCTGGCGCGCCTTGACCTCTTCCGGAGACGTCTCCGAATTGAAATCAACGTATTGGTTGATCCATTCCTGCAACCACGTTTCCATCGCGCCGCGCGACTTGAACGAGCCGACCTTGTCGCGAACCATGCACTTCAGATAGTGGGCAAAGCGGCAGGTCGCGAACAGGTACGGCAGGCGGGCCGCGAGGTTGGCGTTGGCTGTGGCATCCGGATCGTCGTATTCAGCGGGCTTGTGCAGCGACTGCGCGCCGATGAATGCGGCGAGGTCCGAATTCTTGCGGTGGATGAGAGGCATCATGCCATTGGCGGCCAGTTCCGCCTCGCGGCGGTCCGAAATCGCGATCTCGGTCGGGCACTTCTGGTCGATACCACCGTCATCCGTCGGGAAGGTGTGGCTTGGCAGACCTTCGACGGCACTGCCGGATTCAATCCCGCGGATCCGCGAACACCAGCCATATTCCTTGAACGACCGGTTGATGTTGACGGCCATGCCGTAGGCGGCGTTGACCCAGCCGTATTTGCTGTGATCCGTCCCGTCGGTGTCCTCTTCAAAGGCAAAGGCCTCGACCGGATCGGTCTTGGACCCATAGGGCAGCCGCCCGAGGAACCGGGGCATCGCCAGACCGACATATTTGGAATCCTCGCTTTCGCGCAGGGACCGCCACGACGCGTATTCCGGGGTCTGGAAGATCTTGGTCAGATCGCGCGGGTTGGCGAGTTCGGACCAGCTGTCCATCTGGAACAGCGCGGGGTTGGCGCCGGTGATCAGCGGGGCGTGGGCCGCAGCGGCGATCTTTGACATCTCGCCCAGCAGTTCCACATCCGGCGGAGAGTGATCGAAATGGTAATCCGCGACCAGGGTGCCATAGGGCTCGCCACCGAACTGACCGAATTCCTCTTCGTAAATCT
>CAZITF010000120.1:0-7940 GCA_964542095.1 uncultured Rhodobacterales bacterium
CTTAGACGGCGAACATCAGCAGCAGAGCGACGAGGAACGAGAAGATCCCCAGGGCTTCTGCAAAGGCGATGCCGATGAACAGGGTCGCTGTCTGACCGGCGGCTGCCGATGGGTTGCGCAGTGCGCCAGCGAGGAAGTTGCCGGCCACGTGGCCAACACCGATGGCCGCAGCCCCGGAACCGATTGCTGCGAGACCTGCGCCGATATGTGCGAGTTGACCTTCCATGAGAATTCTCCTTACGTTGGAAGTTTGCGTAGGATGGGCAATCTGCCCATCCGACATTCAGTGATGCGGATGCAATGCGTCCTTGAGATAGACGCATGTGAGGATGGTGAAGACATAGGCCTGAATGGCCGACACCAGAACTTCGAGGCCGAGGATCGCCGTTACGCCAAGGATTGCCACAGGCGCGATCGCGGCCACCTGCGCAAAGCCTGCGAACACTTTTACAACGGCGTGACCGGCCATCATGTTGCCTGCCAGACGAATGGAGTGGCTGACCGGGCGCACGAAATACGAGATGATCTCGATGATCGCCAGAACCGGGCGCAGCGCCAACGGCGCGCTTGACACCCAGAACAGGCCCAGGAACGAGGCACCGTTCTTGACGAAGCCAAGGATCGTCACGGCAAAGAACACGCCGAAACCAAGGACGGCAGTGACCGCGATATGGGACGTGGTGGTGAAAGACATCGGGATCAACCCGAGGAAATTGGCAGTCAGGATGAACATGAACAGCGTCATGATGTAGGGGAAATACTTGATCCCGTCCTTGCCGGTCACATCCTCGACCATCTTGTAGACAAAGCCATACATCAACTCGGCAACAGACTGTCCGCGTCCGGGCACGACCGAACGCTTTGACGTGGTCAGAACCATCAGGGCCAGCACCGACAGAACCGCGAGCGCCAGCCAGACCGTGACGTTGGTGATGGTGTACCAGTGGATCGGATCGCCGACCTCGCCAAACCACGGCTTGACCTCGAACTGCTCCATCGGCTTGAACGAGAGTCCGCCGCCTGCCTTGTCTGCACCTGTTTTTTCAACTGCCATGTGGCACTCTCCGTCTCATCTCACCCGTGCGGGCGATCATCTTGTTCTTCGGCCAATTCGGCGGCCTGCCTGCTTTGAACTTCTGCCGCACTGCGCATCATCGTTTTGACACCGGCGGCAAAGCCCAGAAATATAAACACGATCATGAGCCACGGAGAGGTGCCAAACAGCGCATCCAACCCGTACCCCATGCCAAACCCGATCCCCAGACCGGCCACCAGTTCGATCACCATGCGCCAGGCCAGTTGCGCCTGTGAATGGTGATCCGGCGTGCGGGGTTTGGGTGCGTGAACCTCTTTGACAGCCGCAAGACGCGCATTCAGCGCCTCCATCTTGGCCTTGTCATCGGGGTCGGTCACGCGCCTTCGTCCCGTCCATTGGATGACTTGGTGGATATGTCGAAGGCGGACATGAGTCAACGTGGCCCGACTCTTGCGGGTGGAGCCTTTAGTCTCTTGATTTAATACAAAAAACACGCGCGCCCGAAATGGCAGGACAACCCGCCGCATCTGGCGAATGTCCCGTTTCCGCCCGAAACGCTCATTCAACCATTTGGTTGATCTTTGCCGGTGCGCAGCGCCCGCGTATGATCCAGCAACCAGGCGCGCACGGCTCGGACCGCCTTGCGCCGCCCGGCCTGTCCGCTGGTCAGCAGATGAAACGCGCCCTGCCGCAAACCCACCTGCGAGACCCGCACAAGCCGCCCGGCCTGTTCGTCTGGGTGGGTTCCGTCCGCCGCCCCCAGATATATGCCCGCCCCATGCACCGCCGCCTCAAGTGCCAATGCCGCGCGCATCCGCCAGGGCGGGTCGGGCACGGCGACGTCCCAGCCGGCAAGTTTGACCCAGTCGATCCAGATATTGCCGCCACGGTCGCGCAGCAGGGGGCGCGTGTTCAGGTCTTCGGGGCGCAATCGGTCATCCCTCAGATAGCCCGGCGCGGCAAAGGGATAGATCGCCGCATTGCTCAGCAGGTCCGAAGGCGCGTCGAGCAGCCCGGTCTTGGCATAGCGCACCGCAAGGTCGGCCTCGTAACGGTCCAGATCCGCCAACTCGTTCGAGCCGATCAGCCGCAATTCGACATCCGGCAGGTCGCGCTGAAACCGCGCCAGCAGCGGCACGATGATCTTGGCGGCAAAGACGGGTTCGCTGTTCACCACCACCCGGCCTGCGGGCGTATCGGCCAACCCTTCGGTCGCCTCGCTGATCACGTCAAAGGCCGGGGTGATCCGGCCCAGATAGTGCCCGCCTTCCGCCGTCAGGGCGACCCCGCGCGAGGCATCGCGAAACAGTTGCACCCCCAGCCGCGCCTCGAGACCGCGCACGTGACGGCTGATCGCCGAATGGCTGACTCCCAGTTCCTCGGCGGCGCGGGTAAAGCTCTCGTGGCGGGCCGCCGCCTCGAAGGCACGCAGGGCGTTGAGCGGGGGCAAAGTGCGGGACATGGACCACTTGTGCCATTTCTGCACAAGCGATGTCAAAGAACTCTGTTTGTGGCAGGCCGCCTGTTCTGCGAAAACAAGGGGACAAACCCATATTCAATGAGGTCACCCATGCAGTTGACACGCAATAACGCGCTTTTGCGCGCACAGTCCTTCTGTGCCAAAATCTGGCAACAGCTACGGCCCAGACCCGCGATCAAGGGCACCGCCCTGCCGCCGCTGACCGATCATATCGCCCGTGACATCGGCCTGTCGCCCGGCGAACAGGAAGCGATGCGCCACCGCTGGCCCTCGCAATCGACGCGCCATCCCTACCTCTGAACGCTTTTCTTGGGCCGCAACTGCGCTTATGACGGTGCCATGGCCGATCCGCTCGACACCACATTCTCTGCGCTGGCGGATCCGACCCGGCGGGCGATCCTGACGATGCTGCTCGAGGATGACATGGCCGTGACGGACGTGGCCGAACCGTTCGAGATGTCGCTGGCCGCGATTTCCAAACACCTCACCATCCTGACCCGCGCCGGGCTGATCCAGCAGGAAAAGCGGGGACGGGTCAAATGGTGCAAGCTGCAACCCGACGCGATGCGCGCCGCCAGCGTCTGGATGCAGGGTTTTGGCCAGTTCGAACCGATCAATCTGGATGCGTTCGAACGGTTCCTTGCCGCCGAACTGCCCGGTGCCGAGCAACCCTGACACCCTTTGCGGATGCGCCACATCGAGCGTGGTATCCCTGCCGCCCGGCGAAACCCTGCCCGGCACCTGTTTTTGTTCGGGGTTTGTCCGGGGTCCGCCACCCCGGATCGTTGCACGCACGCAGCCCTGCATGAAAACGGGTTTCGCTATCCGCGCGCCTCGTCATCGCGCAGCAGCATCACCAGCGCGATCACCGTCAGAACGATGCCCGCCAGCACCAGCGCGCCCGGCACGCCATTGCCCAGCGCGACCTCCCAACCGATCACCCAACTTGGGGTAAGGTAAGTGTAGGCCATCACCTTGGCGCTCGGCAGGTGCATCGCGGCGAATTGCAGCAACACGAACGTCACCGCCGAGGCGCAGACAGACACGTACAGAATCGTGATCCACACGATTCCGGGCAGGCCCGCCCAGTCCGTCGCGCGGATGTCCGACCAGCCATAGACCGTCAGGATCAGCGCGCCCGCCAGAAGCATCCCAAAGGTGAATACCACCGCAGGCTCGCCACGGTTCAACTTGCGCACCATGGGGGTGTATATCGCGTGGCTGACGCAACCGGCGAAATAGATCGCCTCGCCCCGGCCCACCTCAAAGGCCAGCAGCGCGGACAGATCGGCGCGAAAGATCACCCACAACGCGCCCGCCGCGCCGATGGCCAGCGCCAGCGCCATGCGCGGCGTGGTGACCTGACGCAGCAACAGCCAGCCGAACCCGGCGGTCAGCACCGGGGTCAGGGTGAAAACGGCCGCCGTGCTGACCGGCGGCGCGGTCTTGAGCCCCTCGAACATCAGCACGAAATAGATTGCGAACAGCCCCCCCAACACCGGATACCGCCAGGGTGCGGCCAGCGCCGCCCGGGTCATCCCGCCCCTCGCCAGCACCGCCACCCCGATGATGGCGGCGGCAATGACAAAGCGCACGGCATTCAACGCCGTTGGCGCAATCTCGTTCGCGGCCAGCGAACCGAGCGAAAACGACCCCGCCACAAGGGCCGAAAAACACAGCATCGCGGCATGTCCGCGCAAGGCCGGACTCATCGCGGGCGAACCCTCACAGCACTTTCCATTCTTTCGAACGGTCCTTGAGGAAGGTCAGGAACGCCTGCACCTTGTTGGTGCGGTGCAGATCGACATGGGTGACCAGCCACAGGGGCGACGACCAGTCCTCGCTCGGGGGCATGATCTCGACCAGACCGGGATTGGCGCGCGCCTCGATCACCGGCAGGAACCCGACCCCGGCCCCGGCCAGCACCGCCTGTTCCAGCGCGCGCACGTCTGTCGAGCGAAAGGTGATCGTTTTTTCGGCCACCTTGCTGCGCAGCCACTTGTTGAATGGCGCCCGGCTGTCGGCGGCATCATGGCACACGAACCGGTGCCCGCTGGTGTCCCCGTTCAGGTCCGGGTGGCCGTGGCGGGCGATGTAATCTTTCGTGGCATACAGTCCGACCGTCAGGCGCACGAAGGGCTGGACCACATTGTCCGGCTGATCCGGCGCGTTGCCAGCGCGGATCGCCACATGGGCCTCGCCATATTCGAGGCGAAACAGGCGGTCTCCGGTCAGATAGCGCACGATGACATCGGGATGGTCCTGCTGAAAGGCGGTCAGCACCGGGGCCAGACGCGGGGCCATGGTGACCAGAGAGGTCACGACCAGCTCGCCCGACACTTCGGTGCCGCGCCCCTTGATACGGCCCACAAGCTGGCTGAACTGATCGTCCGTTGCCTGGGCGACGCGAAACAGATCGTCCCCGGCTTCGGTCGCGGTGTATCCGCGCGCATGGCGCTGGAACAGCTTGACGCCCAACCGCCCCTCGAGGGCGTCGATATGGCGGATCACCGTGGCATGATGCACCCCGAGCACTTCGGCGGCGCCGCTGACCGTGCCCATGCGGGCGACCTGATAGGCCGTCTTGATCTCGTCCCAGTTGTCCAAACTGCATCCTCATGTGCAAATGCAAACAGATGCTGTTGAGTTTCGGTAATTGCGTTCGCATTTGCAAGGCTCAACTATGAGGGAGAGACCAGACATCCCCCGAAAAGGACCAGACCATGACCACATTGCACATCGACAGTTCCGCCCGCCTGCAAGGCTCCGTCACGCGCGACCTCTCGGCCCGGATCGCCGCCCGGTTCGGCGGTCCGGTGATCCGGCGCGACCTTGCGCAGGCCCTGCCCCAGATCACCGAAGACTGGGTCATCGCCAACTTCACCCCCGCCGAGCAGCGCAACACTGTGCAAGCAGACACACTGGCCCTGTCAGACGCGCTGATTGCAGAACTGAAACAGGCCGACACCATCGTCATCGGGATGCCTCTCTACAACTTCGGCATACCGGCAGCGCTCAAGGCGTGGATCGATCTGGTGGCGCGCGCAGGCGTAACCTTCAAGTACAGCGATACAGGGCCGGTGGGCTTGCTGTCAGGCAAACGCGCCATTCTGGCGGTCGCCTCGGGCGGCACCGAGGTAGGCAGCGATATCGACTTTTCCACCGGCTATTTGCGGCATGTGCTGGGATTTATCGGAATCCATGATGTGCAGATCGTCGCCGCCGAGCGGGTGATGGCACAGGGCGCCGACGCGATCAGCGCCGCGCAGAAACAGATCGAGCGGCTGGTGGCCTGAACGCACCGCCCCGACAAAAAGGCGCGGTCCGTGCAAGACCGCGCATTCCGTTCGGCGGAAACCCCGCTCAGGCCGCGGTCTTGCGGCGGCGCAGCAGCCACAGGCCACCGGCCCCGGCCAGCAGCAGCGGCAAGGACGCAGGCAGCGGCACCGGCGCGATGTTGAACGACAGGTTGTCCAGCGACGCCCCGGACGAACCGCCCGTGGCGATGCTGATCTGATCGAACAGCGACCCGGTGAACCCGAACACGTTGTCCACCCGCGCCGAATTGCTCAGCGGCAGTGCGGTGTTGGCGATGCTCGCGGTAAAGCTTTCTACCACCGATCCGTTCAGGAAAGACGTAAAGGTGGCGCTGCCCGCATTGGAAGACAGCGCGAACGTGGCATCGGTCACGGCATCGTTGAACGAAATCGTCGCGGCAATCGCACCGAACCGAAACAGCAACGCGCCCGACGTGTTCGCGCGCGGGGAAAAACCGCTGGCCGCCTGCAACAGCCCGGTGAACTCGGCCCCGAGGCTCGTAAACTCGTTTGACACCTCGACACCGGAGGCCACAGTGAATTCGTCGAATTCAATGACCCGGTCGGCCCCAACAAGGTTTGACGGAGCGTTGGAGACAGTGACCGCCTGCGCGGTTGAGGTTGCCGCAACTGCGGTTGCAGCGGCGAACAGGATCGATTTCAACATGGTTCTCATTACTTTCCCCTGAAATATTTCCGAAGCGCTCAGCGAACTCGCCCGTGCCTCGTCAACACCAACGAACGTTCCCGCCTGTCCTGACCAGCGATTTCAGACGAGTCATGGCCACGTTTGCGTGAAAGGGTCCAAAAAACTGACTTTTGAACGCCGAATGCCCGTCATGGGTGTATGTTGCATGCGCACATGCCCCCTTGGCTTGGCCCGCCGACCGGTTAGCATCGCGCCATGACCGTCCTGCGCAACCTGCCTTCGCAATTGATCCTCGCCCACGCGCCATGGCTTTTGGGCGGTGGTCTGATCGTTAGCATCGTGGCCTGCGCGGCCGCCGGTCTGGCGCTGATCGCCCAAGGCGAGGTGGTGGGCCTTGTCACCGTGGCCGCGGGTGCAGGCGTGCCGCTGGGCATCTTTGCGATGGCGATCAAACGCGACCAGGTGATTTTCGATGCGGCCAGTGGCGCGGCCACCGTGCAACGGCGGACCTTGCTGGCGTATCGCTCGGCTACCTACCCGCTCGACATGGTGCGGCGCGTCGAGGTCGAGGAATTTTCCGATACCGCGCGGCCCACGCTGACCTTTCACGACGCGACACCCCCCTACCCGCTGGTCGAGGCCTATGTGTCAGGCAACGGCCCGCGTCAGACCGCCAAGACAATCAACGACTGGCTGCGCGCACGGCGGCACATGGCGGACGAGGGGCGCGTCTTGGAATAACGGCTACAATTCGGCGTGAACGAAACTCGACGAGTCCCAAGTCAATTCCAAATCCCGCAGATCATGACCCACAAGAGGACGACAACACGACGATCCACTGGCTATCGCACGGATCGCTGTTGGGTTTCTTAGCCTTTCCACTGGTCTTGATATGTTCTTTCAGGTTCAAGTTCTTTTTGACCTCCAAATTCATGCTCAAATTGGCGGATGCCTCGCGCACGCGGAAAAACGCACGCGGAAAAACTCGTGAAACTCTGAAGCCCGTGTGACCATCTTGCAGCAGGTTCGGATCGCCGCGCCATGCACCAAGCGAACGCACGCATAGCACTCCGCCGCCCTTGACTCGAGCAGGTCAAGCCCCTAATCCCCGCCACAACACCCGGAAGCGTCGCAGTTTCCGGTCCCTTGGGGTCACCCGGGATCGCCCTCCGTCAGCGCGTCGCGCCCACGGGGGCGCTTTTCGTTTGGTCCGTTGTCTTGGGAAACTCGCCGCCTGACCCTACCTGTCAGGTCAACGTCAACGGTCCAGGAAGGAGCATGGCCCATGTTTGAAAATCTATCCGAACGCCTCTCCGGCGTCTTCGACCGGCTGACGAAACAGGGCGCCCTGTCCGAAGAAGACGTCAAAACCGCCCTGCGCGAGGTGCGCGTCGCGCTGCTCGAGGCCGACGTATCGCTGCCGGTGGCACGCGATTTCGTCAAGGCCGTGCAGGACAA
>CAZITF010000121.1:0-7925 GCA_964542095.1 uncultured Rhodobacterales bacterium
AACCTGCACATGTGCGCGTCAGCAAGCCGACCGCTCACAGCAAAAAAACGACGCAGGCCACGTATCTCCCTTCTCTGTTTGAACAAATCCTGGGGGAGTCCGCAGGACGGGGGCTAGCCCCCCCAAAAAATGTCGTCGCGCGCCAGCGTGCCCTTACCCGGCGCAGCACACGATCCTAACCCTGCCGGGGGGCGAAAATCTTGCCCGGATTCATGATGCCCTGTGGATCGAACGCGCCCTTGATGGCGGACATGAACTCAACCGCAGCCCCCAGTTCCTTGACCAGATACGGGATCTTGCCCTGCCCGATCCCGTGCTCGCCGGTGCAGGTGCCGTCCATCCGGATCGCCTCATCGGCGAGATAGGCGGTAAATTCCTCGGCGCGCGCCACTTCGGCCGCATCCTCCACGTCGATCAGCACAAGCGAGTGGAAATTTCCGTCCCCCACGTGCCCGACGATCGGGGCCAGCAGGCCCAGTTCCGCCGCCTTGGCCTGCGCGCCGGTGACCGCCTCGGCCAGCCGTGAAATCGGCACGCAGACATCCGTCGAAATGCCATGCGCACCGGGGCGCAGTTGCAGCGTCGCCCAGTAGAGGTCATGGCGCGCCTTCCACAGCTTGTTGCGTTCTTCGGTGGATCCGGTGGCGGCAAAATCGAACCCGCCCGCATCCTCGGCGATGGCGCCGAACATCTCGGCCTGTTCCACCACCGCATTGTCCGATCCATGAAATTCCAGCAACAGCAGCGGCGTTTCGGGCAGTTCAAGCCCCGCATAGGCGTTGGCAGCACGCACGTTCAACGCGTCCATCAACTCGATCCGGGCCACGGGGATTCCGTACTGGATCGTGGTCATCACCGCCTGGCAGGCCGCGTCGATGGACGGGAACGACATGCGCGCGGCGTGGATCGCCTCGGGGATGCCCTGCAGCTTCAGGGTCACTTCGGTGATCAGGCCCAGCGTCCCTTCGGACCCGACCAGCAGGCGGGTCAGATCATAGCCCGCCGATGTCTTCCTGGCCCTCTGTGCCGTGCGGATCACGCGGCCATCGGCCATCACCGCCTCAAGGGCCAGCACATTGTCCTTCATCGTGCCATAGCGCACCGCATTGGTGCCCGACGCGCGGGTCGAGGCCATGCCGCCCAGCGAGGCATTGGCACCGGGATCGATGGGAAAGAACAGGCCCCGGTCGCGCAGGTGGGTGTTGAGCTGTTCGCGCGTCACACCGGGCTGAACCACGCAATCGAGGTCTTCGGCATGGACGGCCAGGATCTGATCCATCCCGCTCAGATCCACGGAAATCCCGCCCGCCGGCGCATTCACGTGACCTTCAAGCGAGGTGCCGGTGCCATAGGGAATGACAGGCACGCGATGGGTGGCGCAAACCTTGATGATGTCGGACACTTCCCTGGTCGAAGTCGGGAAAACCACCGCATCCGGGGCCTGCGCCCTGATCCATGTGGTCGTGTGGGCATGCTGGTCGCGCATGACCTGTCCGGTATGGAACCGGTCACCAAATTGCTGCTTGAGAATGCCAAGGGCGGTTGCAATCCCGTCCTCGTTGCGTGGCAGGTCAATCGATTGTGCCATGATGCGTCCTTTCCTCTACGTCTGCGCCTACTCGCCCAACGCAATCCCTTCGCGGCGCGGATCGGCCCCGCCCTGCAAGTCATCCGCGATGGCGATGGCATGCAGGCCGGAATTGAGATCGCGCACGTTCACCTCGTATCCCAGTGTCTCGAGGGCCGGCGCCAGATCCGCCGCCGTCGTTCCCTGTTCGAGGTCATAGGCACCGAACCGGTTCACCGCATGGGGCAGGCTGACGGCTTGCTGCACATCCATGCCCCAGTCGAGCCAGGCGATGATCGCCTTGGCGGTGTAGCCGATGATCCGGCTGCCACCGGGGCTGCCGATGGCCAGCACGGGCGCACCGTCCCTCATCACGATGGTCGGCGCCATGGATGAACGCGGACGCTTGCCCGGTGCGATGGCATTGGCAATGGGCACGCCGTCCTTGTGGGTGGCAAAGCTGAAATCCGTCAACTCGTTGTTGAGCAGGAACCCATGCACCATCAGCCGCGAACCGAACCCGTTTTCGATGGTGGTCGTCATCGAGGCCACGTTGCCAAAGCTGTCCACGATCGAGATATGCGAGGTCGAGGGCAGTTCGATGCTCTGATCATCTGCCCGGTTCAGGGCATGATCGAAGACGGGATTGCCCGGTGCGACCTCTGTCAGGGCCGCATCCCCGCCCAGCAACGTCGCGCGCCCGGACAGATAGGCCGGATCGACCAGACCGGCCGTGGGCATCGGCACGTAATCACTGTCGGCCATGTAGCGGCCCCGATCCGCAAAGGCGAGGCGCGATGCATCGCCGATCAGCCGCCAGCTTTCGGGGTTTTCGGCCCCCAATGCCGCCAGGTCATATCCGTCGAGCATCCCGAGGATCTGACCGATGCTGAGCGCCCCGGACGATGGCGGGCCCATGCCGCACACCTCGTGGGCACGGTAAGTCACGCAGACGGGCGGACGTTCTTTGACCTGATAGATGGCAAGATCAAGCACAGACAGCACGCCGGGATTGGCGGAGAATTGCTGCACCGTTGCCTCGATATCCCTGGCGATCTGGCCGGTATAGAACGCGTCCACCCCGCTTGTGGCCAGCGCGCGCAGGGTCGTGGCATAGGCCGAATTCCGCAGTGTACTGCCCGCCGCCAGCGGCGTGCCACCGGGCAGGAAATACTCCGCCGTGGCCGGAAAAACCGCCAAGCGCTCGGCATCGGCTTCGATGGAACCGGCCAGCCGGGGTGAAACCTCGAACCCGGTCGTCGCCAGATCGATGGCGGCATCGAACAGCCCGTCCCATGGCTGATTGCCCCAGCGCGCGTGCACTTCGGCCAGCAGCGCGGGCGTGCCCGGCGTGCCGACGGATCGCCCACCGACGACGGCATCGAAAAAGCCCATGGTTGTGCCATCCGCGTTCTGGAACAGGGTCGGCGTGACGGCCAAGGGGGCGGTTTCGCGCCCATCGAGCGTGGTCAGAGTGTCGGTGGCGGCATCGTACCAGACGAGGAAAGCACCACCTCCAAGGCCCGACGATTGCGGCTCGACCAGCCCCAGAACCGTCTGCACGGCCACCAGCGCATCCGCCGCGGTGCCGCCTTCGGCCAGAACATCGACGCCGGCCTGCACGGCCAGCGGATTGGCGGCGGCCACCATGTAGTTCTGCGCCGTCACCGGTGATCCGGCGTCCTTGGTGGCCTGCGCCGCGGCAATGGGTTCAGAGATGGCGACAGCGGCACCGGCGGTCCCGCTTTCCGGGGCCACGGCATCCGCCGCCTGCTGGGCAAGGGCGGAGCCTGCGATAACGCAAAAGGCAACAGTCAGACAAAAGCGCATCAGTTTCTCCTTTGTGTGAGCAAGAGTTTTGAGAAAAACTCTTGGCCGGAAAACGTGCCGTTTTCCGGTCTGCTAGAGCATCGACGGCACAACCTGGTCAGGCGGGCGATGCCCATCGTCGAAAGTCTTGATATTGATGATGACTTTCTCGCCCATCTCGATCCGGCTTTCGCGGGTGGCCGAGCCCATGTGGGGCAGCAGAACCACGTTGGACAATGCGCGCAGGCGCGGGTTCACCTGCGTGCCACCCTCGTAGACGTCCAGCCCCGCCCCCGCGATCTCGCCCGCGCGCAGCATCCGGGTCAGGGCGTTTTCATCGATCACCTCGCCGCGCGACGTGTTCACGATCACCGCATCCGGTTTCATCAGCTTGAGACGGCGGGCGTTCATCAGATGAAAGGTCGAGGGCGTGTGCGGGCAGTTGATGCTGAGCACATCCATGCGGGCGACCATCTGATCGAGGCTCTCCCACCATGTGGCCTGCAACTCTTCCTCGACCTCCGGGCGCAGCCGGCGCCGGTTGTGATAATGGACCTGCATGCCGAAAGCCGCCGCTCGGCGGGCCACGGCACGCCCGATCCGGCCCATACCCAGGATGCCCAGGCGTCGTCCCGCGATCCGCCCGCCCAGGAACGCTGTGGGCGACCAGCCATTCCAGTTGCCCCCCTGCATCGCGGCCAACCCTTCGGGCATCCGGCGCGTGACCGCAAGGATCAGCCCCATGGTCATATCGGCCGTGTCCTCGGTCAGAACGCCGGGCGTGTTGGAGACCAGAATGCCGCGCTGACGGGCGGTCGCGACATCGATATTGTCGACTCCGGCCCCGTAATTCGCGATCAGCTTCAGCCGGTCGCCCGCCTGACCGATCATGGCGGCATCGATGGTGTCGGTGATCGTCGGCACCAGAACATCGGTCGATTTCATCGCCTCGACAATCTCGGTCCTGCTCATCGCCGCGTCACTGTCGCGCAAGGTCACATTGAACAGCTCGCTCAACCGCGTTTCCACCTCTGCCGGCAACCGTCGCGTAACGACAACACTCAGACGATCCTTTGGCATCGATGCCCTCCCCGGCCTTGGCCTTTGCGCCATTTCATTCCATGGTGGCGGAAGTGAGCACGGGGCACAAGAACCTCGGCCATTTCAAGAGGCGAGAGATGCGCAATTTTTCCCAAGTCAAAGCCGTCGTGCGGGCGACGATCTGTGCGTTGTTGATGGCTCGTCCCCTGGCAGCCCAGGAGGTTGGCCCGATGACCAATCTGCCCCTGCCCCGCTATGTGTCGCTCAAGGCGGCCGAAGGCAATGTGCGGCGCGGTCCTTCGCTGTCGCACCGGATCGACTGGGTCTTTACCCGCCGCGAAATGCCGCTGCGGATCACCGCCGAATACGAGAATTGGCGCCGGGTCGAAGACCGCGACGGACTGGGCGGCTGGATCCACTATTCGCTGCTATCCGGCCACCGCACCGTGCTGGTCGAACAGGATATGCTGACCCTGCGCACCCGCCCCGATGCGCAGGCCCCCGTGGCTGCCGCCCTCGAGGCAGGTGTGATCGCGGAGTTGGGCAAATGCGATCCGGAATGGTGCCGCATCACCGCGGCAGGCTACAAGGGCTGGGCCCCCAAGACCCGTCTTTGGGGTGTGGCGATGGACGAACTGCGCGACTAGCTCAGCGCGCAGGGCGGGCGGGATCAGGGCCCATTTGCTCATTTGCGACTTTCGGACCTTGTCGGCTCTGTCAGGGCTGGCCATTCCGGCCCGCAACAGTAGTCTGAGCCGCGCACATTACCTTACGCCGGACGGTCCAAATGCAAGCCATATCCTACACCGCTTTCGGTCCCGCCCCCGACGTTCTGGGCCTGAGCGACATGCCCATCCCCACCCCGGCACCGGGTGAAGTGCTGGTGCGGCTGGCCTTTTCCGGCGTGAACCCGTCGGACGTCAAGGCGCGCTCCGGCGCGCGCCCCGGCGTCACCAAACCTGCATTCCCGCGGATCATTCCCCACAGCGACGGATCGGGCGTGATCGAGGCGGTCGGGCAAGGCGTTCCCGGCGATCGCATCGGCACGCGGGTCTGGGTCTGGAACGGACAGTGGCAACGCCCTTTTGGCACGGCGGCGACGCATATCTGTCTGCCCGCCAACCAGGCCGTGCCCCTGCCCGATGCCGTCGCGCTGGAAACAGGGGCTATACTGGGCATTCCCGGCCTGACAGCGGCCCACGCCGTGTTCGGCGGCGGTGACATCGCGGGCAAGACGCTGCTGGTGCAGGGCGGTGCGGGCACGGTCGGCTTGCTGGCCGTGCAACTGGCCAAATGGGGCGGCGCGCGGGTGATCGCAACGGCGCGGGGCGACGGGATGGCCGCCGCGGAACAGGCCGGGGCGGATGCGGTGCTGGACTATTCCCAAACCGATCTGGCTAAGGCCATCGCGGACAGTGCAAACGGCGCACCCATCGCGCGAATCGTCGAGGTCGAATTCGGCATCAACGCCGCCGTCGATGCCGAAGTGATCGCGCCCAACGGCAGCATCGCGGCCTATGGCTCGGCCAAGGACATGACCCCGCAGCTGCCCTTTGGGCCAATGCTGTTCAAGGCGGTGACCATCGACATCCTGCTGATTTATCTGCTGACTCCGGCCGAGCGCGCACAAGCGATCACGCACCTGCATGCCGCGCTCGAACAGGGGGCGCTGACCTGTCCTGTTGCCGAAACCTTTGCGCTCGAGGACTGCGCGGCGGCACATGTCGCCGTCGAGACCGGCAACCGGTCCGGGGCCATTCTGGTCGAGGTCGGCCGATGATTCGCGTTCTTCTTGTCCTGATGTGCCTGTCTGCCGGGCCCGTCCTTGCCCAGGGCACGGACCAGCCGCAGGGCACGATCGAAGTCGAGGACAGCGCCACGCAGGATGCCGCCATCGCCGTGCGCATCCGCGACATCCTCGGCGAACTCGACGGCTACGAGGAAATTACCGTGACCGTATCCTCGGGCATCGTGACCCTGCGGGGCACCACCATCGACGCGCCCAAGGCCGCGCGGCTCAACGACATCGTGGCGCGGGTGGCCGGGGTCGTGGCCATCGAAAACGAGGTCGCCGAGACAACGGATGTGGTCGCGCGGCTGAACCCCGCGGTCGAGCGGTTCCGCACCCGCATTACGCAAGCCATTGCGATGTTGCCTCTGCTGGCCGTCGCGCTGCTTGCCTTTCTCGTGGTGCTGTTTGCCGGGATCCTGCTGGCGCGGATGCGGTATCCCTGGGACCGGATCGCGCCCAACGCGTTCATCGCCAATATCTACCGGCAGGTGGTGCGGATGGTGTTCTTTGTCAGCGGCCTGGTGATCGCGCTTGATATCCTCGGGGCGACGGCGCTGCTGGGCACCATCCTCGGGGCGGCGGGGATCGTCGGCCTGGCCATCGGTTTCGCGGTGCGCGACACGGTCGAGAATTTCATCGCCTCGATCATGCTGTCCATCCGCCAGCCCTTCCGGCCCAACGACATCGTCGAAATCGAAGGCGACGAAGGCCGCGTCATCCGCCTGACCAGCCGCGCCACCATCCTGCTCAGCTTTGATGGCAACCACATCCGCATCCCCAACGCGACCGTGTTCAAAAGCCGGATCGTGAACTATTCGACCAACCACGAACGCCGCTTTGACTTTGAAATCGGCGTGGCCTCCGACGGCGACCTGGCCCGCGTGCGGACCCTGGCCGAAGAGGTGGTGGCAGGGCTGCCTTTCACCTTGCCCGACCCGGAACCGATGACATGGATCGAACGCATCGGGGACGGCGCCGTGATCCTTGTGGTCACGGGATGGATCGACCAGCGCAGCACCTCGCTGGCGCTGGCCAAGGGCGAAGCGATCCGCATGGTCAAATCCGCCATCGAGGCCGAAGGGATCGAAGTGCCCGACACCACCTACCGCATCCAGTTGCTGGGCGGCGCGAAATCCGTCCCCGACATCCCGGCCACGCCCAGCAGGCCCGGACCCCGCACAAAGCCGGAAGCCGTGGCGGCCACCGATGTGGAAGACACCTCGCAAGCCGCGCTTGACCGGCTTGTCGATGCCGAACGAAACGATCCCGAGACGCCAGACCTGTTGTCGGACAACGGGCTCACGGAATGATCAGGTTTTTGCGGCATAGGGGCTTGCGCGCTGCGCCTTGGCAGACTAATTAGCGCGTCACGTTGGGATGTAGCCAAGTGGTAAGGCAACTGTTTTTGGTACAGTGTACCGTAGGTTCGAATCCTACCATCCCAGCCAAACACACTCGCAAACCCAGACGGTGCAAAGATCACTTTGGATAGTGGCGTATTATCCGTGGGTTGCGGCGTTTGGCAGATACCGCAGACGCTCGTGCCTCGCGTAAACCTGCAAAGCACCCTCAAAGTCTGCGGGCGCCGTTTTCGCGGTGCAAGTGTCCGGGGTTTGGAGTCAGAGGGTCGCAATCAGGTCGCGTTGGGCTTGCCAGTCGATCGGAAGGCCGTGCTGCTTGTACCAGTTCGATGTAAGTCCGGCTGGCTGCTTGCCT
>CAZITF010000122.1:0-7918 GCA_964542095.1 uncultured Rhodobacterales bacterium
CTCACCGCTTCGCTGGTGCTGGGCGGGTTCGACATGTGGACAAACACGATCGGGTTTTCGCTGTTCGGCACCCAGAAGCATGGCAAGACTGATGCGGATGCGACCGAAGAGGCCTCCAGGTACAAGCCGATCGACTATCCCAAACCGGAGGGGAAACTGTCGTTCGACCGCCTGACAAACGTCGCATTCAGCTTTACCAACCACGAGGAAAGCCAGCCCGCGCATCTGCGACTGAAGGACGAGGCGGTGCCGATCACTGTGGACTGGGCGAAATACGGGGGGCCGTCCGCACGGTATTGCCCGGCAGGCGTTTACGAGTTCGTGGAAGAGGCGGGCAAGGACACTCGTTTTGTCATCAACTTCCAGAACTGCGTGCACTGCAAGACCTGCGACATAAAGGACCCGGCGCAGAACATCACCTGGACCACGCCGCAAGGGGGCGATGGGCCGAACTATCCCAATATGTAACCTGTTTGGACAGGCGGCTTGAGACCGGGCGGCGCGTTCCGCCCGGATTTGGCGCGCATGGGAGCGTGCGATAATCTAACCATTTCGCGAGGTCACGTTGCGCCTGTTGCCAGACCTGCTAGCTTGGGCCTGAGCGTAATTCCAAACAGCAGGTGAGCCGACGTGATCCGCACCCTCCTTCTTTGTACCGTGTTGGCCGCGGGCGTTTCCGTGACACCGCACATCGCCTCGGCGGAAACCTTGTCGGGGGCTTACCTTGCCGCACGGCAAGCGGCGATCCGCAACGATTTCGAAGCCTCCGCGCGCTATTTCACGGCCGCGTTGGCCCGCGATCCGTCGAATATCGCGCTGATGGAGGATGTGATTGCCACGCAACTGGCCATAGGGCGGGTCGACCGTGCCTTGCCCGTTGCCAAACTGCTTGAACAGCAGGGCATGCGCAGCCAGGCGGCCCATATGACCGTGATCGCCGACCTGTTCGCGCGTGAAGATTATGACGGCTATCTGGACCGGGACGTGGAAACCGCCGGAATCGGCCCGCTGGTGGATGGCCTGCTGGGCGCCTGGGCGATGATAGGAGCCGGGCGCACCGAAGAGGGCATGGCCGAATTCGACCGCATCAGTGAAGAACGTGGCCTGCGCGGATTCGCCCTTTATCACAAGGCGATGGCGCTAGCCTCGCTGAAGGATTTTGAGGCGTCCGAGGCGTTGTTCGTGGCCGAAGCGGGCCCGCTGCAGCGCACCCGGCGCGGTGCCATGGGTCGGGCCGAGGTGCTTTCGCAACTTGGGCGCAACGATGATGCGGTGGCCTCGCTTGAGGCCGCATTTGGCTCGTCCTCCGATCCGGAACTGGCGCGGATGCTCGATACGCTGAAGGCGGGCGAGACGCTGCCCTTTACCCACATCACCTCGGCGCGGGACGGCGCGGCAGAGGTGTTTTATTCGGTGGCCGGCGCGCTGCGGCAGGATGCGGGGGCAGATTATACGCTGATCTATGGACGCATCGCCCGTCACCTGCGCCCCGACCAGATCGACGCGCTGTTGCTGGTGGCCGATCTGCTCGAAGAGCTTGAGCAATACGAATTGTCCAACGCTGTCTACAAGGAGGTTCCTGCCGACCACCCGGCCTTTTATTCCGCCGAACTGGGCCGCGCGGCGGCCCTGCGCAAATCGGGCAAGCCCGAGGCGGCCATCGAGGTGCTGGAACAACTGGCCAAACGCTTTGGCGACCTGCCGATCGTGCATTCGACTCTGGGCGATGTGCTGCGCCAGCAGGACCGCTATGAAGAGGCGACCGCCGCCTATGACCGTGCCATCGAATTGACCCGCGACGGAGAAGCGGGTGCCTGGTTTCTGCATTACGCCCGCGCCATCACACTGGAACGGCAAGACGACTGGCCCGGTGCCGAGGCCGATTTTCGTCGTGCGCTCGAATTGAACCCCGGTCAGCCGCAGGTGCTGAACTATCTTGGATATTCGATGGTTGAAAAGCAGATCAACCTGGACGAAGCCCTTGAAATGATTGAGCAAGCCGTCGCCGCCAGCCCGGATTCGGGCTATATTGTCGACAGTCTTGGCTGGGTGCTTTACCGCCTTGGCCGCTATGATGAAGCCGTCGGGCATATGGAGCGCGCCGTGGAACTGATGCCGGTGGACCCCGTGGTCAACGACCACCTTGGCGACGTCTACTGGGCCGTCGGGCGCGACCGCGAGGCGCAGTTCCAGTGGATGCGCGCCCTCAGCTTTGTCGATCCCGAAGACACGGATGGAGAGGCCGACCCGGCGCGGATGCGCCGCAAACTCGAGGTCGGATTGGATGTCGTCCTTGAAGAAGAAGGCGCGCCCCCACTCAAGGCCGCTGATGACTGAGGTTCGGGTCTTTGCTCCGGCCAAGGTCAATCTGACGCTGCACATCACCGGGCACTTGGACAACGGCTTTCACCTGCTGGATTCGCTCGTGGCCTTTGCCGACATTGGCGACACCGTCACCCTTTCCACGCAGGGCCCTGCCAAGCTGCAAGTGACCGGGCCAGAGGCGATTCCGGAACTTGGCAACAATGACAACATCATGTGGCACGCCGCCCTGCGGTTCTGGACTCCTGACCGGCCCCTGTCCATGGCGCTGGAAAAGCACCTGCCGATGGCGTCCGGAATCGGGGGCGGGTCGGCGGACGCGGCGGCCACCTATCGTGGTTTGCTGCTCTTGCGCGCGGCTGTCGAGGGGCACGAAACCCCGCGTGATCCGACAGCTCAGGACGCACGAGATTTGCTGGAGATCGGTGCGGACGTGCCCATGTGCGTGCCGAGCGATCCGGCCCGTATTCGCGGCATAGGCGAGCAGATCGAGCCGGTGAATGACCTTCACCCCTATCCCGTCGTGCTGGTCAATCCGCGCGTGCAGGTGTCGACGCCTGCGGTTTTCGCAAGGTTGTTGGTCAAGGACAATCCGGGCCTTGATCCATGGCCAGACAGTTTCGAAGACCGCGATGCAGTGCTGGACTGGCTGCGCGCGCAACGTAACGATTTGCAAGATGCGGCGGTGCAGGACTGCCCGGCGATTGGCGACGCGCTGGAAGCGCTGGAGCGGACAGGCTTGTGCCGGCTGGCGCGTATGTCCGGGTCGGGTGCCACCTGTTTCGGCTTGTTTGACCGTGTTCACAAGGCCGAGGCCGCGGCACAGGCAATCAGGGCCGCATATCCGGGCTGGTGGGTGCAGTCGGGCCGCCTGAACGGTGGGCGCCGGGCCGCGCCTCAGTTGATGCGTTCAACGACGTAATCCGCCAGATCGATCAACATGTCGCGCAAGTCGTGGGCGGGCAGGGCGGCGAGCGCCGTCTTGGCCTTTTCGGCCCACGCGAGGGCATCCAGGCGGGTCGCGTCAAGCGTGCCGTGCCGATGCAGCAGCGCCAAAGCGTGATCCAGGTCGCCGTCTTCCTGATCGCCCCTTTCGATGGTGCGCGCCCAGAAAGCACGCTCTTCCGCATCGGCCTTGGCCACCGCCTTGATCACCGGCAGGGTCAGTTTCCGCTCGCGGAAATCGTCGCCGACATTCTTGCCCGTGGCCGAGGACTGACCCTGATAGTCAAGCAGGTCATCCACGATCTGAAAGGCAATGCCAAGCGCGTCGCCGTAGTCGAACAGCGCTTTCACGATGGCCGGTTCAGCGCCTGCAATCACACCGCCCACTTCGGTGGCGGCAGAAAACAGCGCCGCCGTCTTGCCCCGCACGACTTGCAGATAGATCGCCTCGTCCGTGGCCAGATCCTGCGCTGCGGTCATTTGCAGCACTTCGCCCTCTGCGATGGTGGCAGACGCGTCCGACAGGATGCGCAGCACGTCCATGCTGCCGGTTTCGGTCATCAACTGGAAGCTGCGCGAAAACAGGTAATCGCCCACCAGCACGGATGACTTGTTGTCCCAGAGCAGGTTGGCCGTTGGACGCCCGCGGCGCTGCGCGCTTTCGTCGACCACGTCATCGTGAAGCAGGGTGGCGGTGTGGATGAACTCGACCGTCGCGGCCAGGTGGATGTGATAGGGGCCGTCATAGCCACACATTTGCGCGGCGGCCAGCGTCAGCATGGGGCGCAACCGCTTGCCACCGGCATCGACCAGATGGCGGGTGACTTCGGGGATGCGCGGCGCATGACGGGACGCCATGCGGGTCTGGATCAGGGCATTTACCGCCTCCATATCCGCTTCCAGCCATGCGGCCAGCCGGTCATGCGGTTTTGCGATGTCAGATGCGTCCATGCCCTTACTCCGTTCCCCCTCGACATTTGGCCAAGGATGCCCCTACATCCATGATATGAAGGAACTTTTGCGCAGCACCGACCCGACCATCATCGCGTTTGCCTCGGCCCTTCTTGAAGGCGAGGATATAGACTGCTTTCAGGTGGACGTAAATATGAGCATCCTCGAAGGGGGCATCGGAATTTTCCCGCGCCGGCTGATGGTACGCGAGGCCGATTATGATGCCGCACTGCGGGCGATGAAGGACAATGACATCGATCTCGGACAGTGATCTTACGCGTGACGCTTTTCTGGGCGGTCGGTTGCACCTGTGGCAACCGCGCGCGGGGTATCGGGCGGGGGTGGACCCGGTCTTGCTGGCGGCCTCGGTGCCGGCGCGGCGGGGCGAATCGGTGCTGGATCTGGGCTGCGGTGTGGGCACGGCGGCCCTGTGTCTGGCGACGCGCGTGCCGGGCCTTGATCTGATGGGGGTCGAGCGGCAGGCGGACTATGCCGCTCTGGCCACGCGAAACGGGCTGGACGCGGCAGTTGGCGATGTGACGGACCTGCCCGAGACTGTGCGGGCGCGCAGCTTTGATCACGTACTGGCCAACCCGCCTTTTTTCGACCGCGCGGCCGGGCGACAGGCGCGGGATGCGGGGCGCGAGGCGGCGCGGGGCTTGCGCACACCCTTGCACGATTGGGTGGATGCAGGTGCGAAACGGCTGCGGCACAAGGGGTATCTGCACATCATCTACCGTGCCGAGCGGGTGCCTGACCTGCTGGCGGCCGCCCAGGGGCGCCTTGGCAGTCCCGAAATCTGGCCCATCAGCCCGCGTCTCGGCAAGCTGGCTGAACTGGTGATCTTTCGTGCGCGCAAGGACGGACGGGCCGATTTTCGCCTGCATGCTCCGATCATCCTGCACGCAGGAGCACAGCACAACGCGGATGGCGACAGTTACTTGCCCGCCATTCAGGCCGTATTGCGCGATGGTGCGGCGCTGCCTCTTTAACCATTGATTAAGCCAGAACCTGTTCACATATCTCCATTGTGCGGGTGCGGCGTGACATGAGGCGGTTCTTGTGATTGGCTGCAAAAGCACTTTGTCAGCAAGGAGGATTGCATGAGCATCACTGCCCATCTCGAAGAGTTGAAAAAGAAGCATCAGACCCTGAGCGAGCAGGTCGACATGGCGCAGCGCGCCCCGGGTGTGGACCAGATCCAGGTCGCGGCCCTCAAGAAACAAAAGCTGAAACTGAAAGAAGAAATCACCCGATTGTCGGGTTAACCTCTCTTCAGGCTGGCGCGCGCGGCCAATAAGGCCCCGGCAGAGATCAACGCCGCGGCCAAGACCAGCGACCACGTCGGAGCCGCGACGCCAGCCAGAACCAGAACAAGCGTGGACAGAAGCGGTGCAGCATAGGACGCTGTGCCGAGCAATTGGATGTCGCCCCGTTTCACGCCTATGTCCCAGACATAGAACGCCAGTCCCACTGGCCCGAGCCCGAGCAGAATCGCGCTGATCCAGCCGGTTGTGCCGTTTGGCCAGGCGGTTGTTTCAAAAGCGAAATGCAGCGGAAGGGACAAGGCCGCACTGGCAAGGCAGAACACCGCAACTGACGCTGTGGGCACGGCACCGAACCGGCGCGACATCACCGAATAGGTCGACCATGTCAGCGCACAGGCCAGCGCCAGCCCGTACCCGACGATGGCGTCGGGGCGAAAGCCAGCTGCACCCCCCGTCACGATCAGGGCGGCACCTGCAAACCCGACGACGGCGCCCAGAACATGACCCGACCGCAGGGATTCGCCCGGCAGAAGGCCTGAGAACAGCACGATCAGCAGCGGCCAGAGGTACGCGATCAGTCCTGCTTCCGCCGCGGGGGCCAGACGCAGGGCTGAAAAATAAAGCGCGTGATACCCAAAAAGACCCAATGTTCCAAGTAAATAGACATGCAGAGGGACAGCGCGCAGTTGCCTCACCCCCCCTGTCATCGTTATCCAGACGAGCCCGACGCCGCCCCCGATCGCAAAGGACAAGGTGTTGAGCAGGAAGGGCGGTGTCGGGGCCGATCCAACCGTGAGCAGCGCCAGAACGCCCCACAGCAGGACGGCACCGAACCCGATGAGTGTGGCAAGCGATTTGCTCATGGGCGTTGATAATCGGCGGCGGGAAGGAGCGTCATGGCGTTGGTGATATGTTCGGTCTTGGCGATTTCGGCGACGATCCAGTCGCGGAAGGCGGCGATCTGGGGGCGCGTTTCGGCCCCTTCGGCGCAGAGAAAGCGGAACCGCACACCGGTGTCGAGCGCGGTCTTGAACGGTGTGACGAGGCGGCCATCGGCCAGGTCCTTGACCACGAGAGCACGCCGCCCGAGCACCATGCCGACCCCGGCGAGCGCGGCGTCGATGGCATGGTCGGCCTGGCTGAACCTTGGGCCCTGGGTCGGGGCAAACTCGATCCCCATGGCGCGAAACCACGTTTCCCAATCGCTGCGCGGTTCGAGAAAATTGATGCTGTCGTCAAAAATCAGAGGCGCTTCGGTCAGGCTTTGCGGTGTGGGAAAACGCGCGGCGAGGGCGGGTGTCATCGCCGGACAGACCCATTCCTGCGCCAGCGGCACCGAATAGAGCCCGGTATCCGGCCCATAGCCAAAGCGGATCGCGACGTCGATTGAATCCCGCCCGAAATCCATCATCTTGAGCGAGGCGGAAAAACGCAGTTCGACCTCAGGATGGGCCTGGGCGAATTCATAAAGCCGTGGCGCAAGCCATTTGGCGGTAAAGGCAGGGCCGGCCGTGACCGTAAGCGTATGATTGTCCATCGTTCTTTCGGCGGCGCGCCAGGCGGCGGCCAGCGACTGGAATCCGTCCGCCACTCCGGGCGCCAGCGCCTTGCCCGCATCCGTCAGTTCCACAGCACGGTTCAGGCGGCGAAAGACCTGCGTGCCCAGATGCTCTTCGAGCGACTTGATCTGAAAGCTGAGGGCTGCGGGCGTGACGAACAGTTCGTCTGCCGCCTTGGCAAAGGACATGTGGCGCGCGGCGGCATCAAAGGCGCGCAAGGCGGTCAGAGGGGGCAAGCGGTCGGCCATGGGTCAGACAAGTACAGCTTAACTGAAAGCAGGGAAAGTCTCGTTTGTCGAATGCGGGGCAAAACGACATATTCAATGCAAGGAACACAGACAGACACGAGCCCCGAAAGGATCACACCATGTTCGAGACATCCGCACATCCCGCCATCCGCAACGGCCTCGCGCAGGCCCATGCCGAGCGCGGCGCCGCCTTTGCCCAGGCCTGGACCTGGCTGTTCGGGGGCAAGACTTCCCGCTGATGCGCGCGCCATCTTACGGGATAAGCGAAGGGCCGGTGCAGCGATGCACCGGCCCTTTTCTTGTCGCCAAAAGAGGGGGTGACATCCGTACACCCCCTGTACACCCCCCGTACACCGGCGATGCACCCCCTGAGCGATTTCAGACGTGTGCTCTTCCGATCTTACACCCCCCGTACACCGGCGATGCACCCCCTGAGCGATTTCAGGGACTTAGACGAAAAACTGCGCGCCGTTGGCAGAAATGGTCGAGCCGTTGATGAACCCGGAATCGTCGGAGGCCAGGAACACCACGCAACGCGCGATTTCCTCCGGCTCGCCCAGACGGCCCGCCGGGATTTGCGCGATGATCGATTCGCGGACCTTTTCCGGAACCGCCATCACCATGT
>CAZITF010000123.1:0-7839 GCA_964542095.1 uncultured Rhodobacterales bacterium
TGTTGTGGTGCCCGAAGCTTTCGAATTTTTCGAACGGGTCGGGGACGGATGTGAGTGGTTTTTGCAGGTGTTCGGCCAACCGTTCGGGATTTGGCACATTGCCGGGCACCTTGCGCATCCCGTCCAGATCGTCCGAAAAGCAGATCAGCTTGGTCGGGATGTCCGAAATTTCCTGAAACGCGCGCCGGATCATCGAGGTGCGCGCCACTTCGCCAAAGGTGCCGATGTGGGGCAGGCCGGACGGACCGTAGCCGGTTTCGAACAGCACGAAGCCCTTTTCGGGCGGTACCTTTTCGTAGCGTTTGAGGACTTTGCGCGCCTCTTCGAAAGGCCACGCTTTGCTCGTCATCGCACTGTCACGCAAACTCGACATAAGGTATTGTCCCACTTCTTGTCCTGCCGCCCGTTGCGGAGGGCAATTCGACGCGCACTGTTGTGCACATCATCCCGCCGCTACCTATTGCGGGGGGGGGCAGCCGTCAATATTGAGGGGAAGCCGAAGTGGAAAGGAAGACCAATGTCCGAAACCGAACAGCTGAGCCTGACGCCGCAGGATGCCCTCGTGGCGGTGATGATCGCCATTTCGGCCTCGGATGAGGACATCCGCACGGCCGAACTGGTCAAGATCAATGCCGCCGTCAATCATCTGCCGATCTTTGCGAGTTATGATCTGGATCGCATGAACGGGGTGGCGCAGACGGTGTTTGACCTGTTCGAGCAGGAAGACGGGTTGGACGCGCTGTTCGGGCTGGTGCGCGAGGCGTTGCCGGAACGGCTTTATGAGACGGCCTATGCGCTGGCATGTGACGTCGCAGCCGCCGATGGAACGCTGGATGAAGCGGAACTGCGCCTGCTCGAAGAGATGCGTTACGAGTTGGAAATCGACCGGTTGCACGCCGCGGCCATCGAACGTGGCGCACGGGCGCGGCATTTGACGGTCTAGTCATCTGCGGCGCGCTGTAACTGCCTGTGGTCGGGAGACCTCCGGCCATGCCGCATCCGTCATTCCGAGCCCGCCGTCGGTATCGTCGGCGACGCCGTCCAGATCCATGAAAGAGACGAGGTTACCCGCATCGTTCACGATGAGGCCGCCCAGAAAGATCCGGACGCCGGGATTGCTGATCCGCAGGGTGATGACGCCAGGGCAGGGTGCCCCGATACGTCAACGTTAAGCTACACACCGTTGCGCGCTCCGCGTGCGGAGCGCACGACCCCGTGACCGGTCGTTAACTCCTCGTTGATACTTCCCGTCTCCGAACAGGCCGGACCTCCGGCCCCTGCAAAAAGGGATGTATGGATGAACAAGGCGATCACTGAAGGCGTGCTGCTGATGCCGCCGGCCTTTGCGAACGGTCTGGATGTTTGGTCAAGCGGAGACGGGACCCCCGGCTCGGACACTTACCTGAACGCAGCGAATGCGGCCTATGTGCCTGCTGATCAGGATTTCGGTGGTTGTCTGGAATTGCAGAAGACAACCAGTACGACGCAGGTGCGCTACATGGGCGAAACGCCGTTGTTGCCCGGCTGCTATCTGCGCGTGACGGCCCGGGTCAAGGCGATCAGCGGCAGTCTGCCTTCAGTGCGCATCGCCGGTTATGCGGCGCGCGGCGACGGGTCGGCGGTCAGCGGGGTAACCACAAGCGCAAGCAGCCAGGCGCTGACCAGTTATGGCAGCGTCGTCGAAGTGTCTGCCATCGTCGGGGCGGGCAATCGCGGCGGGGTGGATATGGTCTGGGGACCCGAGCCGGTCTATGGCCATTTCGGCATCGACCTGACCGGCCCCAATGGCGGCATCGTGCGCATTGATGATATCGAGATAGAGGACATCACGTCGGTCTTTCTGCGTGATCTCATCTCTACCGTGGATGTGCGCGATTTCGGCGCGGTGGGCGACGGGGTGACGGATGACAGCGACGCCTTTGATGCGGCCAATGCGGTCGCGGCGGGGCGGACCATTCTGGTGCCCGCCGGGACGTTCCGGCTGGAAAAGGACGTTGCCTTTGATCATCTGGCAAAGTTCGAGGGGCAGGTCGACATGCCTGTCGACAAGATGCTCTTGCTGCGCAAGACCTTTGATCTGCCCACCTACATCGAAGCCTTCGGCGACGAAGGTCTGGCCTTTCGCAAGGCGTTCCAGGCCCTGCTGAACAGTTCGGATCACGACAGTCTTGATCTGGGCGGACGCCGCGTGCAGGTGGATGGCCCCATCGACATGCAGGCCGCTGTCCCGAACCGGGATCAGTTCAACACACGCCGCGTAATCCGCAACGGGCAGATCGAGGCCGTGGGTGACAACTGGGACACCATTGTGGTCACCAGCCAGGCCACCTACAGCACTTCGAACACCCGGACACTCTCCAACGTGACAAATGCCGCCAATATCCAGGTCGGTTCACTTGTCGAGGGCAATGGTGTTGGTCGTGAAATCTATGTCCGCGAAGTCAATGTGCCTGCCGGAACCGTCACGCTGAACGCGCCGATCTACGATGCCGTCGGCACGCAGACCTACACCTTCCGCAGGTTCCAGTACCTCATCGATCTGAGTGGCTTTTCCAAGCTGTCGAAGTTCAACCTGACCGGCATCGAATTCCAGTGCAACGGCAAGTGCAGCGGTGTCATGCTTGCCCCTGCAGGACCGACATTCGAGATGCAGGAATGCTTTATCTCCCGTCCCAAGGATCGCGGTCTGACCTCGATCGGCGGGGGGTGCCAGGGCATCCTGATCGACCGCTGCCAGTTCCTGTCCGCCGAGGAAGGCGAGACGGTGGATCAACGCACCTCCATCGGGCTGAACGTGAATTCCAACGACGCAAAGATCCGCGACTGTCGAGCCACGCAATTCCGCCATTTCCTGTGCATGGCCGGTCAAAACCACCTGATCATGGGCAACCACTTTTTCCAGGGTGACGGAGTTTCGGGCGGCATCCGTACCGCCGGCATTGTCCTGCAGGACAACTTTACCGCCACTGTCATCAGCGGCAACTATATCGACAACTGTTTTGTCGAATGGACAAACGAGCGAGACCCGACCCCGCAGTTTACCAGTGGCTTTTCGTTCAGTTCGTTCAGTCTGACCGACAACGTGTTCCTGGCCAGCGATGTGGCCGCGTGGTTCAGCTATCTGGTGGTCAAACCGCACGGGTCGGGCCATTTTTTGAACGGGGTCACCGTGCGCGGCAACCGGTTCCGGTCGATCAACGGCACCATGACGCGAGCCGAGCGGGTCGACACGAGCTTTGCCGATCTCAACCATGACCGGAACCGGTCGGTCTATTTCGACGGCAATTCCTATCACAACATCAACAACCAGTCCCACAACCCGCTGCTGGTCGCCTATGATCAGAACACCAATGCCAAGATCTGGACCATCGGCACCAACAATCAGCTGCCATTCGAGAGCTATTGTCAGTTCGTGGACTCGGTCGCACTGACCGGGGATATCCGCAACACGGCCAATGCGCGAGTGTTCGAGAATCCCGTCGGCAAGGGCCGGATTGGCACAAACGAAGACGAATTCACGCTGGAATTCGCCTCGACCGTCCGTGGCCAGATCCGTGCCACCGTCCGTATGGACAAGGACTGATCCAAGTCGCCGGGCGGGTCTTTCGGCCTGCCCGGCCTCAAAACTCGCGCCAGAGCCCAAGTTTGAGCGCGACCAAACCATCTTCGGATTCGATGCCCAGCTGATAGCGCGTTGATCCATCAGGCTGGGGACGCCAGATCACGGAGGGCGCATAGGTGGTCGAGTGACCGATCTCGGAGTCGCTCAAGAACACCTGCATCATGATCTGGAAGCGGTCTGAGAGGGTCAGCCCGACAGTACCGTCCGCCTTGAGTGTTTTCGCTTTGCTCTCCTTCTCCCACTCCACCGCCGTGTCGAAGGCCACCCAGCCGGATTTGCCCCGAACCGAGAAGCCACGTCCATAGCTGAGGCCGACGCGGACAACTGGAATTGAATCACTGCCGAAGGTGCTGCCCAACCCGACCTCGTAGGCCAGTTTGTAGGCCCGTTCGCCGGTCGGGATCGGCATCCGCAGGAACACGAAAGCGGTGCCGTCGCCGGGACGGCCGGTCGTCATATCCATCTCCATGTCCGCCTTGAACCCAAGAGTCAGCCCGGGGCGCAGCCCGTATTCGACATAGATCGACCCGTTCACCCGATATAGCTCATCGACCGTTGTTCCGAAGGACAGGAATGTCGTGCCCTCGTCGCGCAACCAGGCCCCTGCATGGGCGGGCATGGGCAAAAGCAAGGCGGCGAGCAGCACGGCGAGGCGCATCCAATGCGATCCATAATGGTTAATCGAACCTGACTTCGACGCCAACTTGGTTAACATTCCGTTAGGATACCCTCACCTTGAAGCGCGCAGGAGCGATCTGCTCCGCCATGGAACTGCTGGTTGAAAACGTTCAATCCTATCCCCGTCCGCCCGTCCTTGAACCGGTGTCGCAACGGGCGCGCGTGATGTCGGGCAGTCAGGTCTTCGCCGCCACGACTGCTGAGCTGCGAATGTTCGAAACCCATCACGTGCCCAGCTATTCCCTGCCCCGCGCGGATATCACGGGGCACTTTCGCCTACGGTGGGGTCGTCGTTTGGCGAGTGGAAAGAGCGCGCGGCCTACTGGACGGTGACGGCGGGTGGCGCGGTGGCAGAAGCCGTCGCATAGAGTTATCCCCACCCCAATGCGCTTTGCCACCCTCAAGGATCCCCTGGCGATTTATGCGGCCCGGATGGAGGCCTGTCTTGTCGGTGCGGTGCGGGTGTTGCCTCGGCCTGGCGACTATTCCTGCAGCTGGATGAATCCGAATCTGACCGGCAAGATCAAGGGTGGGCAGGGTACGCGGCATCGGTGAGACCTGGCGGTGTGCGGAATTGAGCAACTTCAGGGACGTGATATGGCGGGCGGGAGGGGCGCTTTTCTAGGCGACGCGGCTGAGCAGGACCATGGCGAGCAGGGCACAGGCCAGCCCGGCATATTCGCGGAAGTAGAGCGCCTCGCCGAACCAGAGCGCGCCGATCAGCGCCAGCGCCAGCAGTGTGATCATGGAATAGGCGACGCCGGCCTGTACCAGCGTCACATGCTGCATGGCAAAGAACCAGAACAGGGCCGAGACCGCGTAGAGGATGCAGCCCAGCACGACGAGGCCGGACCACATCGGCTGGTTTCCGTCGGCTGCATATTTGATGGCCGTGTCGCCGATGATGACGATCAGGGCGGTGATGAGGGTAAAGCCGAAGCCGAACAATAACTGGGTCATGAAATCGCCTTTGGATGAAATCGCGGTGCGGATCGAGGCGGCACATATTTGGAATGGAGAAAGGATAGACCACCTTGGCGTGTGGGCGTAGTCGGGTTTTCCCGACCTTTCGGGCGGGGTGTCCCACGCTGGGACAGAAATGCGGTTCAATTAAATCAATGGGTTACAGAGGCGGTTTAGACCCTTGTTAACCTTGGCCCTCAGGTCAGCGGCGCTGTCGTGCAGGCGCGGAACTGCTGGACAGGCCCGGCCGCGCCGTCAAGCGAGACCGTCGCCGCGCCGGTGGCGGTGAAGGCGGTGGCGACGGTGTTGAACTCCAGCCCGTCCAGCACGTTGCCGAACCCGGAGTCCGTCACCGTCAGGGTCGCGCCATCCGTCTGGTGGCGCTGGGTCGAGATGGTGTTGGCCGCCGCCCCGTCAAAGCGGATCGAGAAGACCGGGGAGGCGGGCCAGCCGTCGGGGTTGGTCACGGCGATGGCATAGAGGCGTGTGGCGTGGTCGTAGGTGACGGCGACAGCGGCACTCGCCTCGGTGTGGGAGAGGGTGCAGATGGGGGTCGGGGTGAACTCCCACGCATAGGCGGGGGTGGTGAGGAGGAGGAGGGCGAGGACGTGGCGCATGTGGGCAATGATAGCGGGGCAGGCGGTTTGGGCCAATGTGATTTGCACCGGGTCTGACGCTGCGGTGATGTAGGCCGGGCTTCAGCCCGGCATGGGCCGGGAAATCCGATATGTTTGCCGGGCTGAAGCCCGGCCTACGCGGTTTCGCAACGGGGGATCAACGCGGCGTTAACCTTGGTGCGGGATGGTCCGCCCATGTCTGACTATCGCCGCTTCCGAATTGAAGGTGCCACGTATTTCTTCACTCTGACACTGGCGCATCGGGGCCATCGCACGCTTGTCGATCACATCGACCTGTTGCGCGGGGCGTTTGCCAGGACACGGAGTGAGCGACCGTTTCACTGCGAAGCCATGGTGGTTCTGCCGGACCATCTGCATGCCGTGTGGACCTTGCCGCCGGGAGATGCCGATTTTGCAACGCGGTGGGGCGCGATCAAGTCGCGTTTTGTGATGGGCTTGCGCGAGGCGGATGCGGTTGTTCCGACGGACCTGCCGGTTGTCGACTCGGGGCGCTATGCCGGGCTGAATGCGCGGCCTACGCAATTGCAAGCGCGAAGCGGGCATTTGGCAGCGGCGGTTTTGGGAGCATTGCATTCGAGACGAGGCGGATTACCGCAGCCATGTGGCGTATTGTTGGGGCAATCCGGTCAAGCACGGGTATGTCGCGCGAGCGGTGGATTGGCCGCATTCGTCGATCCATCGCGATGTGCGGTTGGGACGGGTTGAGCCGGAATGGTGTGGTCAGGTGTTGGACGGAATGTTCGGAGAGTAGGGTGGGCATTTTGCCCACCATGGGTCGGGGTGTGTTGTGCGAAAGATGGGCAGATTGCCCATTCTAAGAGCATTCATCTTCTGGCCCTTCAAGAGAGCGAAGCCACTCAAAGATGTCTTTGCCTTCTCGCAGTTCGAGGCGAAATGGCATATAGCTTTCCCATTCTGTCCAAACTCCGGGTGCGAAGACTGAGGTGGTAGAGACAATCGCCTTGGAAGTATTCCTGTTAAGTGTCATGGTTCCCATCATTGCACGTACATCATCTGCGGAGACCTTACTGCCTTGCCTGAACGCTTTGCACTGGTCGAGAATTCTAATTGCACCAAATCCAGTTTTTTCGGCGATCACGTCTTTTCCGCCATCATTGCTTCGCGAAGTAAGTGTCACTTTGAAGCCGGCTTTATTGTATGAAGCAGCAATTAACTCTTCAAATACTCTAGGGCTTTTTGCGAATTCAAACAGCAAATCAGGTTGAGATTGCAATTGTTCAAATATTGCCATCCACGGGTGTGAAATGGCGGTCACGATCGTACCTTCTGGAACTTCAGTGTTTACTTCTAAAAGTTCCATCGGCAGCAACAATTCATGAGAACGTTCTTCAACAGGTGCGTCTAAAGTTGGTTCAGCCAGTGTAGCGGTAACGACAAAGCTAAACTCCGGCACTATACCAATACTCCATACCTAGCGTTCCAGATAATCCAAACATTTCTCCAAATATTTGGTACCACATTCAAGTTGTAATAAGAAAGAGAATACAAAGAGTTTGCGCTGAAGAGGCCGTTTTCACCGCCCCCTTCTCTTCACATTCCCACCACGTTGCCCAGCCCGCCCCGCCGTACTCCGCCCCGCCGCCTTCTGCGCATCGCCCACGGCCTTCTCCACCGCGTATTGCCGCGCCAGCGGGTCGTCGGCCACCACGAGGTCCACCGCTTCCAGCCGTTTGACCTCGTCCCGTAACCGCGCGGCCTCTTCGAACTCCAAATTCTCCGCCGCCTTGCGCATGTCGGCGCGCAGGCCGTCCAGCACCGTTTGCAGGTTGCCGCCCGCCATGCCGGGGTCGATCTTGGCGGTGACGCGGGACTGGTCGGTGTCGCCCTTGTAAAGGCCCGCCAACACGTCCTCGACGTTTTTCTTCACCGTCTCGGGCGTGATCCCGTGTTCCTCGTTATAGGCGATCTGCTTGGCGC
>CAZITF010000124.1:0-7822 GCA_964542095.1 uncultured Rhodobacterales bacterium
GACAGATCGCCGTTATCGCGCGACCGGTGGCGGCGGGTGTGTTGGGCAGGGCCCGCACGATGGGGGTGGTTGCCCCAAATGTCGCCTCGAACGAGGCCAGCGACGTGCCTGCCGCGATCGAGACGAACACCGTCTCGCCGCCGCCAAGGGCGGTGATCGCAGGCAGGGCATCGCCCATCATCTGGGGTTTGACGGCGACCAGAACGACGGCGGGGGCATCAGGCAGATCGTCGTTGATGTGAACGCCGGTGCCGCGCAGCCACAGCGAGGGGACAGGTTCGATCACCCAGACCCGATCGGGGGGCATGCCACGATCCAGCCACCCGGCCAGCATGGCCGAGCCCATCTTGCCACAGCCGAGCAGGACAAGGCCCCGGTCCGCGATCCGTGTGTCTTTCATCCCTCTACCCCCTGATCTGTCTCAGGGGCAGAGGTTACGCGCGGCCATAGGCCTCTGCAATGGCGACCTGTATGGCGTCCTTGGGTGTGCGATCACCCCAGATCAGCAGTTGCAGCGCGGGATAGTAGCGCTCCGCACTCATCACGGCAGCACCAATCATGGTGTCGATCTGCTCGGCACTGGCGACCTGACCACCGGTCAGGACGAGGCCATAGCGGTAAACCATCAATTTCTGTTCTTCCCAGTAGGTAAATGACCCGGCCCAGCACTGGTCGTTGATCAGGTTCAGCAATTCATAGACTTGGCCCAACTTTTCTGCCGGAGGTTCCATCTCGAAGGTACAGACCATACGCAGCGTCTCGTCATAGCCCGACCAGGCCAGCGTCAGCGAATAGGTGCGCCACTGCCCTTCGACCGCCATCGCGATCTGGTCATCGGCGATGCGATCGAAATCCCACTCGTGATGTTCGGCGATGTGCTCGACGATATCGATGGGATGAATGTCGTCGTCCAGGAACTGCTCGGAAAGGGCCATGATGCCACCTCTTATTCGCTAGTAGCGACTGGGGCTGGCAGCGCCCCAAGCGCTAGGTGCCTGCTCTAGAGGCCGGGGCTATTCCCCGATCCTCTACGAGATATGGTGACCGCGCCCATGCCGTCTGGCAACCCTTTATTTGGGGATAACCGCAATAAGTTGGGGACAACACGGCTCAGGGCGCAAGATGCGGGCGTTTTTCGCCCCCCCCCGATCCTCCTCGGGGTGGGGTGGTGCCCAAAACGTGCCCGACGCGCAGGCGCGACGCAGAACACGGGATCAGATCACCCCGTCGCTCGGCGCATTGCACACCGCCAGGGACCAAGGCACACTCGCCCCATGCCGATCAGACGCGCGGAACAGGCCGATTTGACAGGCTGGGCCGACCTGCGCGCCCGGCTCTGGCCCGACACATCGCGCGATACGCATTGGGTCGAGGCCGCCGCGCTGCTTGCCCACACCCCGCATCAGTTCATCGTCTTTCTGGACATTGGCCATGACGCCAGGCCGCGCGCTTTTGCCGAGGCCGCCTTGCGCCATGATCACGTCAATGGGTGCGACACCTCGCCGGTCGCCTTCCTGGAAGGCATCTACGTACGCCCCGACGTGCAAGGCGCGGGCATCGGGCGGACCTTGCTGGACGCGGTGCAGGGCTGGGCGCGCGACAGGGGCTGCGCGGAACTGGCCTCGGACGCCGATATCGACAACGCGGCCAGCCACGCCTTTCACCGCGCCGTCGGATTGCAGGAAACTCAGCGAGTGGTGTTCTTTCGCAAGATGCTGTGACAGGGGCTCAGCCCGGCGCGCTTTTGCGCAAGGCGCTGCGGTTGTGTCAAATAGTCTTGCCAAGTCATCGATACGCAGCGAGCATGACGCACACTATTTTTTTCCGAACCGTACGATTTCCAACGATTCATCCGTTCAGACCACCACAAAAGGATTTCAAGACATGGATTTCACCGCCCTGCTCAAACCAAGCCTCAGCGAAGTCGCTGCCTTCTCCAAGCGCAACGCCCAGAACATGGCGATTGTCGGCGACCTGCGTGCCGCCCGTGACGGCTGCCAGACCAAGGAAGCGCGCGCCATGATCGAGGCTCTGATCGTGCCGATGCAAAAGCAGTTGCAAAAGGAATGCGCGGCCTTTGATGCCAAGATGTCGGCGATCTGGAAAAAGGCCAAGGGCGAAAAAGTCCCCGACGACGTTCAAAAGAAACTCGACCGCGCGCTGGAAGGCAGCACCAAATCGATGAAATCGAAAAACGGACCGGCGGTGAAATACAACAGCGATACCGGTCACCAGAAATGGATTGACGTATTGTGACCCGACCGGAGCCCCGATTTGGTCAGAGCGCTTTGGGTTTGCGGCTTACTTGCCTTCCAGAGCTTCGAGGCGGGCCTTGAGCGCCTCGTTCTCTTCGCGGGCCTTTTGCGCCATTGCGCGCACCGCGTCGAATTCCTCGCGGGTGACGAAATCGCGATCCGCCAGCCAGCGGTCCATCATCGACTTCAACGCCGTCTCGGCCTCGTCCCGCGCGCCTTGCGCGACACCCATCGCGTTGGTCATCAGTTGCGAGATGTCGTCGAAAATCTTGCCACGTGCCTGCATTTTTCGTCTCCCGTTCCAAGCTGTCCCCTATATGGGGGCGTAGCCTGCGCGGGGCAAGCTTGACCTTGCCCTGGCCCGGAGGCATTGAGACGCATATGAAAGCGCAGCTCCCCTTCCCCGACATTTCGCCCGAGATCTTCTCGATTTCCCTGTTTGGCATGGAACTGGCGCTGCGCTGGTACGCGCTGGCTTACATCTTCGGTATCATCATCGGCTGGCGGTTGGTGGTGATGACGGTAAAGGCGCCGCGCCTGTGGTCCGGTCAACAGCCCGTGATGACCCCCGCCCAGATCGAGGACATGCTGACTTGGATCATTCTGGGCGTCCTGTTGGGCGGGCGGATGGGATATGTGCTGTTTTATCAACCGGGTGTGTACCTCGAAAATCCACTGTCGGTCCTCGCTATCTGGGAGGGCGGGATGTCCTTTCACGGCGGTCTTTTGGGCGTGGTGCTGGCTGCGTGGATTTACACCCGCCGCCATCGGATCCCGCAACTCAGCGCCGCGGATGCCATCGCCCTGGGCGTGCCCCCCGGCCTCTTGCTGGGGCGGATGGCGAATTTCATCAATGCCGAATTGTGGGGGCGTCCGACCGAACTGCCCTGGGGTGTGATCTTTCCCGGCGATGCGGCGCAGTACTGCCCACAGATCGTGGGGGCCTGCGCACGCCACCCCTCGCAACTCTACGAAGCCTTCCTCGAAGGGTTCGTGTTGCTGGTCGTGCTTTTGTGGATGGTCTGGCGGCGCGGCGCGTTCAGGCGGCCGGGCCTGGTCTGCGGCACCTTTCTGGCAGGCTACGGCATGGCCCGCTTTGCGGTCGAATTCGTGCGCCAGCCCGATGGGCAATTCGTCGGCCCCGGCAACCCGCTGGGGCTGGCCTGGCAAGTTGGCGGCTATGGGCTGACCATGGGGCAGATGCTGTCCCTGCCGATGATCCTTCTGGGCCTGTTCCTGATCTGGCGCGCGCGCCGGGTCGGCGTCGCCGCGTGACGAGCCTCGCGCGCGATCTGGCGGCGCGGATCGCGGCCTCGGGGCCGATCACTTTGGCGGACTACATGGGCCAGGCCCTGCTGCACCCGACCAAGGGATATTACAGCACCCGCGATCCGCTGGGGACCGGGGGCGATTTTACCACCGCCCCCGAAATCAGCCAGATGTTCGGCGAACTGGTGGGCCTCAGCCTCGCCCAAAGCTGGCTCGACCAGGGCGCGCCTGAACCTTTCACGCTGGCCGAACTGGGTCCGGGCCGTGGCACCCTCATGGCTGACATCCTGCGCGCAACGGCCCGCGTACCGGGGTTCATCGCCGCCGCGCGCATCGTTCTGGTCGAGGCCTCGCCCGTGCTCAAGGCGCGACAGGGCGAAACACTGAGCGGCGCGCGGCCCGAATGGATCGACAGCGTCATCGACCTGCCGGAAGCCCCGCTCTGGCTCGTGGCCAACGAATTCTTCGACGCCCTGCCGGTGCGCCAGTTCCAGCGCGACGGCGCGGGCTGGCGCGAACGCTGCATCGGACTGCAAGGCGAGGCACTGACTTTCGGCCTCTCGCCGGTCGGCCCACAACCGGCCCTCGATCACAGGCTCGAGGACACACGCGACGGCGATCTGGTGGAATGGTGCGCGCCCGCCGCCGCCATCGCCGCCCAAATCGGCGCGCGGATCGCGGCGCAGGGGGGGGCCGGGCTGATCATCGACTACGGCGACTGGCGTTCTGTCGGCGACACGTTGCAGGCCCTGCGCGGGCACGCCGTCGCGGACCCGCTCGAGGCTCCGGGCAGCGCCGATCTGACCACCCACGTGGATTTCGAGGCCCTCGCCCGCGCCGCCGCCCCCGCCGCCTTTACCCGCCTGACACCCCAAGGCATATTTCTGGAACGGCTCGGCATCACCGAGCGCGCGCGCGCTTTGGCGGCGGGTATGAACGAAGACACGCTCAAGACCCACATCGCCGCACATCAGCGGTTGACGCACCCGGGCGAAATGGGAAACCTGTTCAAAGTGCTTGGACTCTACCCGACGCACGCCACACCTCCGCCGGGACTGGAGCCATGACGCTTGAAATCCTGACCTCCGACTCGCTCGCGCCTCTGCGCCATGGCTTTTTCACGCGCAAGGGCGGTGCGTCATCGGGCGTGTTCCAGGGGCTGAACTGCGGCACGGGCAGTTCGGATCAGACCGAAATCGTGGCCATCAACCGCGAGCGGGTTGCGGGCGCCCTTGGCGTCGATGCCACCCATCTGGTCGGCGTACATCAGGTGCATTCGGCAGATGCCGTGACGGTGAGCGGCCCCCAGCACGAAAAACCGCGCGCCGATGCGTTGGTCACGGCGACGCCGGGTATCGCCCTGTCGGTGCTGACCGCCGACTGCCAGCCGGTGCTGTTTGCGGATGCCGAAGCGGGCGTGATCGGCGCCGCCCATGCAGGATGGAAGGGCGCGATGTCAGGGGTGCTTGAGGCGACGGTGGATGCGATGGTCTCCCTTGGCGCCACACGTTCCGCAATCCGCGCGGTGATCGGGCCGTCGATCAGCCAGCGCGCCTATGAGGTCGGCCCGGAATTCTTTGACGATTTTCTGGCCGAAGACCCGGACAACACCCGCTTTTTCGCGGGCGGCGATGGGGATCGGATGCACTTCGATCTGCCCGGCTATGGGCTGGCGCGGCTGCGCGCGACAGGCATCCATTCGGCGGAGTGGACGCGGCACTGCACCTATTTCGATGCCGACCGGTTCTATTCCTATCGCCGTTCGGTCCACGCCAAGGACCCGGATTACGGGCGGCTGATCTCGGCCATCGTGCTGTAATGTGGGCAAAGACGGGGCGGTTCCCGCCCCAGCTTTGCCGCAGTGTTTCGAAATCCGCATAAGTCCCGCCGCCAAACCGCACATATGCTTTGGTTTGGGCAACAAAGCGCCGTGCCATGATTGGCCCGGCCCGTTCGACAGATTTGTCTAAAATCGCCGCCAATCGCCAAAAACCTGCCCGATTGCGCGGACATAGTGAGGTTCAGACGGGCAATGGACCCGTATCGCACAGGAACAGAGGACTTCGCAGAATGGCCAAATCGCGCTTCATCAAATCCGTCGTCAAATCAGGCAGCACCGAAATTCCGCAACTGCCCTGGGCACGCGGCGCGCGTCGTGCGGCATTTATCGCCAAGCGCAATGCGCAGACAGCGGCGCTGCGCAAGTCGGCCTGAACGCGACCTCACCCCCCCCCATAGCAATCGGGGAAACAGAATCAGATTGTGGCATCCGCGCCCAATAGCGTGGCAACAATCCCGACCCCGGGCGCATCATTGATGCGCCCTGTGGCGTTAATGTCCCCCGGTTATTGACAATTTGCGGCGAATTTCAGAATTATACGTCATTACTTTGACACATGGTTCTGCCCATCTGTCGTCGTCGGTGGGGACCGACACAGATGTGACCACACGAAATGAGGTTACATATGAACATCGCTGCTGCCCTGCGTTCGCCCCGCACATCCCTTGCCGTCGAACGTTCTACCCGCGCTTATGACGTGGCCGCCCTGAACGCGGACGGAACGCGGTCTGTTGCGACCTTCAACGGGCCTGCCATCCCGCTATTCGAAAACGCCTTTTCCTGCTTTGCACGCGGCGTGTCGCTGATGGGTCCGCACGGCATGATCCCGATCGAGGATCTGGCGCCCGGCGACTGGGTCAACACCTCGTCCGGCGAACCGGCCGAGGTCACCTGGATCGGGTCGACCAATTTCGTGCCCGCCGATGCGCCGCGCCGCATGCCGCTGGTGCGGATCATGGCGGACAATTTCGGGCAAAACCGCCCGTCGTCCTTTGTCACGCTGGGGTCCGGCGCGCGCATCCTGCAAACCCCGCCTGCCTTGCGCGGGGCAACCGGCGGAGCGGCGATGCTGACACCCGTGGGCGCGTTCGTGGACAACGTGAACGTGATCGAGGTCACCCCGCCCACCGCCGTGCGTCTCTATCATATTTGCCTGACGCGCCATGCGGCGGTGGATGTGGGCGGATTGATGGTCGAAACCTTTCACCCCGGCATGGGGGGCACGCGCGATGTGACCCACGCCCAGCGTGATCTGTTCCTGTCGATGTTCCCGCGGGTTTTCCACATCACCGACTTCGGCCCGCTCGCCCATCCGCGCGCGCCCGAAACGGATCAGGCGGGCTGACGGCTCAGGCCGATTTGGCCAGCCGTTCCTCAAGCACATCGAACGGCACGCCGGGGGCATCCTTGGCCTGCCGGATCACCAGCGATGTCTTGACCGATTCCACGTTAGGGGTCGTCAGCAACTGCCCGGTCAGAAAGCTTTGAAAGCTCGACAGGTCGGGCGCCACGCATTTCAGGATGAAATCGACCTCTCCGTTCAGCATGTGACACTCGCGCACCAGCGGCCACCCGCGGCAGCGGGACTCAAAGGCGCTCAGGTCCGCTTCGGCCTGGCTGGCCAGGCCGACATTGGCAAACACCTGCACCTCGAACCCCAGCACATGCGCGTCCACATCCGCATGGTAGCCGCGGATATAACCCGCCTCTTCCAGCGTGCGCACCCGGCGCAGGCAGGGCGGCGCGGAAATACCCACCCGCTTGGCCAGTTCCACATTGGTCATGCGGCCATCGGCCTGCAATTCCGCCAGTATCTTGCGATCGATCGGATCAAGTCGCGTGCTTGCCATCTGCGCCCCCTAATTTTGCGGAAGTTATAGCAGCCTCGACGGTCTGCGCAATATTATTTCACACGCGCGCAACAATTGGAAATTTCCTCCGGGCCGGGCCATGTCCTGCACGCAATCGGGGCAACCACAATCGGGCTTCAAACCCGCCAAGGCTACGTCTATATCATCACCGTCGCCCCCGCTGCCAGGAGAGTTCCATGCCCGACACCAAACGCACAAAGGTTCTGATCATCGGCTCCGGCCCGGCGGGTTATACGGCGGGCGTCTATGCCTCGCGCGCCATGCTGGACCCGGTCCTGGTGCAGGGCATCGAACCCGGCGGGCAGTTGACCACCACGACCGAGGTCGAAAACTGGCCCGGCGACACCGAGGTGCAGGGCCCCGACCTGATGGTGCGGATGGAGGCGCATGCCAAGGCGATGGGTTGCGAGATCATCGGCGACATCATTTCTTCGGTGGATTTCTCCAAGCGCCCCTTCGTTGCCCAATCCGACAGCGGCACGGTCTATGTGGCCGACGCGATCATTCTGGCCACAGGGGCACGCGCCAAGTGGTAGGGCCTGCCGTCCGAGGAAAAATTCAAAGGCTTTGGCGTCAGCGCCTGCGCC
>CAZITF010000125.1:0-7764 GCA_964542095.1 uncultured Rhodobacterales bacterium
TGGGCGAGACCGGCATCGGTGAGGGGGCCACATGAGCGCGCCCGGCCGGGGCTGCGGGGGGCGCTGACGGTGCGGGCTGCATCGGGGCCGCAAACGGATCGGCCGGTGCCGCGCTCGCGCCACGCGGCGTGGGCGACAGGAAATCCTCGTCCCAGTCGTCCGGAATGGCCGACGATGAGGGGGCGGCCTGTTGGGGCAGTGAAAAACTGTCCTGGCTGGCGGCGTTATGTGCGCCCGCGCTGGCCCCCTGCCCGGCATAAGGATCGGGTGCCGGGGGCAGAATGTCGTCGTCTTCGCCAAGGGGCGGCAACAAACCGTCTTCGCCCAGTTCTTCGCGCTGCATCACGCCCGGACCCTTGGGCGCACCACGACCCACCAGCAGTTCGTCAAGGAAATCGCCGCCATCGCCCGGCGCATCCAGCAGGTCTGCATTGCTGGGCGCGTTCTGGGCCGAACCATGGGACACAGGGCCTTCGGCCAGTGGATCGGCCAGAAAGTCGCCCGCATCCTCCGAAGAGATACTCACCATGATCTCGTAAGGACCCACCGACAGGATATCGCCGTCGTTCAGCGGCGTGGGCGTCGTGCCCAGGGCAAGCTTGCCATAGTTCAGAAAGGTGCCGTTTGTCGAAAAGTCGACAACGATCACATTGCCGTTGTGATCCTCGATCGCGCAGTGGCGTTTGGACAATTCGCGGTTCGGATCGGGCAACACGACGTCGTTCTCGTTGCCGCGACCAAGCGTCAGGCTTGGTCCCGTCATCTGGATCGGTTCGCCATTGCCCGGAATGCTGCCGGTCGACTGGAAGCGCAGTGTAATTGCCATTCTTGTGTCAGCCGCCCGTCAGTACCGTTGGAGCACCCGCAACAATCGCGCCGCCCAGCGAGCACAGATCCCCGATGCGCGCGGCAGGCAATTTGCCGATCAGCACAGTTGTGGACCCCTTGGCAATCGGATGCGGCGGAAAGTTCGCAGCCGGGGGCGCAATCAGACCCAGACACATGTCGCTCACCCGTGCCGCCGGCATCTTGCACACCAGTACGGTGGGGCAACACGGCGGCATGATCGGCAGCGGAGACCCCAACGTGCAGGGACCGGAGTGCATGTCTGCAACGCGGGCTTGGGGGGGGCCGGGCATCAGGCGGTTCCTTCCTTGGTTGGTGTTTCAGTTTCTTCGACCAATTGTATCTTGCCATTGCCACCGCGTGCAATGTCCAGCGCCCGGTCAATCGCAACCTGAAAGCAGCGGTCCGGGGGTGGGCCGACCTTTAGGATTTTCAGGTTCATACCAAAGCAGCAAGCCGACACAACCCCGACGGGGGCGGCAATTTCGGCCATGTCGCCCTCGCCCAGATTGCCGGGGGCGTAATAGGCGGCTGTGGCGCAGGGCGCCGTCTTGTCGCCGGAGGATTCATTTTCCAGCACCAGGCGCAGCCGCTCGCGGTTTTCGACGCTGGGTTCGAACACCCAGGCCTCGGACGCGGTGAGGCAGGCGCTTTTCTCATCCGGTCCCATAACATCCCGTCCCGCGATACAGGCCCACCACACGCATTCACGCGGCGGCAACGAAACCGACAACAAACGCAGGATGTCGACGGGGGCCTCTGCCTCTTCCAGTTCTTCCAGAACCGTCTGAACCGACGCGCTGGCTGGCGACTTGAGCTTGGTCTTGAGCTTGGCATTCGCGGCCGCCAGCAACCTGGCGGCAGGTTGATCCGGGATCTTTTTGAGGTTTTCAAATCGTTTGGACATCAAATACCTCAGTTGATCATGGTGGTGCCGCCGTCAAGCGTCAGAACAGCATCCGCTGAAACCGTTGTCATCGGAGAAGCAACATCAACCGTAGCGTCGCCCTCTATCGTGATCATCGTGCCCGAAATGGTGATCCCGCTGTTGTCGATCACGATGGAACTGCCGCCCACGGTCAACGAAATCTCCACTGCAGCAGTGATGGCAATGGACCCCGATGAGGTATCGAGGCTGTAATCGCCCGAAGATACAGTGTGGCTTTCACTGCCGGCCGACACTTCGCGGGTCACGTCGCCCTCGGAAATCGTCTGGGTGTAATTGCCCGTGATCGTCTGTTCGGCCTCGCCCTCGATGGTCTCGGTATGGTCCGTTTTGACAAAGATTTCCTGATTGCCCTCATCGACGGAAAAGATGTGATCGCCGGTCAGGATCGTCTCGGTCTTGGTATGATAGATCGTCTGGGTCAGATCGCCCGGATCCATCTTTTCCTCGCCGATGCTGATGACGGCATTGTTCTCGATGGTCTGGAAATAATCCTTCTCCGAGTGCATGCGGATGAATTCCTCATCCTTCTTGTCCTCGAACACCAGCTCGTTGTAGTTGCTTGCCGACCCTTCCTTGGTCGAGCGTGTCTTGATCCCGGTCTGGGTCTTGTTGGCGTCCAGCGCATAGGGGGGCATCGTGTCGGCATTGTACAGCATGCCGGTGCAGATCGGGCGATCGGGGTCGCCTTCCTCGAACTGGATCACGACTTCCTGCCCGATGCGGGGGATATGGATCATACCCCAGTTCTTGCCCGTCCAGGGCATGACGCAGCGCACCCAGCAGGTGGTGTTCTCGTCCTTCTGGCCCAGCCGGTCCCAGTGGAACTGCACCTTGATGCGACCATATTTGTCGGTGTAGATTTCCTCACCCGACGGCCCGGTGACCACGGCTGTCTGCAGACCCATCCAGCGCGGCCAGGGGGTGATCTGTGGCGCGCGGAATTTCTCGGCCTTGGGGATAACGTCGAACACGATGCGATAGGTGTCGGTGTTGTCCTCGTCCACCGGCAAGGTGCTGTCAAACAGCGGCTTCTTGGTTTCCTCGACCTCGTAATCCGTCTCGATCTGCAGATGATGCACGGCGCGGGTCACAAGATAGTCGATATTGTTGGCCTTGCGCGGGTGGTCCTTGAGCTTGAAGGTCTGGCCGACGCCCAGTGTGCGCACGTTCCCGGCCCCGCGTGACAGCTTGTGACGGACCGCCTCGGCCTCCATCCGGACCTTGACGAGGGCATCGTCGACACCCGGCGTCCGGTTGTGGCCGGGATACATGTAATGTTCGAAATTCTTCTTGTTGTGATTGCCCTTGGGCATGGCCTTGACTTTTTTCAGCTCGGTCTTGGGCTTGTCGAAATCATAGTCCTCCATGGTGACCTTGCCGCTGGTCACCGCGGTCGTCTCGCTCCAGTCAAAGATGTGGTCGTTGTCGCGGCGGTATTCGCCGCCTTCCTTGAAGGCAAAGTCGATCTTGGCCGCCTTGGGGGCGGGTTTGTGGGCGCTGATACTGTCGGCCAGCACCATTTTCAGCTTCTTTTCGTCCTGGATGAAGAAGTAATAGATGCCCTCTTCTTCCATCAGGCGCGAGATGAAATCAAAGTCGGTTTCGTTGTACTGCACGCAGTAATCGCGCGCCTTGTAGCTGGCGGTGGTCTCCTGCTTGACATCCGACCAGAACCCGTAGGGCTCCATCACCTGTTTGATGATGTCCAGAACGTGCAGTTCCTGAAAAATCCGGTTCTCGCGGGTGCGGGTCAGGAACCAAAGCCAGGGGCGGACGTCGGCCACGAAATGGGACATGCCCTGATAAAGTCCCACGTAATCGACCGCCACGCAGGTGCCGGTAAACCAGCGGTCCTCGTCGTCCTCGTCCTTCTGGCCCAGATGGATGGTCGAGCCCAGGATATCCTGCAGGTCGAGCGCCTCGTTCGAGGACAGAAATTCGACAGTCGTTTCGGTCAGTGTGCTCAGCGCTTCGATGATGCGCGCATTCTTCAGGTTGACCGGTGTGGAAGAATACGACCCTTCCATCCAGACCTTGCGGCCCTCAAGCTCAAGTTGCCTATCTGCCATGTCAATTCTCCTTGGCCCCAAACGCGGGCCTTATTCATCCGCTTCAATCAAATACTTGTCTTCTCGCAACCGGGCGACAATCTCCGGATGGATCACCCAGCAGGCGCCCAGCGAAAAATCTTCGCCCAGGACGCGCTTGGCATCAAAAATGGTGTCAAAGTTCACGCAGAGGATGGGCGTCGGAAAATTCCCATCCGCCAGCAACAGCTGGTTCAAAAACTCGTCACCTTTATACACGTAGTAACTGCGCCTCTCGATTCCCAATAAAATGATCGGGGGTTCGTCGCCGTCTCCGGGACCTTTTCCTGGTATTCCGTTCAATGCGTTCATTCAAAGGCCCTCCAGCAAGGCGGCAAGCTCCGGATCCATGTCATCATCGTCACCGTCATCCGATGAATCGGTGTCGTCGTCGTCAAAGCCCGCCAGCAGATCATCCAGCGACATGTCGTCGTCATCGTCGCCCGTCGGCGCATCATCCTCAAGCCCTGCGAGCAGATCGTCAAGCGAAGTATCATCGTCCGCGCCGTCGTCATCGCCCGCATCCAGTTCCATTTCCACGTCCAGAGTGGGCGTCTTGGGCGTCTTGCGCGGGACCGGTACGGCGTCTTGCCAGGGCCCTGCGATGGTCTCTCCGCCCAGCGAACGGAACGAGCCAAGGCGAATTTCGTTGCGCCCCTTCATCCACAGCACAGGCATGTACCCGCGCCCCAGTGTAGCCTGCGCGGGGTCCGTTGTCAGGTTGCGTTCTGTACACGGAAGCGCGACCTGATCGCCGTAGCGGTCATTGACGTAGTGAAACGGCAGATCGCCCAGGCTCATCATCGACCCCAGATCCATTGCCTTGCCGTCCTTCTTGTAGGTTCCGGCCAGCAGGATCGCGATCAACACAACGGGGTTGGCCCACAACATGCCCTTGAGGCCCTCGCGCGGGGAAAACTCCTCGAACTCGAAGGCATAAACCGGGTCCGATTTCGCCCCATAGGGCTGGCGCAACAGAAAGCGGGGCGAGGCAAGGGCGACATAGGCTGCTTCGGGCATCTTGCGCAGCGTGTCCCAGGTCTTGGCCACCAGCGGGTGGCGATCCTCGGGGGCGGTGTCGAGATAGGCGGGGGACATGGCCGAGAAGAACGGCGCATCCACATGCAGACCCACCTGCCCGATCCGGGCCAGCAATTCGGCATGAGGCGGCGTTTCCTCGAACGTGTAAAGGCCGAACATCGCAGAAAACCCGCCCGCGCCCTCTTCGGGCTCCAGCACGTCGGTGACCAGCTTGAACAGCCCGCTTTGGGACAGGTCCTCTTGCGCGGCCAGATCGGCGGCCAGTTCCTCGGCCGAAATATCGTAAAGGACGATTTCCAGCTTCACATCCGTCTCGATCCGTCGCGCCAGCAGATCGAGGCTGCGCCATTGCGCCTCGATCGCCTGGAATTCGGGGTGGTGCAGGATCAGGTTCATCGCTGAACTCAGGGCCTCGTCCACCGCCTTTTTCATCGCTTCGGCACCCGCATCCGGGGCCTTGACCACGTGGGGGCCGATGATCTGCGCGATCAACTCGTCCGCGGGGGAGGCCCTGGTCAGCGTGCCGCGCGTATCCCCGATCAGCGCCTGGAAATCGCTCAGCTTGAGGTTGGTGGGCATCGACGAGCCCGCCGATTTCTTGGGCAGCTTGATCGGAGTCGCATAGGTCTCGGACCAGGACTTCAGTTGCTCGACGGCGCGATCCGCCATCGAACCGACGCCCAGCTGCTGGCGTACGCCGGAAATGGCGTCGAACAGCTCGACATTGTCATACAGCTCGTCCGGGTGCAGGTCGTCCATCTCCTTCAGCTTGACCTCGACACCCGTTCCGCCCGCGCCGATGGGCAGGACCAGCGTTGTGCCAAAGCCCTCGATGATCTCGTCGATGGTGTCCACATCCAGCGGAATCGCGGGACGGGCAGCCAGTGCGTCGCCCGTCTCCATCAACCCGCGCGCCGCGCGGCCGGTAAAGTCGCCAAAGACCGCCATGCGGAATTTCGACCGGTTGAGGTCGGCGCGGGCCGGGCGGGGCAGAGATATGGTGCCAAAGGGCGATTGCACGGGCGCGGCCTTTTCGGGTGGTGCGGAACTGGCGGTGTCCGCGTCGCCATCATCCGCCGCAACGTCCTCGTCCTCGTCGTCCAGCCCGGCCAGCAGCGCGTCCAGATCATCGTCGCCACCGTCATCGCTGGTGTCTTCGTCAAGATCGGCCAGCAGGGCATCCAGGTCGTCATCGCCATCCGCGTCGTCCGTGTCCTCGTCCAGCCCGGCCAGCAGCGCGTCCATATCATCATCCGCGTCCGCGTCGTCATCGTCCGAGTCCAGCCCCGCCAGCAACGCGTCCAGATCGTCATCCCCATCCGCGTCGTCCGCGTCATCGTCCAACCCGGCAAGCAGAGCATCAAGGTCATCGTCCGCGTCCTCGGTCTGCGCGTCCCCGGTGTCGTCATCATCGTCGTCCAGACCGGCGAGGATATCGTCCAGATCGTCCGTCTCGTCCGCGCTGTCTTCCGGCGTATCCAGTTCGGCGAGCAACGCGTCGACATCGTCTTCTTCGGCGGCAGTCTCCGTTTCATCGGAGTCGAGCCCGGACAGTATATCGTCCAGATCGTCGGCCTCGTCCGCGCTCTGCTCCGGCGTATCCAGCCCGGCCAGCAACGCATCCACATCGTCGCCCGCCGCCTGATCTTTCGCGTCGTCCGTCTCCAACCCGGCGAGGATGTCATCCAGATCGTCCCCTGCAACGGCTTCGGGTTCCGGCGTGTCGAGGTCTGACAGAATGTCGTCCAGATCGTCGTTATCCGTGGTTTCGTCGGTCGGTGCCTCCAGACCGGCCAGAACGTCCTCTGCCGCATCCTGCGCTGCGACGGTGTCAGGCGCATCAAGTCCGGCAAGGACGTCGCCCACATCGTCGGCCTCATCCGGGGCCTCGTCCGGTGCATCAAGGCCCGACAGAATGTCGTCGAGATCGTCCCCGTCATCCGACTCGGATTCACCGGAGTCCAGTCCAGCCAGAACATCGCCGACGTCGTCCGCGTCATCCTCAGCCGCTTCGGCCGTCTCCAATCCCGAAAGAATGTCATCGAGATCGTCCCCGTCCTCTGTCTCGGGTTCCGGCGCATCGAGGGCCGCAAGCACATCGTCCAGATCGTCGCCCTCATCCGGCTCTGGCGCGGCGTCCAGGCCCGCCAGAACGTCACCGACATCATCCCCGTCTTCCCCGGCGTCTTCGGGCGCATCAATGCCTGACAGGATATCCTCCAGATCGTCACCTTCGGTGTCATCGTCCGGAACAGCCTCGATCGTGCCCAGGACGTCATCAAGACCGGTTTCCTCGGTCTCGACCGCGTCTGGCGCATCCAGATTGGCCAATATGTCGTCGGACATATCCTCTTTGACGACCTCCTCAACCTGCTCGATTCCGGCGAGGACATCGGCAGCGGTGTCTTCCGCCGGAGCATCCTCCACGTCCTCGATGCTGGCCAGAACGTCGGCGGTGGTATCTTCCTGCGGAGCCACTTCGACCTGTTCGATACCCGCCAGAACGTCGGCCGCCGTATCCTCTTCGACGGCCTTCTCCACCTCTTCGATTCCCGCGAGAACGTCGGCGGTGGTATCCACTTCCGGCGTGTCGTCTACCTGCTCGATGCCCGCAAGTACCTCCGAGGTCGTATCCTCGTCGGGGGTTTCCTCGATCTGCTCGATTCCGGCGAGCACATCAGACGCCGTATCCTCTTCGGGAGGCTCCTCAACCTGTTCGATCCCAGCAAGGACATCTGCGGTGATGTCTTCTTCGGGGGTGTCTTCCACGTCCTCGATGCCAGCCAATATGTCGGCTGTCGCGTCCGGTTCCGGATCGTCTTCTACCTGCTCGATTCCGGC
>CAZITF010000126.1:0-7680 GCA_964542095.1 uncultured Rhodobacterales bacterium
CGCACCTACAACTTCCCTCAGGGCCGCATGACCGATCACCGCATCAACCTGACGCTCTACAAGCTGGATCAGGTGATGCAGGGCGATCTGGACGAGGTGATCGACGCGCTGACCGCAGATGCACAGGCGCGCCAGATGGCCGAGATGGGCTCATGACGGCGGCCGAAGCCATGGTGGCGGCCACCGCCCGACTGCGCGCCGCAGGGGTGCCGGACCCCGCGCGTGATGCCCGTGTGCTGCTGGCCCACGCAGCGCAGGTCGATGCCGCCCGTGTGACCCTGATTGCGCCCGAGGACATCGCACCCGACATCGCCGAGCGATATGACAACCTGATCGCCCTGCGCGCCGTGCGCGTGCCCGTCAGCCAGCTGATCGGCAAGCGCGGCTTTTACGGGCGCAGCTTTGCGGTGACTGCCGATGTGCTTGATCCACGCCCCGAATCCGAAACCCTGATCGAGGCGGCCCTGGCCGAAGATTTCGCGCGTATCCTCGACCTTGGCACCGGGTCGGGCTGTTTGCTGGTGACGCTGCTGGCCGAACGCGCGGATGCGCGCGGCATTGGTGTGGACCTGAGCGAGGCCGCCTGCCTTCAGGCCAGCGCCAACGCGGTGCGCCACGAGGTTGCCATGCGCGCCGAAATACTGAACGGCAGCTGGTTCGACCCTGTCGAGGGCCGCTTTGATCTGATCGTGGCCAATCCGCCCTATCTTGCCGTGTTTGAAATGGACGAGGTCGCCCCGGAATTGCGCGATCACGAACCGCGCATGGCCCTTACGGACGAGGGCGACGGCCTGTCGGCCTACCGCGAAATCGCCGCCCTCGCAGGCAGTTACCTGACGTCGCAGGGCCGCGTGATCTGCGAATTCGGGGCGACGCAGGGCGACGATGTGCGCGCCATCTTCGACGCCGAAGGCTGGAGCGATGTGCGCATTCTGCCCGATCTCGATGGGCGTCCGCGTGTCGTTGTTGCGCGGAATCCAGCGTGAGCCGTTCAAAAATGGTTAAAATCTGCCTTTTGCCCTTGTCGCGGGCGCATTCCCATGCTTATTCATGACACAGACGCTGCGGCCGTAGGCCATGCCATGTGCTGGCGTCTTACTCCACAAGATCGCCGAGTGATTGAAACTGGTGCAGATGCGCACCCCGGCTGATCCACCAAAGACACGCCAAGAGCGGAAACATTACCCCATGAAATCTTCGAGATCACGGTCACGGTCAAAGAACAGTCGCAATCGTAACAACAACGCTGGTGGCGGCGGCAACGTCGTCAATCGGGTGTTTGACAGTTCCGGCCCCGAGGGCAAGGTGCGCGGCACGCCGCAGCAGATCATCGACAAGTACAACCAGCTTGCGCGCGATGCGCAACTGTCGGGCGACCGCGTCGCCACCGAGAATTTCCAGCAGCACGCCGAACACTATCTGCGTTTGCTGAGTGAGGCGCAGCGTGAAATCGATTCGCGCCGCGAAGAGCAGGAGCGCCAGAACCGCGAACGCCAGGCAGAACGTGACCGCCAGGCCGACCGGGATCGCGAGCGCAATGCGCAGCGTCAGGACAACAATGGCGGCGACCTGTCCTCGGACCCGGCCGAGGCGCCGCAACCGGATGTGGTCGACACTGCAGGCGACAGCAATCTCGTCGACACACCCGAAAGCCAGCCCAAGCCCAAACCACCACGCACCCGCAAACCGCGCAACAAGCCCGCACAGAATGCAGATGGCGCGAATGCGGAATCGGACAACGGGTCCGCGCCCGAAGCCGCAGAATAAGCGTTCAGCGGGCCGCCACGGCCCGCGCCAGCGCACAAAACCCTTCCAGTGACACCTGTTCGGCCCGTTCGGTCGGTTCGATCCCCGCCATGCGCAGCGTGTCCTCGATATTGGGCCCCAACCCCTTGAGGGCGGCACGCAGCATCTTGCGGCGCTGGTTGAAGGCCATCGCGACCACGCGGCTCAGTACTTCTGCATCGGCCTCGAACTTTGGGGCGGGCAGGGCACGCAGATGCACCACTGCACTCGACACCTTGGGCGCGGGCGTGAACGCCTCGGGCGGCAGGGACATGGCGATGCGCGCCTCGCACCGCCATTGCGCCAGCACCGCAAGCCGCCCATAGGCCTTGGACCCCGGCGCGGCCACGATACGCTCGGCCACCTCGCGCTGGAACATCAGCGTCAGGGACTGCCAGAAAGGCGGCCACGCGGGTGGCGTCAGCCAGCGCACCAGCAATTCGGTGCCCACATTGTAGGGCAGGTTGGCCGCGACCCGGATCGGCGGCGTCAAATGCGCCAGCGGGTCGATGTCCAGTGCGTCCCCCTCGATGACTTCCAACTGTCCGGGATAACGCGCAGCGACCTCGGCCAGCGCCGGCAGGCAACGCGCGTCCTTTTCGATGGCGAGCACCTTGCGTGCCCCTTCGGACAGCAGAGCGCGTGTCAGCCCGCCGGGGCCGGGGCCGATTTCCAGCACATCGCACGCGCTCAGATCGCCCGCCTGGCGCGCGATCTTGGCCGTCAGGTTCAGATCCAGCAGAAAGTTCTGGCCCAGCGACTTGCGCGCGCTCAGCCCGTGACGGGCAATCACCGCCCGCAATGGGGGCAGGTCGTCGATGGCGCTCATGCCTGGGCCATCATTGCGGCCAGCCGGATCGCCTCGGTCATGCTGGTCGGGTTGGCAATGCCTTGTCCTGCGATGTCAAAGGCCGTGCCGTGATCGGGCGAGGTGCGGATGATGGGCAGGCCGAGGGTGACGTTCACGCCCCGGTCGAAATCCAGCGTCTTGATCGGGATAAGCGCCTGATCGTGGTACATGCAGACCGCCGCGTCATAGCGCGCGCGGGCCGCGGCGTGAAACAGCGTATCGCCGGGCCAGGGGCCGGTGACGTCCAGCCCTTTGCTGGCCATTTCAGCGATCAGCGGCGCGATCCATTCGATCTCCTGTCGCCCCATGGCACCACCTTCGCCCGCGTGGGGGTTCAGACCCGCTACCGCGATGCGGGGGGCGGCAATACCGAACTGTGTCATCAGCCCGTTGGCGGTGATTTCGACAGTGTGACGCAGCAACTCAGGCGTCAGGGCGGTCGCAACGTCTTCCAGCGGGATGTGGATGGTGGTGGGCACGACACGCAAGGCCTCGGACGCCAGCATCATCACGGCGCGCGGCGCGTCCGTCAGTGCCTCGAGATATTCGGTGTGGCCGGGATAGGCAAAACCCGCGCCGTCGATCAGCACCTTCTTGTGGATCGGGGCCGTGCAGACCGCCGCCACCTCGCCCAATTGCGCGAGCGCGACGGCGCGGGCGATCACGTCTATGACGCCTTGGGCATTTTCAGGCGTCGCCACACCGGGCTGCGCAGGGGCAGGGAAGGCGTGGCGCAACACGGGCAGGGCATCTGCGCAGTGGCGCGGGGCCGCTGCGGGCGAGTCGATTTCGGCGATGGGGGTGCCCTTGGGCAGATGGCGCGGATCGCCGATCCAGACCATTGCCACCTCTCCGCGCAGCGCCGCCCAGGCCCTGGCCGCGATCTCGGGGCCGACGCCTGCCGGTTCGCCACAGCTGATGGCGATCAGCGGCGCGCTCATTCGAAGACGGTGATTTTCGCCTCTGCCGCGAGCTGTTCCAGCAGGTTCTCGGAAAACGCATTCAGGCGCTGGTTGCGCAGCTGCGCGGCGATGGAGTCGCGATCGATCTCCTGATCTTCTTCCAGTAACGGTGTGCGCCCGCACAGCATCAGCAGAACCAGGGTCTGCCCGTCCGAGCGTGTCAGTGCGGTCGAGGTCTCGCCGGGGTCCAGTTTCGACAGCTCCATTGCGATGTCTGTCGGGATTTCAGCGGGCGGCAGGCTGCCGCGATCCAGGACGCTTTCGGGTTGACCCTGCGCCACGCCATAAAGGTCGTCACAGCGATCAACCCGCGCGGCAATGGCGCGGGCCCGGCCCAGCGCTTCGGGCGTGCGGCCCCCGGCGATGTAGTAGGCGGCGTATTCAATGGCCGAATATTGCCGCTCGGGCGTGTCGGTTTCGCGGATATCGCGCAACTGGAACAGGGCCACCGCGTTCGGGATCGGCAGGGGCGAGGTGACTTCGCCCGGCCCGAGCGCCAGAAGCAGCGGGCGCAGGACGGGGGGCAGGTCGCTCAGCGGGGTCCAGGGCAGACGCCCTCCGGCCCCGCGCGAGGCTGTTGCGGAAAAGCGACGGGCATAGTTGGAAAACTCGGCTTCCGAGGTGGACTGGGCGATCTGTTCGGCCCGTGCCATCACCTGAGCGGCACTCGCGGGGGGCGCGGGGATGATGATTTCTGACATCAGCACCTCGATCCCGCTGTTGGCGGTCGCTCCGGCCACGGCGCGGTCGATTTCGCGATCCGATATCTGCACCCGGCCGCCAAAGCGTGCGCGGATGTAGTCGCGCCAGATCAGCTGGGTGGCGATGAAATCGCGAAAGGTCTGGGCGGCGACTCCGGCCTGTTCGAGGTTGTTCACGAAATCCTCGGCTGACAGATCCGCGCGCGCAGCGAATTCGGTGAACCCTTCCTGCAACTGTTCCGGGCTCAGGGTGATGCCGACCTGCGAGGTGGCGGAAACACGCAGACGGTCGCGGATCAACTCCTTGATCACTTCGTCGCGGGTGCCGCCACGTGCGCCAAGAACCTGAAGGAACCGGATGCGCTGCTGAACTTCGAATTCAGTGATGAGGGCTTCGTCCACTTGCGCCACCGGGGCAAAGAGGTTCTGCGCCTGCGCCGTCCCGAACGAAGCCGCCAGCGCCAATACGCCTGCTGCGCAGGTCCGTGCGATTGTCATTGCTCGTGTCTTACTGCTCATTTCGCCTGCTTTCCGCATGATCGTACCTCGATGCGCTCGCCCGTATCGGCCGAGAACCCGCGCAAGGACACTGTTAACCCCAGACTGGTGGAGGGCTCAATAGTTGTCGAGTCCGCAAAGCTCCGGTTGACCGACACGCCGACCCGCACGCACTCGTTTTCGTAAGTGAGCCCGGCCCCGGCGGTTGCGGCGCGTCCTTCCTCGATGTCGTAGCGCATATCGAGGCTTGCCGTCCAGAACCGGTCGATCCGATAGGCGCCGTCAAATGTGATTTCGCCGATGGGGGCGAATTGTTCGATGGCCGGATCCTCATCGATCCAAATAAAACTGCCACCAAGATCGAGGCGCGAATTGCTCCAGTCACCGCGCAATTCCGCCCGTGTGATGTCAAAGCGTTCGTCAAACAGCGTGCGCCCGGACAAGGCGAGGCCGCCTGCCAGCCGCATCTGACCGGCCAGCAGGAAATCGGACTCGGTGCCGGACAGGCCGGAACTGAGGGTGAAATCGGGTTGCGCATCCTGCCGCAGGATCTGCGCACCCGTCACGCTGAACGACCACCCATCCGGATCGACCCGCGACCATGTCGCGCCCAGGGCGGCCGCCAAACCCCGTTCGCGCCGGTCAAGGGACGGAAAGCGCGACAGGCTCAGCAGATTGCCTTCGTCGAACTCGACCCGCGTGCTTTCCTCGTTGGGCACGTTCAGTCCGTCGCCGCCGATCCAGGCCAGTTGTACGATGGGTTCGAGCACATGGCGCACCTTGCCCGGCCCCCGACGCACCAGCGGATAGCGCAGCACAAGACCCGCTGTCGGTGCCAGTTCGCTGTCGCTGTCGGGCGTGGTCGCATCGTCGGAGATTTGATAGACACCGCCCGCCACACCCAGCCGCGTCTGCGCCAACACGCCGCCAATCTGAAAAGTGCGCAGCCATTCCGTCTCGACGTTGAAGCGCAGCACGTCCCGACCGTCCACGACCCCGTCACCATTGGCATCGAAGTCGAGGTTCGATTTGCGCTGGTGGGCATGTGCCTCGGTCGACAGGCGGATTTCGCCCCCCAAACCGCGCGGGAAGAACCGCCGTTCATAAAGAGCCTCGATCACATCCGAGGGCAGAACGTCGTCATCCTCGTCATCGCGCAGGGATTTGTAGTTGATATAGGACAGGCGCAGGAATTCATCCCGGCGCGCGCGGCTGATCTGGACCTGACTGTCGAGCCGATCACGCGCGAAATAGTCGTAATCGGCCAGATAGGCGTCATCGGACACGGCCTCGATATCGAATTGCAGCCGGAAATCGCGGTTGAGGTCGAAACGCCCGGCGGCAAATACAAAGCCCCGGCTGTCATCGGGTTGCAGATCGTCCTGTGAAACTGCGCCCTCGATCTGGATGCGTCCGCGCCGGAACGCCTCGCGGTAACGAAGTTCGAGGGTACGGGTGTTGTTGGACAGGTACGGAGTCAGCGTCAGGTCGCGCCGGTCGTTCAGGCGAATGAAATAGGGCGTCTTGATACCCGTGCCGAGCCGCGAGTCCAGACGAATTTCCGGCAGCAGAAAGCCGGTTGCGCGATCCTGCGTCGGATCCGGCAGGCGCAGACGTGGCAGATAGAGGATGGGCACGCTGCGAATGCGCAGTTGCGCGTCGTCAAAATAGAGTTGACGGGCCTCCTTGTCATGAACAACGCGCCTGGCGCGGATTTGCCACAAGGGCGGGTGCGTATCGTCCGCGCAGACTTTACACGAGGTGACGACCGTCTTGTAAAGCTGGGTATAACGCCCGTTCACGCGGTTCATCTGCACGGCGGCCAGTTGCAGCTGTTCGTTCAGCACCAGCCGCGCCCCCAAAAGCAATCCGTTCTGCATATCGCTGCTGAGTTCGGCCTGATCGGCAAGGATGCGCACGCCCACGCCGTCGTCGATGGTGATCGGCCCGGTCAGAGTCAGGCTGCCGGTGTCGGGATCATAGGTGATGGACCCTGCTGTCAGCCGCGTTTGGCCCTGAAACGCCTCGACATTGCCTGTTGCGATCAGGCGGCGGTCGGAGGTGATCTGAATGTCGTCGGCGACCAGAATGGCCGGGTCGGTCGCTGCATCCTGGGCCTGCGCCAGCCCGCCAGACAGGCTCAGAGCTAGGAGCAGAACCATCGGGCGGATCCAGTGCCGCATGAGGGCGAACGCACTACCCATCTTCGGTCCGCAACAGCAATCCGAGGCCCAGCAAAACCGCTGCCAGTGGCGCGGCCCAGGCCGACAGCAGGATAGGGATCTGGCCATTTTCACCCAGAATTTGCGCGAAACTGCGAATGAAATACAAACCGAACCCCAATAACACCGCTGCCAGAACCGCCGTGCCGGTCCCCCCGAACCGGGTATGGCGCATCGTGAAGGCTGCGGCAACCAGAACCATAGCCACCAGGAACAGCGGGCGCGCCAGTTGCGATTGCATCCAGACCTCGTGTTTGCGGGCCGAAAATCCGGCCTGCTCCAACTGGGCGATAAACTGTTTCATGTCCCAGATCGACACGCCGGTCGGGGTGCCGAGGGATTCGCGGATACGATCGAGAGTGAGGGTGGATTCGATTTCGAGCATCTCGTGGACAACCGAGTTGGCCTCGGGATTGAGGCCCGTGGCCAGCGGCCAGACCTTGGCCTGCCGCAGTGACCACGCACCGTCGCGCAAGGCGGCACTTCCCGCCTCGATCCGCCGCGCCGGGCCACCATCCGGCGCATAGGCGACAAAGGTCACGTCATAGAGCACCGACGCATCCGCGTTCGAGCGCGCCGCGCGGATCACCGTTTGGCCTTCGTTTCCGCCCTGGCGCAACCACAGCCCGTCTTCAGACACCGACAGCGCTGAAATGCCGCCC
>CAZITF010000127.1:0-7633 GCA_964542095.1 uncultured Rhodobacterales bacterium
CGAACGGGATGCCCAGCACGGTCGCGTCGTAATCCTTCACCTCGGTCACATCCTCTGCGTAGGGTGCCTTGAGGAACGTGTTGATGCCTGCGTAGTGGGGCAACTCGCCGCGCGCAAAGGTGGGGATCGACTTGTCCTCGATGCTGTCGGCGCCGGTCAGGCCCATGCGCAGAGCCCATTTCTTTTCCTGCTCCCAACCGCTTTCGCCCAGGTCGCCCTCGGCCTGCATCGCCTTCCAGCCGCGCAGTTTGGTGAGGTCGGGGTGGTGATGGCGCATTCCGGCGGTGGCATGGTCGCGCGGATGGTGCGAGCGCGTCCTGTCATGTGGTTGGAACATGGGTTTCCTCCTTGATGGTTTGAAACGGGATGCCCCCGTCGCGGGCATCGAAATCGTAGGTGATCGTGGCTCCGTTCAGGTTCGGGTCCTGCGGATCCCAACGGGGTTTGTCAAAAACCAGCACGCGGTCACCGAGCTTGAACGCCTCTTCCAGATCGTGGGTCACCATGAAGACGGTCATGCGGGTCTCTGCGCGCAGGTCGGTCAGGAAATCGTGCATCGCGACCCGCGTACCCGGATCGAGCGCGCCAAAAGGTTCATCCAGCAGCAGAACCCGCGGGCGGGCCACCAGCGCCTGTCCGATGGCAAGGCGTTGCTGCATGCCGCCCGACAGGGTGGCCGGGTATTGGTCGGCCACGTGATCGAGGCCGATGCGGGCCAGCGTGGCATCCGCGCGGGCCAGCGCCGCGCGCCGCTCTGCCCCCCAGAACCGGCCCCAGCCGCGTCGCAGGGATTCGCCTGCCACAATGTTCTCGCGCACGCTCATGTGCGGAAAGACGGAATAGCGTTGAAAGACGATGCCGCGATCCAGCCCCGGTTCGCGCGCCGGGGCGGCGCCTGCGATGCTGATCTCGCCCCGCGTCGGGCGCTCCTGCGCCAGCAAGAGCCGCAGGAAGGTGGACTTGCCACAGCCAGAGGCCCCGACAATCGAGATGAACTCGCCCTCGTCCACCTCGACATTGACCCGCTCGATGATCGGGCGCTGGCCATAGGTTTGAAAGACGCCCCTGACGGTGACAAAGCTCACAACCCCTCCTCCGCCCATGGAAAGAAACGGCGCGATGCGCTGCGCAATGCCCAGTCGATGAGGAAGGCGAGCAGCGTGATCCAGATCACGTAGGTCAGGATCACATCCATGGCGAGGTAACGGCGTACCAGAAAGATGCGGTAGCCAAGGCCGAGGTCCGAGGCGATGGCTTCGGCTGCGATCAGGAACAGCCAGGCGGGCCCAAGCGAGAGGCGCACCGCCTGAATGAGGCGCGGCATGATTTGCGGCAGGGCCACGCGGATGGCGATGACCCATGTCGATGCCCCCAGCGTCTGTGCCTTGACCAGCAACTCGCCGGGCACCTCGATCACCCGTTGCGACAGGTCGCGAATGATGAAGGGCAGCGTGCCCACGACGATCAGCACGATTTTGGACAGTTCGCCAAGGCCAAAGACGATGAACAGGATTGGCAACAGGGCCAGCGGCGGGATCATCGACAGGACTGCCACGAATTGGGCCAGAAAACTGCGCATCAGCGGCAGCAGCCCGATCAGCAAACCAAAGAGCAAACCGATGCCCGCCGAAATCCCGATACCGAGGCCCAGCCGTTTCAGGCTGGCCCATGTGTCGTGCCAGAACAGGATGCGGCCCGTGCGTCTGTCCCCTTCGCTCAGCAGCCGCACGGCGGTGTCCCAGATGGTGGAGGGCGCGGGCAACAGCTTGTCCGACGGGTTCTCGCTCAGCCTGATGTCCGACCCGATGGCATAGGCGATGAACACCAGCGCAAAGGGCAAGAGCGCAAGGAACACCGCCAGAGGGCGCGCCGGGATGATGTTGATCAGACGCATGTCACTGGCCCGCCATGGACATGCGCCGCGGGTCGGCCTTTGTCACAGCGCGCCGTCTGCGGCCATTTGCATATAGGTCGTGTCATAGCGGAACATGACATTGTCCGGGTTCCCGGTGATCGACCCGTCCGGATAGGCAACGCCCACGAAATCCGCCGAGGGCGCGCCTTCGCCCAGGATGCCCTTGTCAAAGAGGAACGCGGCAACGCTGACCATGGTGGCGGGCAGTTCCGTGCCTGAAGTGAAGGCGACCGCCGCCGCCGGGTCATAGAACATCTCGGTGCTGGCAAGCTGCGCCTTGTAGCCGTCAAGGTCCGTGCCGGAGGCTTCGGCCATGGCCGTCAGCACCGCCTCGTCACCTGCCGCCATCAACCCCATGACCTCGTACCACGCCCCGACCAGCGCCTTGCCAAAGTCGGGATTGGCGGCGAGGGTTTCGGTGTTGACGACCATCAGGTCGATGATCTCGCCGGGAATGTCGGAGCTGTCGAACAGCTTGTTCGCTCCGGGTTCCTGCAGGATGGCCGACACCAGCGGGTTCCACGTCACCACCGCCTCCACATCGTCGGTGGCAAAGGCGGCGATCATGTCTGCGTCGGACGTGTTGATGACACCGCCAAGGTCCGCCTCCGACAGGCCCACGCTGTCCAGCGCGCGCGCCAGCAGGTAGTGCGACACCGACAGTTCCACGAGGTTCACGGGCTTGTCCGCGAGGGCCGCCAGGTCGCCCTCTCCTTTCAGGATCACCGCGTCGTTGCCGTTGGAATAGTCCCCCACGATCAGCGCCGTGGTATCGACGCCCCCGCCCGAAGGGATCGACAGCGTGTCCATGTTGGTCGCCGATACGCCGTCAAATGCCCCGGCGGTGTACTGGTTGATCGACTCGACATAGTCGTTGATCTGCACAATCTCGACGTCGATACCGTATTTGTCGGCCCATTTGTCCATGATGCCGCTGTCTTCGAGATAGCCCCACGGCATCCAGCCGACATAGATCGACCATGCGACCTTGAATTCCGTCTTGGCGTGGCCATCGGCCATCGCGGTGGTGGCCATCAGAATGGCGGCGGCGGTGAGTGTGGTAAGTTTCTTCATCGGTCAGTCCCCATCGTTTCAAATATGGAATGACCGCGTGGAAGGGCATGAGCGGAGCGTGGGTCAACCCTGCGCAGTTGCCTCCGGGGATGTTGCCCCGCCGTGTACCGCCCGGTCTTTGCCCCGGACGGCGACGTCTCTCGGACCTGACCCTCGCACGTGCGCATGAGGCGGAACCCTAGACGTCCTGCCCGTTCAGACTGCACAAGCGGCGCGGCAGGGCGCAACGCAGGCGGCGCTGCTGGACGTAGAAACCCTGGCCCTCGCCCAAAAATCAGGCAGAGGGGCACGTTTTGCGCAGGTACGCGCCAGTCTGTGGCTGTCAGACCGAGTCGAGCGGGGCTGGTTCGATCTCTGCCTCGGGCGATTTCAGTGTCGACCACGTGTCATCGCGCGGCGGTGACGGGGGCGTTTCGCAGGTGCGGCGGTGGATGTTCACCTTGGCGATGAAATTCGCCGACACGGGCGCCGTGACAAACAGGAATGCCATGATCAGCAGCTCGTGTATCGACGATGACCCGGTGGCAAAGGAATGCAGCATCGACCCCAAAAGCAGCATGCCGATGCCGATGGTGCCGACCTTGGTGGGGGCATGCAGGCGCGTCATCGGGTCATTGAACTTGAGCAGGCCGATGACACCTATGACAATGAAGCCCGAGCCGATCAGCAGGCTGAGGGCAGAGGCATAGGTGGCGATGATCTGACCGGTCATTCGATGATGTCCCCCCGCAGCAGGAACCGCGCCAGCGCGACGGTCGACACAAAGCCGAGCATGGCGATCAGCAGCGTTACCTCGAAATAGATCTGCACCCCTTGCTGGATGCCCAGCACCACCACAAGGCCCAGTGCGTTGATCACCATCGTATCCAGCGCCAGAATCCGGTCGCCATAGCTGGGGCCCAGCACCAGACGGACCATCGACAGGATCTGGCCGATGGCCAGCGCGGCAAAGGCGATCAGCAGCGCGATGTCCAGAAGGTTGGTCGCAGCACTCATATGAAAATCTCCTTCAGACGGGCCTCGTAGCGGATCTTGATCTCGTCGCGCACGGCGTCCGGGTCATCGGTGTGCAGCACGTGGACCAGCAGGCTGTGCCCTTCATCCGACAGGTCCGCCGATACGGTGCCCGGCGTGAGCGTGATGGTGCCCGCAAGAATCGTGATCGCTTCGGGCTGGACCAGATCGAGAGGAATCACGATCCAGGCCGGTTTCAGCCTGGCATTGGGCACCGAGATCACGATCCAGGCAACCTGGATATTGGCGATGATGATGTCCCACAACACGATCAGCGCATAGGAAAACATCCTGCCCACATGAATGCCCCTGGGCTGGTCCGGCCACCAGATCGACGTGCCCCACGGGATGATGATACCGAGGATCAGGCCAAAGACGGCCATGCCGGGCGAAATCTCGTTTTGCAGCAGGACCCAGACGACCGTCAGCAGCAGGGTCAGGAACGGGTGCGGCAGCAGCCAGAAAAAGGCGCGGCGTACCATGTCAGTTTGCCTCCTCTGTCTTGGGCGCGCTGAGCTTGCCAGGGGTTTCCAGCACCGCCTCCATATACGCATCCGGCGCAAACAGGCCCTCCGCGATGCGGGTCGTGTACCCATGGACCTGCCCGGCAAAGACCGTGAGCAAGGCCAGCAGCCCGATCAGGCCCCCAACAGCTACATAGGACAGGGTGGCCGGGCGCGGCATCACCAGAGCCTCGCCGGGTTTTTCGACGCTGTGCGCCTTCCAGAACAGGACGCTGCCTGCCCGCGCGAACCCCACGATACTGATCAGGCTGGAGGACAGCACGATCGCCCAGACCCATACCATCATGTTCGTATCAAAGGCCGCATTCAGTACCAGAAGTTTGCCAAGAAAACCCGAGAGCGGCGGCAGTCCCGTCATCGCGATGGCCCCTGCAAAGAACAGCGACGCCGTCAGCGCGGCCCCTGCCACCGGGGCCTGCGCGGTCAGATCGACATTGCCCCGGCCCGTGCGCACGAGATCCGCAATCAGGAACAGCGCCGCCGCCGCCAGTGTCGAATGCACGATGTAATAGAGCGCCGCCGCGATGCCGGTCGGGGTGAACAGCGAGATCGACACCATGATCATCGCCATCGATCCGATCACCGAAAAGGCAACCAGCCGGTCGAGTTTCCTGGCCGCCAGCACGCCGATCATTCCGATGGCCAGCGACACCAGCGCCGCGGGCAACAGCCAGACTTCGTGCAGCCCCGCGGTCACCGCGACATCCGGCGGGAAAATCAGGGTGTGGACCCGGATGATGGCATAGGCCCCCACCTTGGTCATGATCGCGAACAGGGCCGCGACCGGTGCGGGCGCTTCGGCATAGCTGGAGGGCAGCCAGAAGTGCAGCGGCACGACCGCGGCCTTGATCGCGAAGACCAGCAACAGCAGCACCGAAGCCACCCGGATGCCCACCGTTTGCGCCGGATCGATCAGTGCCACGCGCGCCGCCAGATCGGCCATGTTCAGCGTTCCCGTCTCGGCATAGATCGACCCCAGCGCGAACAGGAACAGGGTCGAACCGATCAGGTTGAAGAGCACATATTGCACCCCCGCTTGCAGCCGCGCAGTGCCCCCGGCATGGATCATCAGGCCATAGGACGCGATCAACAGCACTTCGAAGAAGACAAAGAGGTTGAACAGGTCTCCGGTCAGAAACGCGCCCATGATTCCCATCAGCTGGAACTGGAACAGCGCGTGGAAATGCCGCCCCCGGTCGTCCCATCCGGACCCGATGGCGTAAAGCAGCACGCACAGGGCCAGCACAGCCGTCAGCAGCACCATCAGCGTCGACAGGCTGTCACCCACAAGGATGATACCGAACGGCGCGGCCCAATCGCCAAGCTGATAGATCGCAACCGAGCCATCCGAAGCCTGCCAGGCGAGGCCAGCAGCGATCACGATCAGCGCCAGAACTCCGGCCACGGAAAAGGCCCGCTGAATACCGATGTGATAGCGCGCGGCCAGAACGATGAACGGGGCCAGCAGCGCCGGCAGAACAATGGGTGCAATCAACCAGTGGATCATGACGTGCCCTCTTCGGGCTGATCATCGACGTGATCGTCATTGCTGCCCAAAAAGGCACCAAGGCCGATCATCACCACAACCGCCGTCATCCCGAAAGAGATCACGATAGCCGTCAGCACCAGCGCCTGCGGCAAGGGATCGGTATATACACTCACATCATCGCGCAGCACGGGCGGGGCCCCCACAGTCAGGCGGCCAGAGGCAAAGAGGAAAACGTTGACCGCATAGGTCAGCAACGAAATGCCAAGGATCACCGGGAAAGTGCGCAGGCGCAGCATCAGATATATGCCGGCAGCCGTCATGATGCCGATGGCGGAAGCGACGAGCAATTCCATGTTACACTGCCCCCTTTGCGTCTTCGGCGTCCCGCGACGGGTCTATGTCCATCGCGTGTTCCGTCTCCGGCTCGTGGGCGCGCCGCGCCAGACGCGAGAAACTTTCCAGCGACAGCATGACGGCCCCGACCACGGCAAGGAACACACCGACATCGAACAGGGTGGCGGTGGCCAGAGGGAATTCCCCGAATGGCGGGATACGCACATAGGCAAAATCGGAGGTGAGGAAAGGCTTGCCCACAAACCACGAGCCGATCCCGGTCAGGCCCGCCACCAGTACTCCTGCGCCTATAACCCCGTGATAGGGATATCTGAGGCGCGCCGAAGCCCATGAAAAACCGCTGGCCATATATTGCATCACCACACCGATGGACACGATGAGGCCGGCGATGAATCCGCCGCCCGGCGCGTCGTGACCACGCAGGAAAATGTAGAAACCGACCAGCATGACCACGGGCATGATCACACGCGTCAGCACGACCATCATCATCGGGTGCATGTCGCCCGCACGGGGCTGGTCCGGCTTGCGGTTCAGCAGACGCGCCCGCACCGGCCCGCCCAGCAGGGTTTCGGTCAGCGCATAGATCAGCAGCGCGGCGATCCCCAGCACGATGATCTCGCCATAGGTGTCAAAGCCCCGGAAATCCACGAGGATCACGTTGACCACATTCTTGCCCCCGCCCCCCTTGTAGGAATTGATCAGATGGAATTCCGAAATCGGCGTGGCGACCGCGTCGCGCAGCAGGAAATGATAGGACAGTCCAAAGGTCGCGATCCCCCCCGCCACGGCCACGGCCCCGTCGCGCACCCGGCGCAGGACGGAACTTTCGACCGGCGTGGTCTTGGGCAGGAAGTTGAGCGCGAGCAGCAGCAGGATGATTGTCACCACCTCGACCGTGAACTGGGTCATGGCCAGGTCCGGCGCGCTGAAAAAGACGAAACCGACGGAGACCATCAACCCGGCGATCCCGATCAGGATCAGCGACAGCAAGCGGTTGCGGTGCAGCAATACGAGGCCACAGGTGGCCGCGACCAGCATGCCCCATCCTGCGATGGCAACCGGGTCTGCGGCCTGCATTTCGCGCGTCGCCGGGCCGACGGTGCCCGTGCTCCAGGCATAAAATCCCGCGCCGATGATCGCGACCGATCCGATGGCGGCATAGCGCGAGAACGCGCCGTTGTGCAGCGGCAGGATCAGGTTCCGGGCCAGGCTTGCAGCAGCCTCGACGATCCCTTCAAAGATGACCTTGGCCTCGGGGCGCGG
>CAZITF010000128.1:0-7515 GCA_964542095.1 uncultured Rhodobacterales bacterium
CCTTCAGTTCGGGCCAGTTGTACTGGATGTTCTGGCGGGTGGTGAAGTGGCCATAGCCCTTGTCCCAGCGCTCGGCCAGGTCGGCAAGCTTGCGCATCTTGGCGGAACTGAGCGTGCCATAGGGGATCGCGACGCGCAGCATATAGGCGTGCAATTGCAGATAAAGGCCGTTCATCAGGCGCAGGGGCTTGAACTCTTCCTCGCTCAGCGCGCCGGAAATGCGCCGCTCGACCTGGGCGCGGAACTGGCGGTTGCGTGCCGCCAGAAAGGCGGTGTCGAATTCGGAATAGCTGTACATCAGTTCAGTTCCACTTGTTTGCCATGGGCATAGTTCGATGGCCCGGTGGCGCGAAAGGTTTCGCGGAAATGGGCCGGGGCGGGCACGCCATCGCTCACCGTCACATCGGCGAGATAAGCGCCCACCACTTCGTCGACCTGCTGGCTGGCCTCGATCAGGCGCAGGTCGGCATCGGCCTCGTCGGTCAGCACTTCGGCTTCGGCCAGTTTGCGCGTCCAGCCGGTCGCGGTCTGATAGATCACGTCGCCTTTCGCGAGGTGATTGGCGGTGACGACCTTGGGGGTGAAGGGTTTGGGCATTTAACGGGCCTCCTGCGCATGTTGCGGGATGGAAATGTCGGGAAGGGCGGCGACCGCGTTGCGCGGGGCCAGACCGATGAAGGTGAGGGCGGGGCCGTCGAGGCCCGCGTCGGAAATCGTCGGCTCCATCCGGGCGACGGTGGTGGACAGCACCCGCTGATCGACGCGCGAGGCGTTCTCGATCACGGTGACGGGGGTGGCCGGGTCGATGCCGTGCATCAACAGGCGGCCCTGGATGAAGCGGGCGGATGTCTTGCCCATGTAGATGGCGGCGACTTCGCCCGGCTTGGCAAGGCTCGCCCAGTCATGGGCGTCGAAGCCTTTCATGTCGTGGCCCGTCAGGAAACGCACTGCGCTGTTGCGCCCGCGCCGTGTCAGCGATTGCCCGATGGAGGCGACGGCGGCCGAGGCCGAGGTGATGCCGGGAACGATGTGCCAGTCGAGGCTGGCGGCAGTGACCGCGTCGATTTCCTCGTCCAGGCGGCCGAACACGGTGGCATCGCCTGATTTCAGGCGCACCACCTGCGCGCCTTTCAGCCCGTGTTCAACGATCAACGCGTTGATGACCTCTTGCGGGGTGGAGGGGCCGAACGCTTCCTTGCCCACATCGATCATGGTGGCCTCACGCCGCGCGAGTTCCAGGATTTCAGGGGAAATCAGGCGGTCGTGGATCACCACGTCGGCCTCATCCAGCGCCTTGCGTGCCTTGAGGGTCAGCAATTCGGGATCACCGGGGCCTGCGCCGACAAAGGCGACGTGGCCACGGCGGGTGTCTTTCATCAGGTGATCGGCCAGTAGGGCGTCGAGGGCCGGTTGCACGGCCTCGACACCGCCTTCGATCGCCCTGGGACCAGTGTCGAAATAATACTCGCGCCAGAAATCGCGGCGTGGGCGGCCAAAGGGCAGGGCGTCAGCCGCGCGGCGGAACGCCTTGCCGATGGCGGCGAGCGTGCCAAGCGACGGGGCGAGCTTTTCCTCAAGATCGGCCTTGATCGCGCGGGCCAGCACGGGTGCGGCGCCTTCGGTGCCGATGGCGATGGTGACCGGGTCGCGGTCCACGATGGCAGGGGTGATGAACTGACTGTCGGCGAGGTTGTCCACGATGTTGACCAGCGCGCCGTCTGCATGGGCGATGGCCGCGGTGCGCTTGTCCTCGACGTCATCCTCATCGGCCGCATAGAACAGGGCCGCGCACATGGCGTCCCCCGGCTCCATCGCGCGGCGGATCAGGGTCAGCTTGCCCGCCATGGCCCAGCCTTCGATCTCGGGGGCGGGTGTGGGGGCGAAAACCGTGAGGTGCGCCGTTGTCTTCATCAACAGGCGCAACTTGGCCAGGGCCGCATCTCCGCCACCCGACAGCACGATCCGCCGCCCGGCGGTGTTCAGAAAGATCGGAAAGTGGTTCATGTCCTTGCCCTCGGGTGGCTGTTTCCTGGTCTCAATATAGAACATTGTTCTGGTTTGTTGCCAGCGAGCGGCGTAGATAAGGAAGAATGTTCTGGTTTGATCGGGGTTCGGAACGCCCGTTCGGGAAAACAGGAGACAACGGAATGGCCGTTCGCATCGATGACGTGGATCGCAAAATTCTGGCCGAGATGCAGCGCGATGCCAGTCAGTCGCTGGACGAGATCGCCAAGGTCGTGGGCTCGTCCAAGACCCCGGTCTGGAATCGGATCCGCAAGCTGAAAGAAGCAGGTGTGATCGGTCAGCAGACCGTGTTTCTGGACGCCGAGGCGCTGGGGTTCGAGGCCTGTTTCTTTGTCCTCATCCGCACTTCGGAACACGAGGCCGACTGGCAGGCGAAATTCCTCAAGGCCCTGCGCGACCGCGCCGAGGTGCAGGAGGCGCATCGCCTCGCGGGCGACATCGATTACATCCTCAAGGTGCGGGTCAGGAATGCGCGCGCTTACGATGCGTTCTATCAGGCGCTGATTTCGGAGGTGCGGGTGTTCAACGTCACAGCGCTTTTGTCGATGGAAGAGATCAAGTCCACCACGATGCTCCCGCTCGAGACGTGACCTGATTGTGCGCTACCGCGCATTGTTTTGTTCTGAAATCCGAAAGGCGACGCCTTGTCCTTTTGCGTGGCGATTGTGGATCGGGTGGGGTGTTTTGCCGAGAGGTCGTCCAAGGCGCGGTGCGTCTTGGACAGACCTGTTCGAGGGTGATGCGAGTCGCGCCCGCGTCAAGATCACGCCGCCTGACGGCGGGGCCTGCGGCCATCTTGACCCGGTCCCGACTCACGTTTGCGCCACGATCAGTTCGTCGAGTTTATGGAAATGGTAGCTGTCGGAAAACCGCGGAGAGCGCGTGATCCGCAGGTTTGGGGCATGGGCGAACAGGGCGGGCAGGGCGATCTGCATTTCAAGGCGGGCCAGCGGTGCGCCCACGCAAAAGTGCAGCCCCCCGCCAAAGGCCAGGTGCGCCGGTTTGGGCCGCGCGGGATCGAACCGGTGCGGATCGCGAAACACCGCAGGGTCGCGGCCCGCCGCGCCCAGCATCAGCGCAATCTCTCCGCCGGGCTCCAGCACATGTCCGCCGACCTCGACCGGCGCATAAGCGTAGCGTGTGAACATGTGCAGCGGCGGGGTATAGCGCAACAGTTCCTCGACCGTGCCTTCTATCCGGGCGGGGTCCAGGGCACGTTGCGTACCCGTCTCGATCAGGCATTTCACCGCATTGCCAAGGCTGTGCACCGTCGCCTCGTGTCCGGCATTGAGCAGCAGGACGATCGTGCCGATCATCTCGTCCGGGCTGAGCCGTTGTGTGCCATCCTGCGCGGCAATCAGTTCGCTGATCAGGTCGTCGCGCGGATCGGATCGACGCTTTTCGATATAGCCGCGCAGAAAGGCGGTGAACTCGGCGGCTGCGCGGTTTGCGGCCTCTTCGACCGCCCGGTCGCGCCCGGCCTGATACATCGCCACCATCGCCGTGGACCAGCGCAACAGGTCGGGCGCCATGTCCTCGGGCACACCGAGCAACCGGGCGATGACACGCACGGGCACAAGCTGGCAATAGGTCGGGATCAGATCGAACTCCCCCCCGGGCAACGCGGCCAGGAGATCGGAGCAGATGGCATGGATGTCGGCCTTGAGGGCTGCAATCCGGCGCGAGGTGAAGCCATGCAGCACAAGCCGGCGCAGCCTTGTGTGCTCGGGCGGTTCCAGTTCCAGCAGCGAATGGCGCTCGACCGCATCAAAGTCAGCCAGGTGGGCGGGTGCCGGCTTGCCCCCCGGCACGGCCCGCCCCAGCCGCTTGTCACGCAGCAGCGCATGGACCGTCGCGTGATCAAAGGCCGCCAGCATCCCATAGTCCTGCCAGAACAGCACCGGGCCGGTGCTGCGCGCGTGATCATAGACCGCATAGGGGTTCTGGACGAACGCGGGATCATGGGGCGACTGGATCAGCATGGGCACAGATGTCTCAGGCGCGCATCCGCTTGGCAAGGGGGGAGGCGCGGGCATAGAGTGCGGTCCATGGTGGATGGCTATCTCCGACGCACTGTCGTGGTGCTGGGATTTGTCGGCCTCGTGGCGGCGGCGTCGACGGGGGTCTGGCGCTATGGCTATTTCCAGGCACTGGACCAACTGGCGCGGCAGGGGCGGTCCGATCTCGCGCTGTCCAGCGACCGGTTGACCGGGCAGTTGCAGCGTTATCGCGAACTGGCGGTGCTGGTGGCCGATCACCCGCAGGTGGGTGCGACACTGGCAGGCGCGCCCCAAGGCGATGTCGAAGCGCTTCTGCTTGAAATCGCGGACAAATCCGCAGCAAAAGACATCCGGCTTACCGATTCGGCAGGCAGGATTCTGGCCCGCGCGCGCCCGGATGTGGCGGGCATCGACACCGGCCCGCTGGTGCGCCGGGCCGCACAGGGGGCCCTGGGCTGGGGCAACGGAACCACAGCCCACGGGAACCGGGTGTTCGCCTATGCCGCCCCGGTGTTCGACGCACGATCACAGGTGCTGGGGGCCGTGGTCGTCACCGCCGATCTTGCGGCCATCGAACTCGACTGGGTCGGCTCCAACCCGGCGGTTTTCTTTACCAATGCCGCCGGCCAGGTGTTCATCACCAACCGCTCGGAAATCGTGTTCTGGGAACGGTCCGACACCGGGCCGGGCCTTGCGCCACCGAAAGGGCCTGCATTGCCCTTTGACAGCTACATGGTTGGTAAACACGAGGTCTGGCAGATGGGCTGGGGGCCCTACCTGCCGCAAAACGCGCTGCATCTGGTGCGCCCGCTGCCGGTGATCGGCATGACGGGCGAGGCGCTGGTCGACGTGGCCCCGGCGCGGCGTCTGGCCAGCCTGCAAGCGGCGGCGGTGGCAGGCTTGTGCCTGGCCTTCGGCGCGCTCCTGTTCCTTGCAACCGAACGGCGGCGCACGCTTGCGCAGGCCAATGCCCAACTCGAGGCCCGCGTGGCCGAGCGCACGGCGGCCCTGCTTGCCTCCAACGCGGAATTGCGCCGCGAGGCCGAAGTGCGCGAAGAGGCGCAGACCGCCCTCAAACAGGCGCAGGCGGATCTGGTGCGCGCGGGCAAGCTGAGCGCGCTGGGGCAGATGAGTGCGGGGCTGGCCCATGAACTCAACCAGCCGCTGATGGCGATCCAGACGTTCGCCGAAAACGCGCTCGCCTTCCTCGACCGTGACAAACCGGCGCGGGCGCGCGACAATCTGGGGCGCATTTCGGACATGGCGCGGCGCATGGGGCGCATCATAAAGAACCTGCGCGCCTTTGCCCGGCAGGAAAGCGAACCGGCGGTGCGGGTCGATCTGGTCGCGGTGCTGCACAGCGCGGTGGAGCTGACCATGCCCCGGATGCGGCGCGAGGATGTAGCGCTCGAATTCGACCCACCCGCTTCGCCCATTTGGGTGTCGGGGGGCGAGGTGCGGCTGGGGCAGGTGTTCGTCAACCTGATCTCCAACGCGGTCGATGCGATGGCGGGGGGCGAACGGCGCGTGCTGCGCATCACGCTTGACGGGCCTGTGGTCACGATCAGCGACACAGGGCCGGGCATCGCGGCCCCTGACCAGATTTTCGATCCGTTCTATTCCACCAAAGAGGTCGGAGCCTCCGAAGGGATGGGGCTGGGCCTGTCGATCTCCTATGGCATCGTGCAGAGCTTTGGCGGCGACATTCGCGGGCGCAACGGGGCGACAGGCGCGGAATTCACCGTGGCGCTGACCCCATGGGCGCAAGAGGCGGCGGCATGAGCGCGCGGGTACTGGTCGTCGATGACGACGCGGCGGTGCGCGAGGCGCTGGCGCAGACGCTGGAACTGGCCGATCTCGATCCGGTTACAGCCGGGTCGTTCGTCGTGGCCAAGGATCACATCACCGCTCAATTCGACGGCGTGATCCTGTCGGACATCCGTATGCCGGGTCGCGACGGTTTTCACCTCCTGGCCCATGCCCGCAAGGTGGACGAGGACCTGCCGGTGATCCTGCTCACGGGCGAGGGCGACATACCGATGGCCGTGCAGGCGATGCGCGACGGGGCCTTTGGGTTTCTGGAAAAACCCTGCGCGCCCCGTGACTTGCTTGACGTTCTGATGCGCGCTCTCAAGACCCGCGCGCTGGTGCTGGAAAACCGCCGCCTGCGCGATCTGGTGGAAAGCGGCGATCCGGCGGCGCGAATGATTTTCGGCCAGTCCGAACGCGCCGAGGGGTTGCGCGCGCGGGTCCGTCGCGTCGCCACGCTCGAAACCGAAGTGCTGATCACCGGCGCGCCCGGCACCGGCATCTCCAAGGTGGCCGAGGTGATCCACCTCAGCTCATTGCGCTCCAAGGCACCTTTCGTAAAGCGCGCGGCGGCCGATCTGGGGCCCGGCGGGCTGGCCGAGGCGCTCGAGGCCGCCGCCGGTGGCAGCCTGTTCCTCGACGAGGTTTCGCAACTGCCCGCCGCCAGCCAGCTGACCCTGCTCGAAGCGCTAGAGGAAGGGCGCACAGCCCGACTGCTGGCCGGCAGCACCCGCGATTTGCGCGCCGCCGTGGAAGAGGGCGCGCTGAACGGCGATCTTTACTACCGGCTTGACGTGATGCCGGTGCGTATCCCCAGCCTGAGCGAGCGGCCCGAGGACATCCCGGTGCTGTTTCGCCATTATGTCGCGCAGGCCGCCGAACAGGCGGGGCTGGCGTCGCCGGAAATCGGCCCCGACCACATGGCGGCACTGATGGCGCAGGACTGGCCGGGCAACGCGCGTTCGCTGATGAGCGCGGCCATGCGCTTTGTGCTGGGCATGCCCGAGGACAGCGCCAAGGCCGCCGACATGGGGCTGGCCGACCAGATGGCGCGGGTCGAACGTTCGCTGCTGATTGCCGCACTTGGGCGGCAGAACGGCCATGCAAGTGCAGCCGCCAAGGCGCTGAAACTGCCGCGCAAGACGTTTTACGACAAGCTGGCGCGGCATGGGATTCGGGCAGAAGACTATCGGCGCTAACATTGTGCGGATTTCCGCACACAAGGACACGGCACCGTGCGATTTTTCGCGCAGGCAGATCTGCATGTTTCAGGAATCGCATCAAGTAAGTGCTGTAAGTATAAGATTGCAAACACTTCTGATGGACAGAAGGTGCGAAAGTGAATGATCCTTTGGCACTGTCGCAAAAAGTTGATCATATGGACCGGACGCCACGCAAACTGCGGGGCGCAGGACTGACACAAAATCTCTGGGAGGAGAACCTCATGAAATTCATGACCGTTGCCGCAACGGCATTGGCCCTGACTGCAAGCGCTGGCGCTGTTGCCGCTTCTTGCGAAGAAGGCGAAATCGTCATCAAGTTCAGCCACGTGACCAACACCGACAAGCACCCCAAGGGGATCGCTGCTACACTGTTCCAGAAACGCGTAAACGAGGAAATGAACGGCGTGGCCTGCGTCGAAGTCTTCCCGAACTCGACACTCTACAACGATGACCAGGTG
>CAZITF010000129.1:0-7467 GCA_964542095.1 uncultured Rhodobacterales bacterium
GCCCAGCGGCAGATCGGATAGGGTTTGATATAGTTTTGGGTGATGGTCCAGCTTTGACCCAGATCGGCCCAGTGCGGCGCCGCCTCGGGCGCTTCGACGGTGATGGCGGGGGCACCCTCAAACCCGTCTTCGGCCAGCAGGACGGCCATGGCCCCTGCCAGCGCGCCCATACCCGACCCGTCATGCAGCATCGTCGGGTTGGCGATCTCGCGCATCATCTGGCTGCGGGGGCCGTGATATTCGGCGATGCCGAGCGCATGGCGTAACTGGCCCGGCTTCATGCCCCGCAAGCGCGCGCCCAGCGCCGCAACACCCAGCGCGTTCCAGGCGCCAGACGTGTGATAATCACTGACCGTTGCATGCAGGGTGATGGCCGCCCGTGCGGACAGCTCGTAGGACATGACAAGGGCCACAAGTGCATCGCGCGCTGTAAGGGCGGGCATCGCTTCCGCAAAAGCGCAAAGTGCGGGCACGACCGCGCAGCCGATATGCCCCTTGGTCGGGTTGTAGCCGTCATGGGCGTCCAGATTGTCGATCTGCGTGGCCAGCGCAAAGGCGGCACCGGGAAACGAGGCCCGCCGCCCGTCAAAGAGCAGGGTGGCCGCGTCCACCGCTGTCCCGGCAGCCATGAACCGTGCGGCATGATCACGGGCGATGCGCCCCGATCGCAACCCCGCCGCCCCGGCCCCGACCCCCAGCGTGTCTATCAGCAGAGTGGCGGCCATATCCATGGCATCCTCGGGCACGGCGAGAGCCCCGAGGGCGAAGGCGGCGATATCGTCATAACTCATGGGGTCAGCGTGGCCCCCGGACAGGTCCGGCGCTGTTCCTATCCCGACATGGGCGCAGTCCGTTCGCGACTCCGGCTATTCCGGCGGTTTGTCATCTTCCAGCAGGATGCGCGCTGCATCACCCTCCAGGTCGTCATATTGATTGTGGCGCAACGTCCAGACAAAGGCGACAAGCGCGCCGAGGCCAAGCAGGAGCGAACAGGGAACCAGGATCACGAGAATGTTCATGGGGCGGCCCTTGTTCTGAGGGCGTTGAGGGTGACGGTAATCGAACTGGTCGACATGGCCAGCGCCGCCATCAAGGGCGTGGCAAACCCGGCCAGCGCAAGCGGAATGGCGATCATGTTGTAAAGGGCGGCCAGGGCAAAATTCTCAAGGATGCGGCGTCGGGCGCTGCGCGCGATCTGCACCACCATGGGAATGCCCGACAGCTGCTGGCCCAGCAACACCACATCGGCCGCATTCTGGCTGGCCTCCAGTGCCGTTCCCGGCGCGATGGAGGCCCAGGCCTGCGTCAGCGCAAGCGTGTCGTTGAGCCCGTCGCCCACCATCAGCACCTTGCGCCCTTCGGACTGGAGTTCCTGTATCAGCGCCTGTTTTCTTTCCGGGCTGACACTGGCATGGACATGATCGACGTCCAGCGTCTCGGCCATGCGCTCGGCATTGGCCCGGGTGTCGCCGGTCAGCATGTGAACATTTAGCCCAATGTCGCGCAGAGCGCGCAAGGTTGCGGCGGCCTCTGGCACCGGGCGTTCGCGCCGCGCAAGCGGCCGGGTCTGCGATCCGATCTGCAGGACGGTTCCGACCCCCTGCCCGATCCACGCGCCATCGCCAAGGGCGACCGGTGTGCCCGCCCATGTCGCCCTGATCCCCGCGCCCCGCTCCTCGCGGATATCCGCAAGCTCGACCGCCGTAACGTCGTCAAGCAGGGGCAGAACCGACCGGCTCAGCGGGTGATTGGACGCTGCGGCCAGCGCCTTGAGCACGGCGCGCGCCTCGACGCTGATGTCCGCGCCCGGCACCAGCGCACTGTCGCTGAGCGTGCCGGTCTTGTCGAACACCACCGTGTCGATCTCGGCAAGCCGTTCGAGCGCGGTTTCGGATTTCACAAGCACCCCGGCGCGAAACAGGCGGCCCGTGGCGACCGTGGATACGGCGGGAACGGCGAGGCCCAGCGCGCAGGGGCAGGTTATGATCAGAGTCGCGATGGCGATGGTGAGGGCGTAATAGAAATCGCCAGTCGCAAGGGACCACCCCAGAAAGGCGGCCAGGGCCAACCCATGTACCAGCGGCGCGTAAATACCTGCCGCCTGGGTGGCAAGGCTGGTATAACGGCTGCGCGCGCCTTCGGCGACAGAGGCGAGATGGATCAGGCGACGCAAGGTGGATCCGCTCGCATCGACGCTGGTGCGCAAGGTGACGGGACCGCTCAGCATGACCTCGCCCGCCGTCAGTTTGTCGCCCCGGGTGATGGCGATGGCGTCGCTTTCACCGCTGAGAGCGCTGCGGTCCACCTGTGCGTCTGATGCCAGCAGCACGCCGTCCACCGGTACCCGACTGCCCGCGGCAAGCCAGAGCGTGTCGCCCGCCTTGACCTGGTCCACCGGCAGGCTGACACGCGCATCGCCCGTCACGCGGGTCACGCGGTTGGGTTCGAGTGCGGCCAGGTCGGCGGCCGCCGAACGCGCCACCCGGCGCATCCGGGTTTCGAGCACACGCCCCCCCAGCAAAAAGAATGTGAGAGACAGTGCCGCGTCAAAGTAGGCATCTTCGCCGCCGACCATCGTCTCGTAGAGCGACAGGCCGCTGGCCAGCAGGATCGCGAGCGAAATCGGAACATCCATGTTCAGCTTGCGGACCCGGAGCGCGCTCCAGGCACTGGTAAAAAATGGCTGGGCACAGAACAACGCGGCGGGCAGCGCGATTGTGGCCGAGATCCAGTGCAGGAAGTCGCGCGTGCTGTCCTCCGCGCCGGACCAGACGGCGACTGACAGAAGCATGACATTCATCATCGCGAACCCGGCAATGCCAAGGCGCAGGGTCAGCCCGTCGTCGCTGATCGGGCCTTGCGCGTTGCGCGCCTCATGCGCTTCGAAGCCGATGTCAGCCAACGCGCTGATCCAGGGGGCCGGATCAGCCTCGGGTGTGGCGCTGATCGCGACGCGCTTGCGGCTGAGATTGACGCGCGCCGAGGCGATGTCGGAACGCGCGTTCAGCAGGCCCTCCACCGCGCGGATACAGGCCGAGCAGTGGATAGTGGGCAGGATCAGTTCGTGCGTGGGCACGCCGCCACCGGCTGCGCTTGCGTCGGCCATCGGGCCTGCCGCAACGCAACCGGGGCAACTGGTCATGGTCATGGTGCGACCCGCACGATCACGCGCTGGCGAAAGGCGGTGCCATCCGGTGCGGTCGCTACCAGCCGCAGGTTCCAGTTGCCCGCACCAAGCTGTGGTATGTCGGCGACAAAGCGGGTGCCATCATGGCGGAAGACCGGGGTGATATCGTCGCTTTTCGTCGCGGAGCGGCCCAGCGTGGCCAGGGTTATCTGCGCTTTGACCGGACCGGTATTGTCATCTATCGACAGTGACAACTCGGTGCCCGTCACATCCGCCGACACTGTCCACCCCAACGCCTCCTGTGCCGCGCGGTCGCGATCAAACGTCTGGCTGGCGTCGTAGGAATTGCGGACCTCAAGCCCGGGAAATGTCGACACGGCCTTGTAGGCCAGCATCAGGTTAACCCCGATGATCACGGCAAATCCGCCGCCGAAGATCGCCAGAACGTGCCAGCCGGTGAGTTCCTTGGTCCGCATGGTTCAGCCTTTACCGTTGAAGATGGTTGCAACGCCCGCGCGGTCGTCGGTTTCGACGTCCTCGACCCACAGGCGCAATTCGGTGCTTTCGGCGTCCACCGCCGCGTCTTTTGGACGGGCGGTAACGTAGACACGGGCTTGCAGTGTCTCATTTGCGGGCACCGTGACGTGATTGGGCACCGGGCCTGCTGTTTCGACGTCGATGCGCAGGATTTCCTCCGAGGTCAGCATGACCCGGAAATCGCGGTCATCGGCCGTCAGGTTTCGGATGCGCAAAGTGTAGGTGTTGCGCACCGACCCGTCGGACAGGGTAACGTATTGCGGATTGCGCACCGGCTCGACCGTCAGGTCGATGTCGGAGCGGATGAACAGCGCATAGACAAGCGTCACACCGATCAGCGACCACATCGCGGTGTAAAGGATGGTACGCGGGCGCAGCACGTGTTGCCAGATCGGGCGCGGCGCGGCACCCTTGGTTTCGCGTTCCTCATCGGCGAGTGCGAGATAGTCGATCAGCCCGCGCGGCTTGCCGATCTTTTCCATCACCTCATCGCAGGCGTCGATGCAAAGCCCGCAGGTGATGCACTCCATCTGCTGGCCATCGCGGATGTCGATGCCTGCGGGACAGACGTTGACGCAGGCCATGCAATCGATGCAATCCCCGAGGTTTTCCGCCCCGGCGGCCTTGCGGTGCTTGCCGCGCGGTTCGCCCCGCCAGTGGCGATAGGCGACGGTCAGCGTGTCGTTGTCCATCATCGCCGCCTGAATGCGCGGCCAGGGGCACATGTAGTTGCAGACCTGCTCGCGCATGAAACCGCCAAAGACAAAGGTGGTTGCGGCGAGGATCAGCACGGTGGTGTAGGCAATCATCGGCGCGTTGAAGGTAACGAGGTCGACCAGCAACGTCGGCGCATCGGCAAAGTAGAAGACCCAGGCCCCGCCTGTCGCCATCGCGATCAGAAACCAGATGATCCACTTGGTGACCCGCAGGCGCAGCTTGCGCGCCGACCAGTCGGCATTCCACAGACGCACGCGGGCGTTGCGGTCGCCTTCGATCCAACGTTCTACCAGGATGAAAAGATCGGTCCACACCGTCTGCGGGCAGGCATAACCGCACCACACCCGGCCCAGCGCGGAGGTGAAGAGGAACAGGCCCAGCCCGGCCATGATCAACAGGCCCGCGACGAAGTAGAATTCGTGGGGCCAAATCTCGATCCAGAAAAAGTAGAACCGCTTGCCGACCAGATCGATCAGCACGGCCTGATCCGGCAGGTTGGGGCCGCGATCCCAGCGGATGAAGGGGGTCAGGTAATAGATGGCAAGCGTGACACCCATGATCCACCATTTGAGCGTACGAAAGCTGCCCTTGACCCGTCGGGGAAAGATCGGTTCGCGCGCCACATAGAGGGCCGGAGGTGTGTCCGGAGATTGTGTCATGTCTCAGTGTCCTGTTCGCAACTCCGTCTTGGCCTGTCGGCAGGCGGCATGCCTTGATCTGGATCAACGCCCCTCGGAAATGACGTCCCGGCCCCTGCTGTTGCGAACAGGACAGAGGCCGGGGTGCTGCGCGGCTCCCATCCGGGTTGCCTCCGGACCCCTCGCGCAGCGCATGGCGGTCCGGCTTACTCGCCGCCGCCAAGCTGGTGCAGATACAGCGTGACCGCCTTGATCTCGGCCTCGTCCAGACGCTGGCCCCAGGGGGGCATGACGCCAAACCGGGAATAGGTGATCGTTTCGGTCACGGTGTCGCGATCCCCGCCATAAAGCCAGATCGCATCCGACAGGCGCGGCGCCCCGACCTCGCGGATGCCTTCCCCGGCATCGCCATGACAGGCGCTGCACTGTTCCTGGAACAGCGCGGCCCCCTGTTCGGCCAGACCGGAGTCATAGTCCTGTCCCGAGATCGACAGCACATATTCCACCGTGGCCGCGATCTCCTGGTCGTCCAGGATGTCGCCAAAGGCAGGCATTTCGGTCCAGCGCGCATCGGGGTCGATGTCATTGCGGATGCCGTGGCGCACGGTGTATTCGATCGCCTCCAGATCGCCGCCCCACAGCCAGTCATCATCCAGCAGGTTGGGATAGCCCCCGGCCTGCACCCCGGCAGCACCCGAACCGTGGCATTGAGAGCAGTTTGCGAGGAACACCGATGCCCCACCTGCAACGCCGTAGCGGTACGCCGGATCATCCTGCGCAAGGGTCGTCAGATCAGCCGATGCCAGACGCTCGGAAACCTCGGCGTTGGCGGCATCGACGATCGCGATCTGTTCGGCCACTTCTGCGCGGGTGGAGTAGCCCAGCAAGCCGGATGTGGCCGAATTGATCATCGGCCAGGCCGGATAGGCGATGGTATAGGCAATGCCCCAGACGATGGTGCCGTAAAAGCACCAGAGCCACCAACGCGGCAGAGGGTTGTTCAACTCCTTGATTCCGTCCCATTCATGGCCGGTAGTGTCGATGCCCGTGACGTCGTCTTTTTCTTTCTTGTCCGCCATCACTTGGCCTCCACTTCTTCGGATTGCAGATCATCACCGGCCTCATCGTTTCGAAACGGGATGCCTGCGGCCTCTTCATTTGAGCGGCGCGCACTGGGGCGAAAGGCCCAGAGGCAGGCCGTGATGTAAAATGTCATCATCGCCAGCAGCTCCCAGCTGTCCGCCAACTGACGCAGGAAAGTATAGATATCCATGTCTCAATCCCTCCTTAGCGGCTTGCGTCCGGGGTGAAGGTCGAAAAGTCGACCAGCGTCCCCAGCATTTGCAGATAGGCGATCAGCGCATCCATCTCGGTCAGCTGTGGCTGACCGTCAAAGTTGGACACGACCGCGCCGGGATAGCGTTCGACCAAGGCGTCCCAGTCCGAATCCGGGTCTCCCTGGGCTGCGAAATCCGACACCGCGTTTTCGATCATCTCGTCGGTATAGGGCACGCCAACCATACGGTGCGTCCGCAACAGATCTTCGATCTGCTCGCCCTTGATGGGCGTGCGGCCGAGGAACGCGTATTTCGGCATGATCGATTCCGGCACCACGGATTGCGGATCGTTCAGGTGATCCACATGCCACGCATCCGAGTAACGCCCGCCAATCCGCGCCAGATCAGGCCCGGTTCGCTTGGACCCCCATTGGAACGGGTGGTCATACATGGACTCTGCCGCCAACGAATAGTTCCCATAGCGTTCGACCTCGTCCCGCAGGGGCCGGATCATCTGGGAATGGCACACATAACAACCCTCGCGGATGTAGATATCGCGACCCGCCAGTTCGAGCGGGCTGTAGGGGCGCATGCCTTCCACCTCTTCGATGGTGTTATCGAGGTAGAAGAGCGGCGCGATTTCCACGATCCCGCCGATGGACACGACCAGCAGCGAGAAGATGAGCAAAAGCGTCGGACTGCGTTCCAGGATCGCGTGGCGGGCGAGAAAGCCCGATTTTGGCGCCGGGCTGGCATTCGGATCCTTGTCGGGATCGGTGATGTTCGGGGTATCAACCATGTCTGTGGCTCCTTATTCAGCGGGGACGCCGACCATGGCGTGCTTGGGGGCAGCGCCACGGATCGTCATCCACATGTTCCACACCATGATCAGAGCGCCGGAGAGGTACAGAACCCCGCCCAGTGCCCGCACGACGTACATCGGGAATTTGGCGCTCACGGTGTCGGCGAACGAGTTCACAAGGAACCCCTGGGCGTCGACTTCGCGCCACATCAGGCCTTCCATGATACCGGTGACCCACATGGATGCGGCGTAGAGCACGATGCCGATGGTGGCGAGCCAGAAGTGCCAGTTGATGGCGGCCATGGAATACATCTGCTTGCGCCCCCACAGGCGTGGCGTGAGGAAATAAAGCGCGCCGAATGTGATCAT
>CAZITF010000130.1:0-376 GCA_964542095.1 uncultured Rhodobacterales bacterium
CTCCTCGTGGTCGCGGTCGATCCGGATCACCTGGTGGAAGGCGTCGATCGCCTGCGGGTAGAGCTCGCGGTCCTGGCACCAGACGCCCAGGCGGTACCAGCCGCGCGCGTCGGTGTCGCGCAGCTTGGACTTCTTCCGCTTGAGCTTCTTGAAGATGTCGCCGTCCTTGCGGACCTCGGCAAGGCGGCGCAGGATCGCGTGGGCATAGTGGATCGGCGCAGGCATCAGTTCGGGAGTTTCGCGGGTGGCAAAGCCAAACATGATACCCTGATCGCCGGCGCCTTCGTCCTTGTTGTCCGCCGCATCCACGCCTTGGGCGATATGGGCGGACTGTTCGTGCAGCAGGTTGGTGATTTCACAGGTCTTCCAGTGAAAC
>CAZITF010000130.1:386-4710 GCA_964542095.1 uncultured Rhodobacterales bacterium
GAGCACTTCGACCTCGGCATGTTGCCAATGAAACCCTTCCTGCTCGTAACCGATATCCTTGATACAGGCGCGCGCGATCTCGTCGATCTTGCCCATATAGTCGGTCAGCTTGTCCTGATCGCTCAGTCCCACTTCACCGCCGATGACCACACGATCTGTCGTGGCAAAGGTTTCGCAGGCCACGCGGGCCTCGGGTTCTTCGGCCAGAAAGGCATCCAGAACGGCGTCGGAAATACGGTCGCAGACTTTATCGGGGTGACCCTCGGAGACGGATTCCGAGGTAAAGGTATAGTTCTGGCGGGACATGAGCGCTCCATTCAAATTTGCATGCGCCACGTCAGGAAGCCGTTGTGACGAATTCGGACGCACTTACGCCCCCGGCCTGTTCCCGTCAATGCCCGAGCGCGCGCGCGCCCCGTGCGCGTCGCAATATCGCAACCAATAGGCCCGCAAGCAGAACAAGGGCCCAGGGCAGGTCCCCGGTGCGCGCATAAAGCGTCGGCGCCGATGCGCGGGGCAGGCTTGCATCCAGATAGCCCGCCGTGTTCAGCCCCAGCGCCGCAGTGATGCGACCCTCGGGATCAATCACAGCCGAAATCCCGGTATTGGCGGCGCGCACCATCGGCAGGCCCTGTTCGATCGCGCGCATCCGCGCCTGTGCGAGGTGCTGTTGCGGGCCGGAGCGCGCGCCGAACCACGCATCATTGGTCAACTGCATCAGAAAGGCGGGCCGTTCCGGCGCGCCACCCACATCGTGGGCAAAGACGGCCTCGTAACAGATCAGCGGCAGGGCTTTGCCCAACGGGCCGAAATCGAGCACTTGTGGCCCCGGTCCTGCCTTGAAGCCCCCCTCGGCCCGCGCAGCCAGCCCGCCGATATTGATGCGGCGAAACAGCCAGTCGGCAGGCATGTATTCGCCGAAGGGCACCAGGTGATGCTTGTCATAGGTCTGCGCGACCTGCCCCGCATCATCGAGCACGACGAGGCTGTTGAAATAGTCGGCGTTCTCGCGGCGCTGAATGCCCAGTGCAACGGGAACCCCACCCGCCGCCTCGGCGATGACGTCAAAAACCACCTGCGCGTTTTCGACCAGATAGGGCAGCGCGGTTTCGGGCCAGATGATGAGATCGGGCGTGCCGGGCGCGGCGGTATACTCGATCTGGCGATCCACAAAGACCGGGATTTTCTGGGGATCCCACTTTTCATCCTGCGGCGCATTGGGTTGGATCAGGCGCACGGAAAATCCGCTTTGGGGCATGGGCCTGTCGATCATCGGGATCAGAGCCAGGGCCAGGATCACGAACACGGGCGCACCCCAAAGAGCCTTGTGCGCGGGCACCGACATCAAGGTCGCCACAACGACCAACAGAACCAGTGTCAACCCGTGAGGGCCAAGCCAGGCCAGCCCCTGCCCCGCCCAGACGTCGACCAGGGACTGCACCGGCGTCGCCCAGGGAAAGCCGGTGAACACATAGGCGCGCAGCATCTCGGCCCCCGCCCATGTCAGCGCCAGCATCCATGGTCGTCCGCCGAGCCACCGGGCAACCGCCAGCGCCAAGGCCCAGAAACTGCCCAGGAGCAGCGCCAGCAAAACCAGCGCAAAGGGGGCCATCCAGCCGGTGGTCGCGGCATCGACCTGAAACGGCTCGGTGATCCATGTGAGGATCAGGGCGAAATAACCAAGGCCCAACGCCCATCCGTTCAGCAGGGCCGACCGCACGCTGACAGAGACCCCAAGCAGGAAAAATCCGGCCAAAAGCGGTACAAGGATCGCAACCGCAAAGGAAAAAGGAGCTTGGGCAAGCGCGCCGAAACCACCGAGCAGGAACGCCGCCACAAACCTGACCCATCGCGGAAAGGCCGCAAAGCGGACCGCCACTGCCATCATTCCGCTGCGTCCCGCCCCTGAAGCCGCACGCGCAACCGTTTGATCCGGCGCGGATCGGCATCGATCACTTCGAATTCCGGACCGTCCGGGTGCTGCACGACCTCACCGCGCCCCGGCACACGCCCCGCCAGCATGAACACGAGGCCGCCCAGCGTTTCAATCTCTTCCTCGTCCACATCGTCATGGGTGGTCAGGGAAATGCCGATCTCTTCCTCGAATTCGTCCAGCGGCGTCTTGGCCAGCGCCAGATAGCAGCCGGGTTTTTCGCGGGTGAACATCACGTCGTCGTCCACGTCGTGTTCGTCCTCGATCTCGCCGATGACCTGTTCGATCAGGTCCTCGATGGTGACCAGACCGTCCACGCCGCCGTATTCGTCGATGACAAGGGCCATATGGCGCCGCTCGGTCTGCATCTTTGTCAGCAATACACCGATGGTCATCGACGGGGGCACGAACAGCAGCGGGCGCAGAAACGCGCGCAGGTCGAAATCCTTGCCACCGCCGTTAAAGCCATAGTTCAGCGCGATATCCTTGAGGTGGGCAAAGCCGATGGGCGTGTCCAGCGTGCCCTCAAACACCGGCAGACGGGTCAGCCCGCTTTCCTTGAACTTGTCGACCAGTTCTTCGAGCGAGATGGTGTCTGGAACGGCCGTGATGTCGGCTGTCGGCACGGCCACATCCTCGACCCGCATGCGGCGCAGGTTGATCATGCCGTGAGCTTGCGGGCGCGGGTTGGTCGGGGCCTCTTCCTCGACCGTCGCCTCTGACGGGGACAGCGCACCGATCACCCGTGCAAAAAATCCACCCGTCTGAACACCAAAGTCCGTGTCAATGTCTGACTGCGCGCTCGGCGCTGCGCCAGACGATCCGTCGTTTTCGCCCATTGGCTCCTGTCCAATTCAAACGATGCCCCGAAGGCGGGCACCCAGTCGATCGCCTCAATATGGGTCAGGGACCCCCATGATGCCAAGTAGTTTGACTTCAAGAGCTTCCATGCGCGTGGCGTCAAGGTCACGGATATGGTCATAGCCCAGCAAGTGTAAAGTCCCGTGAACGATCAAATGTGTAACATGATCGCGCATCGGCTTGCCCTGTTCGGCGGCTTCGCGCGCACAGGTGTCATAGGCGATGGCGATGTCGCCCAGGCTGATGGTGCCGTCGGGGTCGGAATCGGGCGGATACGGAGGATCGCCGTCCGTATCCGGAGCCATATCCACCTCGGGCCAGCTCAGCACATTGGTCGGCGTCGGTTTGCCCCGGAAATCAGCGTTCAACGTGGCGATATGCGCGTCGTCGCACCCGAGGATCGCGACCTCGACCTGCGCAGGGTCAAGATCAAGCCCGCGCAAAGTCGCCGCAACGGCCTGTTCGGCCACAGCCTTCAGGCCGAACGCGCCCCACCGGGCATCATCAAGAATCACTTCGATCATGGTTGCGCATACCCCGCCTTCGGCCAAAAGTCAGCCGGGTGAGGCGCATCAATCCATGCAAACCGCGGAGTGTTGTTTCCGCTCTCGCACCCGTCCGGGGAACAGTTGTCGTCATGGTCGAAAGGCGCCGGAACCTGGTCTGTTCAGACAGGAAACGGCTCGGCAAACCAGTCGCGAAACGGCCATCCAACCGTTTTCTGCGATGCGACATCGAAAGGCACCCGCGGCTCCGGCACAGGCGGTTGGTGGAACCACGCCGCACCGATCAACGAAGTGGCGCGCGGAACCAACCTTGGGTCGACCGGCTGGAACGATCTGCAAGAGTGCAACTTCGATCTGACCTTCACCAACAACCTCATCGAGGTCTTTGTCGATGGCGTTCTCGAAATCAGCTATTCGTCGGCGACCCACGGTAGCGCGTTCACCGATGGCGCGTTTGGCTTTTACAACTTCTCGCAGTCGCAAGTTAGGTATGCAGGCATCACCCAAGACGTGCTGCCACCCGTCCCGCTGCCTGGGGGTCTGCTGCTGCTGGGCGGTCTGGGGGTCTTTGGCGTGATGCGGCGTCGCAAACAGACCTGAAGGACCGGACATTCCGAAAGTGAAACGGACGCCCTTCGCGGCGTCCGTTTTTGTTTGGGCTCAGCCCGCTTCGGTATCCGCCTCGTAGGCCTCGATGATCGCCGCCACCAGCGGGTGACGCACCACATCCTTGGACGTGAAGTAGTTAAAGCTGATCTTGGGCACCGATTTCAGCAACCGTTCCGCATCCCACAACCCCGACGGCACGCCGCGCGGCAGATCGATCTGGGTGCGGTCGCCGGTGATGACCATCCGCGATCCTTCGCCAAGCCGGGTCAGAAACATCTTCATCTGCATGGTGGTGGCGTTCTGCGCCTCGTCCAGCACCACGAAGGCATTGGCCAGCGTCCGGCCCCGCATAAAGGCAAGCGGCGCAATCTCGATCCGCTTTTCGGCAATCAGCTTTTCGACCTGTTTTGACGGC
>CAZITF010000130.1:4720-7459 GCA_964542095.1 uncultured Rhodobacterales bacterium
TCTCGATCGTCTTTTCCTCTTTCAGCTTGGCCAGTTGCTTGCCCGGCAGGAAGTCGTTCAGCGCGTCATAAAGCGGCTGCATGTAGGGATCGACCTTTTCCTCCTGCGTGCCGGGCAGAAAGCCGAGGCGCTCGCCTGCCTCAACCGCGGGACGGCACAGGATGATCTTGTCCACATGACCCTGGATGAACATCGACACGCCCACGGCGACGGCCAGATAGGTCTTGCCCGTGCCCGCCGGGCCGATGCCAAAGGCCAGTTCGTTGTCGAACAGCGACTGCACATAGGCTTTCTGGGCGGCAGTGCGGGGTTCGACCAGTTTCTTGCGGGTCTTGATCTCGATCCGGTTGCCGACCGGCATTTCCAGTTGGTCCCCGTCCTGCGGACCGGTGCCCTGTTCCGACCCGCCCATGCGCAATTCGCGGTCCACATCCGCCGGAGCGACCTCCTTGCCGCCTTCAAGGCGCAGGTACAGCGCTTGCAGCACTTCCTTGGCACGGGCCTGAGCCGCCTCTTCGCCCAGCAGAACCAGAACGTTGCCGCGACGGACGATCTGGATGTCCAGCGCAGTCTCGATCGCCGTGAGATGCCCGTCATAGGGACCGCACAGGTCGATCAGCAATCGGTTGTCGGGAAATTCAATCAGAGCTTCGGTCAGGGTGACGGTGCTCAAGTGCAGGTTCCTTTCGGGTGAGTCGCAGGCATGGTGCCAAGCCTAGATGCGGGCGGCAAGAAACGCATGTGCAAAACAACAAAAAAACCGCGCGAGAGGTCCCCGCGCGGTTCTGTCTGTGAAATTTTTCACCAATCTCAGTAATGTGGCTGCTGGACCGGGTGGACCGGTCGGCCTTGTCCCGCCGTGTTGCGCACCGCCACCTGTTCGGTGCGAACATTGGCCGGTTTGCGTGGCACACGGTCGCGGACGCCTTCGCTACCGGAACGGTAGGGGCCGATCACAGTGCCCGGGGCCGCAGCGCTGCTGCACACCGGCAGACCCGACACCGGATCAAGACGATTGGACGCCCGCGCCTCTACCCCATCGTCGATATACCATGTCTGGCAGCCGTCAGGCGTGATCGCGATGCCCGCATTGTCATTGCGAGATGCCGTTGAATCGACGCCCCGGTCTGCTGCGATGGCAATGTAGTCGTCCGGGCCGGAATACGCTTTCAGACCTGTGCCTGGTTCTGCGCAAGCAGATAGCAGGCCTACAGCCATTGCGACGGGAATAAGTGTTTTGGAAGCCATTTTTACCACCTGTAGCAGATTACTTCGACGCGACGGTTCTTCTTCATGCCCGCGGCCGTCGAATTGGATGCCTTGGGCTGGGTTTCACCAAACCCGATTTCGCGCTCGATGACCGCACCCACGGAGCGACCCACATTGGCCACGGCGCGCGCGCGATGCTCTGACAGCGTCTGGTTGTAGGATTGCGATGCCCGGCTGTCGGTGTGGCCATAGACGGCATAACCAAATACGCCTTCCTGGGAAAACACCTTGCGCAGCCTGTCACGCGCACTCCTGTTCAGTTTCGAACTGTCGGTGGCAAACATCGTGTCCGCATCGCCGACAAAGCATGTGTTCTGGCGCACGCAGACCGGCTTGCCCGTTTTCGGGTCCAGTCGGTTCACCTGAACCTGCTCGATCCCGCCATCGGCCATCCAGTGCATGCATCCGTCGGGGTCAATCCAGATCCCCCACTGGATGCGCCCTGACTGCTCGCCACGCGCGACATTCTGTGCATATGCACTGTTGCCAAGCACACCCAATACGCAGGCGAGCGCCAATGCGAATTTGAGCATCCCATTTTTTCTTAACATGAACTGACCCCCTTCACCGGACCGCCCGCATTAATATGCGCGGGCACATCACTATGTGTTTCTGCGTTCAGGTGCGCCGATATATTGCCTGTACGACACGCCCACCTTATGGCGCAGAGTGTAGCAAAGAAAACGCGGCTGTGAAGGGAAAACCACCAGATATCGTGGCTACGTCGAGGGTTTCAACAAAAACGGGCGCTTAACACCCCATTTTGCGGTTTACGTTAGGTCGTCACCAACTTGCCTGCGAGGGAATTGGTCGCAGCCGAGATGATTCTCACGGGCGCGATCTCGCCGACGGATACGTCCGCATCGTCGACGTGGACGGCATGCTGGTACTCGCTCTTGCCGCCCATCTGGCCCGGCAGGCGTCCCGGCTTTTCGAACAACACATTGACGGTGCGCCCGACCATGCTGTCCTGAATGGCGCGCTGTTGGCGTGTGATCAGCGCCTGCAATCGTTGCAACCGGTCGTCGGCTTCGGCGGGGTCAACCTGTGCGCGCTCCGCCGCGGGCGTGCCCGGACGGGTCGAGTAATTGAACGAATAGGCATAGCCATAATTCACCGCCTCCACCAGGTCGAGGGTGGCCTGGAAATCGGCCTCGGTCTCTTCGGGAAAGCCGACGATGAAATCGCCGGACATCAGAATGTCGGGCCGGGCCGCGCGGATCCGTTCGATCAGGCGCAGATAGCTGTCGGCAGTGTGGCTGCGGTTCATCCGCTTGAGGATCCTGTCGCTGCCGGACTGCACAGGCAGGTGCAGGTAGGGCATCAGCTTGGAACAGGTGCCGTGCGCTTCGATCAGATCGTCGCTCATGTCATTGGGGTGGCTGGTGGTAAAGCGGATACGTTCCAGCCCGTCCACACGGTCCAGATCCCAGATCAGCTTGGCCAGCGTATGGTCCGACCCATCCGGCC
>CAZITF010000131.1:0-7412 GCA_964542095.1 uncultured Rhodobacterales bacterium
GTCGATGCCCTGCTTGTCGCGCATCCACTTGGCAAAGACCTCGAAATGGGCATGGATCCGCTCGCGGGCCTCTTCGCGCATGACGGCTCCGACGCCGATCCAGTGATTGAATTCATCCGGCGGAATCACCGACAGGATCGCCACGCCCCCACCGGTATGCGCCGCGCGCATCGCGGCAAAACGCATGGCATTCAGGCACTCACGGCTATCGTCCAGAACCACTAGAAATTTGCGCATGTCAGGCCCCTTTTGATCTGCGTGGGCCAACATGACGGCCCAAGGGGCGAGAGGCAATGGAAAGTTGTGGGTGTTCAGGTGGTCGCGGCCCAGTCCCAGTACATCTCCCGCACCCGCCGGGTGACCGGGCCGACCTGGTACTGCACGTCCTCAAAGGCCGTCACCGGCGTGACCTTCATCATGTTGCCGGACAGGAAAACCTCGTCGGCATCCGCGAAATCCGCAAAGCCGAGCACGGTTTCATGCACCTCCATCCCGTCAGCGCGCATGTTGCCCATGTGGCGCGCGCGGGTGATCCCGGCCAGGAACGTGCCGTTGGGGATCGGGGTGAACACCGCACCGTCCTTGACCAGAAAGACGTTGGCGGTCGCACTTTCGGCCACGTTGCCCATCGCATCCGCCACCAGCGCATTGCCGAAACCGCGCGCGCGCACTTCGGTCAACATGCGGGCGTTGTTGGGATAGAGACAGCCGGCCTTGGCGTTGACCACGTTGTCCTCCAGCACCGGGCGGCGGAACCGGGTGCGCCCAAGCGTGGTCGAGGCGTTCCGGTCGGCCATCGGGATGGCTTCGAGCGAGATGGCAAAGCCGGTCGCGTTCGGCTGCGGCACGATACCGGACGCATCGCCGTCAATGGCCCAGTACATCGGACGGATATAGACGGCCTCGTCCGGGCCATAGGCCTTGAGGCCCTCGCGCGCGATGTCGACAATCTCGTCGCTCGACAGGGTCGGGGTGATCATCAGCGCCTCGGCCGAGCGGTTGAGGCGGGCGCAGTGGGGTTCGAGGTCGGGTGCGCGCCCGTCGAAATGGCGCGCGCCATCGAACACGGTGGTGCCCAGCCAACTGCCATGGTCTGCCGCGCGCATGATCGCCACGTCCTCGTCATGCCAGGCACCGTTGAAATAGGTGCGGATATGCGTGCCGATTGTCATGGGCGGACCTTTCGTTGACTCGGGCGCAGGCTAGCAGAAACAGATCACGGTTCCAGACCCTTGTCAGTCGATCTGGCGCAGCTGATAGACACCTTCGGGCAGATCGAGTGCGGCGGCCAGATCGCGCACCTGTTCGGGTGACAGCGTGATGCGCACCACGGTGTCGGTGCGCGGGTCGAACTGTTCGACGGTGATACATTCGGCAAAGCTGTTGACGATCACATCCTCTTGAAGAGGGGCCGCCCCTTCGTCCACCAGCGTGATCACCGTCGCGTCGAATTCGTGTTCAATCGTAAACATTTGGCAAGGCTATGGCATGTACGCCGCTTTGCAAAGAGCGGGCCGCGTTTCGGGCATCGGGTTGATCGGGGCTGTCACCCGCATATTTGCGTGATATTCAGAGGCAGGTCGGCTGCCCTCCAATACAGGCGGGCGGCTGGCGAGGTTGAAGAAGGAATGCGTTTATGATCCGAATTGTGGCCGCCCTGGCAATCCTGACCTTTGTGTCGGCATGTGACGATGCTGTCGTCAGTACGGCGCCGACATCCACGGGGCCGGTGGTGACCCCGGCAAATGTCCCCGACCAGTTGCGCACGCGCGACCAGACGGCGCGGGCATTCGCCAATGTCGTGAACCGGGTCGAGCCGATCGCGGAGCGCGAATGCCGCGCGCGCACCAGTGGGGTGAACTGCGACTTCCGGATTCTCGTGGATGACCGGCCCAACCAGCCGGCCAACGCGTTTCAGACGCTGGATGACAACCAACGCCCCATTCTGGTCTTTACACTGGCCCTGCTGGACGAGGCACGCAATGCCGACGAGATCGCCTTTGTCATGGGCCATGAGGCGGCACACCACATCCAGGGTCACATCGCCCGCCAAAAGCAGAATGCGGCGGCGGGTGCGGTGATCTTTGGTGGACTGGCCTCGATCACCGGGGGCGACGTTTCGGCGGTGCAATCGGCGCAGCGGATTGGGGCGCAGGTGGGCGCGCGGACCTATTCCAAGGATTTCGAGCTGGAAGCGGATGCGCTTGGCACGGTGATCACGGCGCGGGCCGGATACAATCCCATTCAGGGGGCCGAATTCTTCAACCGAATTCCCGATCCGGGTGACCGGTTCCTGGGCACGCATCCACCCAACTCCCAGCGTGTCGAGACGGTGCGGCGGACGGCGGCGGGGCTTTAGGCCCCGCACCTCAGGCGGTGCGTGCAAAGTTTCGGCGCAGACGCATGAACAGGCCGACGCAGGACATGACCACCCAAAATATCTGGATCAACGCGGCCGCCAGGTTGAAACTGGCCGCAAGCCCGATCAGCACACAGCTGGCCGCCACCAGATTGATGGCAAAATAGGCTGCACTGCTGCTGCCGCGCCAGTGCAGGGTCAACAGGCTGTAGTTCAGGATATACAGGGCAAAGCCGACCAACCCGATCGCGTTGAATACCGCCGGGGGAAAGCTGTCGAAAAAGGGCATGGGAGAGATCCGGTGACAGGAAAATCAGGTTTCTTTCAATACTGTTGGTCTAACACGCGACGCGTGTGCCGTCTGGTCCGGGAAACCTTACCTTGAAAAGGCTGGGCCGGGTCGTGACGGATCGCGGATCGAAATATGCGGTCTCGGGCCGCGCGGTGACCGACCGGGCGGGAATTGATGCCGGTCTAGCCGCACTGAAGTCCGACTGCGCCTACGCCAAGGCGACCCACAACTCATGGGGTGCGAGGCTGCGGGCGGGTGGCCCGATCAAGGGCGATGACGGCGAGGCGGGCGCGGGCATGGTGATCCTGCGGATGCTCGAACGGGAAGGGGTGTACGATCACCTCGTCGTGGTGACGCGCTGGTATGGCGGCAAGCATCTGGGCGGGGACCGGTTTCGCCATGTGCAGACCTGCTTGCGCGCTTATCTTGACAGTCTTTGATCTGGATCAAGGACGGTTTTGGGGCCGCCGTTCATCCTTGGACCAACCTTGTCCAGTTGGAAGGAAGTGTTTTTCATGTCCAGTACCCGCCTCAGGCATCACGCGACCCTCGTGGACAACATGGCAAGCGCGCGCGGGCTCGACCTGCAAGAGATCGCGTTGCGCGGTGATCTTTCGCCTTCCGACATCTCGGACCTGGTGCTGCGCTGCTCGGGCTGCACGCAGACAGAGAATTGCGAAAAGTGGCTGTCTGATCAGGTTGGCACCGTTTCCGCCGCACCGCATTACTGCCGCAATGCCCATGAATTCGACACGCTGGCTGCCCGCTCAGGCTGAGACGCTGACCGACACGGCGACAAAGAAACAGGCAGAGGCGGCCAGCACCGCCCCGTGCCAGACCGCGTTCTGATAGCGCATCTGCGGATAGCGATAGACAAGCGTACCCAGCGTATAAAGGGCACCACCCCCGACAATCAGTCCGACCGCCGTTGCGGGCAAGGCCTGTGTCATGGGCCAGACCAAAAGCAGGCTCGCCCAGCCCATTCCCAGATAGACCGGCAACGACCCGCGCGCATCCGCCGCCCAAAAGCTGAGCTTGGCCACGGCACCTGCCAGCGCCGCCAGCCACACACCCGCCAGCACCACATAGGCAAAGGCCGAACCGATCAACACCACCAGCGGCGTGTAAGTCCCTGCAATCTTGAGGTAAATCGCTGCGTGATCGATGCGGCGAAACAGCGGGCGCTGCGCCTCGCCCGGCAGCAGATGGTAAAGGGCGGATGCGATAAAGGAAATGAACAGGAACCCTGCATAGACGCCCGTGGCGGCGATCTGGGCCGGGTCTTGGGTCTGTGCCACATGGATCAGCAGGGCGACGCCCGCGCTCAGCGCGAGCAGCACCCCAAGCACGTGGATCGAGGCATCGGCAATGGTTTCGCGCAAGGAATAGGGATAGGCCATGGGTTCAGACTGACAAGGGTTGGGGACTCAGTCTAGGCTCGCAATCGTCACGATTGTGTTGACGTGGCGCCAAGGCGACGCAGATGCCAGCGATAGATCAGCGGCGCAAGGACGTGGTCATAGGTGAGGCAGGCCAGCCGGTGCAGTCCCGGCAGCGAAACCAGCCGCGCCAGCCAGCGATAGCGCGGCATGTCCTGCCACAGCACGATGAAGGCCGGGATTCCTGAAAACATCTGCCCTTCCTTCAGAACATAAAGCCGGCGCGCCGCGGCATCCCGGGTCAGCCCCCAATCCTCCAACACGTCGCGGTTCAGATCCTCGAACCGGATGGGCAGACCGGAGCGGTCAGCGTAAGCGGCATAGTGGTTGATCTCGAAACTGCAAACCGGGCAGTCGGCATTGTAAAGAACGCGGGTTTCATCTGTCATGACTGACAGATAGGGCAGACGGGATCGCGGCCAAAGGGGCATTGCGCCGCAGGCGTGCGCTCAGCGCGGTTTGTTCCCGTCGATCCAGCGCGACATCATCACCTTGTCCTTGAAGCACTCCGCAGGGATCTGGCGGCGTTTCAGGCGGGCGATCCGTTCGGCAAACTGCACCTGCCTGGCGCTGGGATAGGCCGAAAACTTGCCGGCAGGCGCTTGTTTCACGCGGTCGATCCACGCGGACAGGCCCGTTTTGTTGCGAAACAATGCCGTTGGCAGCGTCTCTCCGGTCCTGACGGCAAGCGCACGGGCAAAGGCGATCTGCTTTTCCGTCGCGGCTTCGGGCGTCTTGATCGGCAACGCGCCCTGGGCGGGGTCGAAAAGGCCTGGCTGATGCGCGTGATAGGACATGCGTGTTCTCCGTTCTCGATGTTGAGAACAAATATAGAACATTAATGTCAAATTGCAAGTATGTGGTGGATGAAGGGGCGGCGCAGGACACCTGCGCCTTACGTTTTCAGCCTAGAGTTTCGAGTGCGACCCGTCGCAGAGCGGGCTGTTGCCGGTCGCTTTGCAGCCACAGAAAAAGACTTTCTTGCTTTCTTCGGCGGAATATTTTTGTGGGTTCATGCCGGTGTCCTTGTGCGATCCATCGCAGAACGGCTGGTTCGCGGAATGCCCGCAGGCGCACCAGAAATAGGTTTTCCCGGCTTCGACTTCGACGGGATAGGGGGCCTTTTGGGCGATTTTTGGGGTTGTCATGGCGGGTCTCCGTTCAGGGCTGGCTTTGGGGTTCAGGCTATTCTTGCCATGTCCGGCCCGGAATGAAGAAGGAGAAAGTGCCGAACCACGGCTTGGAGCGCTGGATAACAACGGTGCCAATATGCTAATTCTTTACTATGAAGCACATTTTTGCCTTGCTGGCCTTCGCGATTTCTTCTTGCACACCCGACGCAGTTCCTGACGAAAAGGTCGCAGAACGAGAGCACATCCTGAATTGGACATGTGAACGCCTTGCAAAGGACTACAGAGAAGATAGGAATTCCGGTTCCGAACTTTGCGAAGGTTACGACGAAGACGGTTGGCCCAAAGAGTCGGCCAAAGTACGGCTGCCATAGGCACGACGCGTTGCGAACATCGGACCACTGGACAAGCCGATCACTTCAAGTGGGTTGATGTCGTTGAATTCACAGCCACGGTAGACCCGGTGCAGCGTCGGTCCATCGGCAGTCCGCAAGATGGCGATAGTTCTGCGCTTCGCTCGCCTCTGATCCGCGCTGTGCGGTTCCATTGTGGCAAACGATCGCAGCGCCCGCACCGCGTACCTCACAGCCAACTTGGCCCCTCTGTTCCAGCGCCTAAACCAACCGCCCCCACAAATCATACTCGCCCGCCTCGTCCACCTCGACCGTCACGATATCGCCGGGCTTCAACGCTTCAAATCCCTCGTCAAGGAACAGGTTGCCGTCGATCTCGGGCGCGTCGGCCTTGGTGCGGCAAGTCGCGGCCTCGTCGTCCACCTCGTCCACGATGACCTGTAGCGCCTGACCCACCTTGGCCGCCAGTTTCGCCTCTGAAATACTTTGCGCCTTTTCCATGAAGCGGTCTCGAACCGGATGGGCAGACCGGAGCGGTCAGCGTAAGCGGCATAGTGGTTGATCTCGAAACTGCAAACCGGGCAGTCGGCATTGTAAAGAACGCGGGTTTCATCTGTCATGACTGACAGATAGGGCAGACGGGATCGCGGCCAAAGGGGCATTGCGCCGCAGGCGTGCGCTCAGCGCGGTTTGTTCCCGTCGATCCAGCGCGACATCATCACCTTGTCCTTGAAGCACTCCGCAGGGATCTGGCGGCGTTTCAGGCGGGCGATCCGTTCGGCAAACTGCACCTGCCTGGCGCTGGGATAGGCCGAAAACTTGCCGGCAGGCGCTTGTTTCACGCGGTCGATCCACGCGGACAGGCCCGTTTTGTTGCGAAACAATGCCGTTGGCAGCGTCTCTCCGGTCCTGACGGCAAGCGCACGGGCAAAGGCGATCTGCTTTTCCGTCGCGGCTTCGGGCGTCTTGATCGGCAACGCGCCCTGGGCGGGGTCGAAAAGGCCTGGCTGATGCGCGTGATAGGACATGCGTGTTCTCCGTTCTCGATGTTGAGAACAAATATAGAACATTAATGTCAAATTGCAAGTATGTGGTGGATGAAGGGGCGGCGCAGGACACCTGCGCCTTACGTTTTCAGCCTAGAGTTTCGAGTGCGACCCGTCGCAGAGCGGGCTGTTGCCGGTCGCTTTGCAGCCACAGAAAAAGACTTTCTTGCTTTCTTCGGCGGAATATTTTTGTGGGTTCATGCCGGTGTCCTTGTGCGATCCATCGCAGATCGGCTGGTTCGCGGAATGCCCGCAAGCGCACCAGAAATAGGTTTTTCCGGCTTCGACTTCGACGGGATAGGGGGCCTTTTGGGCGATTTTGGGGGTGGTCATGGCGGGTGAACCTTTGTTGTTGTGATATCCATCGGTTTTCTCGTGCAGAATGGTGCGGAACTGTCGTGTTTCACGCAAGTGCCGGAACACTTCAGATGTCGCATCATAGTTGTGAAAACGTGCGAATAAACTGCGCGTTCCGCGATCTCTCATACGCAGCAATGCCTCATACCAGTATGCGACCATTGCGCGGCGAAAGCCAGTTTGTCCAAACAACGAAATAGCTTCTTGAAATGTGGCCCGGACGTTAATTTGCCGCGCGTTGCCCCAATTTGACAAGTAGGGTGGCCGTGTGATCCAGCCATCGTATCTGCGTAGTTGTTTCTTGAATTCAGCATCCCTGGCAATCATCTGGTCGACGACGACAGAATGGAATGCCTCGCCGTCCCCATCGTTAATGGGTGTGCTAAAGGCAACCTCATGGCGGATCGTGACGGCAGCAACGGATCGGGCGGACCCA
>CAZITF010000132.1:0-7392 GCA_964542095.1 uncultured Rhodobacterales bacterium
GCGACAAGTCCGCCGAACAGCAGACCCGCGACTGGGAGGCGATCAAGGCCGCCGAGCGCAAGGACAAGGCGCAGCGCGGCACGCTGGACGGGATCGCCATGAACCTGCCCGCGCTGCTGCGCGCGTTGAAACTGCAAAAGCGCGCCGCGCGAGTGGGCTTTGACTGGCCCGACGTCAGTCACGTCATCGACAAGATCACCGAAGAGGCCGCCGAACTGGTCGAGGCGCGCGATACGATGGGCCAGGACGAAATGGTCGATGAAATGGGCGACCTCCTGTTCGTCATCGCCAACCTCGCCCGCCACCTCGACATCGACCCCGAAGAGGCCCTGCGCCGCACCAACGCAAAGTTCACCCGACGTTTCGGCGCGGTTGAGGCGGCCCTGGCGGCGCGCGGCAAACGCCCCGAGGACAGCACGTTGCAGGAAATGGACGCGCTGTGGAACGTGGTTAAGGCCTCGGAAAAGGCATCACGGTCCCGTTGACCCCGCCCGCACATTCTGGACAAGTCCGGGCAAAGGCACCACCTTGCCCAAACCCGAGCAGGAGAAACACATGGCCCCGCGCAAGATCATCATCGACACCGATCCCGGTCAGGACGATGCCGTTGCCATTTTGCTGGCGCTCGCCAGTCCCGAGGACCTTGATGTGCTGGGCATTACGGCTGTCGCGGGCAACGTCCCGCTTGACCTGACGGCTAAAAATGCGCGTATTGTCTGTGAGTTAGCGGGAAAAGTTGATGTTCCTGTCTATGCCGGGTGCGACCGACCGCTTGGCCGTGATCTCGTCACCGCCGAACATGTGCATGGAAAAACCGGTCTTGACGGCCCTGACCTGCCGGACCCGACAATGTCCTTGCAGGACGGCCACGCGGTCGACTGGATCATCGACACGCTGCGCCGCGAACCGGCAGGCAGCGTGACGCTTTGTCCGCTCGGACCGTTGACCAACATTGCCACTGCCTTGCAGAAAGCGCCGGATATTGCCGGGCGCATTCGGCAGATTGTTCTCATGGGGGGGGCCTATTTCGAAGTCGGCAACATCACGCCAGCGGCAGAATTCAACATCTACGTCGATCCACAAGCCGCTGATATCGTATTCAAAAGTGGCATTGATCTCGTGGTCATGCCGCTCGACGTCACGCATAAGGCACTGGTGACCAAACCCCGCAACGACGCATTTCGTGCGCTTGGCTCTCCGGTCGGTATTGCCGTCGCCCAAATGACCGAATTTTTCGAACGTTTCGATAAGGAAAAATACGGCTCTGCGGGCGCGCCGCTGCATGATCCCTGCGTCACTGCCTACCTGATCCGCCCCGACCTGTTCACCGGGCGGCGCGTGAATGTAGAGATCGAAACGCAATCCGAACTGACACTCGGCATGACCGTTGCCGATTGGTGGGGTGTGACGAACCGCGCGCCCAACGCCCTGTTCATCGGCGATCTGGACGCGGACGGATTTTTTGCCCTGTTGACCGTACGTCTGGCCCGGTTATGACACTCCGGATGGTGCGATGCGGCGCAAAAAGTGCTGTTTTCAAGGACTTTTTTCACCGCCGGCAGGTTGGTCTTGCCAGAGCCATGGATGGCGTTCATTTCCTGACAGCCAATCATTCTGACCTTGTGGATCAATTGGTTAAGACGCACCCGGGCACATCCCGATCCGTATGCGCCAGATGGGCCACCGAGGACATCGCATTCAGAGATGGTATCGCTGTGGGAGACGAAGTTGCAACCTATGATGCAGTGTCCCGCACATATCTGCTGGGACGGACAACAAGCGACGCATTTTTTGATCCGACATTCTGGCGCCCTCATCCGCACAGCAACTACAACTGGGGTATGGTGCGCTCCGTCGTCTGGACACATTCGGTGCAACGCGACCGATTAAAGGAGGCCAGGGGATTGTCTGACCGCAGATCGTGTTTCGACGTTGCCGACCTCACACGTGCCGCCCTTTGGACGGCAGGGGAACCTCTTTCATGAGCGCTATTCTGACCCTCGCCAACACGGACCACTTCGACCGCCTGATTCCGCTGGTCACATCCTTCCACAGCGAAGCGGGCATCAGCCTGACCGACGAACAACGCCTAAATGCGGTCCAACCCCTGCTCGAGGGCAGCCCGCACGGCGCCGCCTATCTGATTGGCCCGCCCCGCGCGCCCATCGGCTATATCGTTGTCTCCTTCGGCTGGTCGATTGAATTCGCGGGCATGGACGGGTTCGTGGACGAACTCTATGTGCGTCCCGGCGTGCGTGGGCGCGGCATCGCCAGCGAAGTTCTGATCGCCCTGCCCCGCGCCCTTGCGGGTGTCGGCCTCAAGGCGCTGCATCTCGAGGTGAACGCGTCCAACAAATCCGCCCAACGGCTTTATCGCCGCGCGGGATTCGGCTTGCGCGACGGCCATCACCTGATGACGCGCACCTTCTAGGAAATCGACGCGTTCCGGCTTATGTGTGGCGCATGACCCTGCACATTCCCTTCGACAACAGCTATGCCGCCCTGCCCGGCGCGTTCTACACGCGCCTTGACCCCACACCCGTCTCTGCGCCCGCCATGCTGGCCTGGAACGAAGAGTTGGCGAGCGATCTGGGCATCAGCACCCCCGACGCGGACATCTTTGCCGGAAACACCGTGCCTGACGGGGCGGCGCCGCTGGCCCAACTCTATTCCGGACACCAGTTCGGCAGCTACAATCCGCAGCTTGGCGACGGGCGCGCGATCCTGCTGGGCGAAGTCATCGACAGCCAGGGCATCCGCCGCGACATCCAGTTGAAAGGCTCCGGACCGACCCCCTATTCGCGTATGGGCGACGGTCGGGCATGGCTGGGCCCTGTGCTGCGCGAATATGTGGTGAGCGAGGCCATACATGCCCTTGGCATTCCCACGACACGCGCGCTGGCGGCGGTGGCAACGGGCGATCCTGTCTTGCGCGAACAAGGGCCACTGCCGGGTGCCGTGCTGACGCGCGTAGCTGCCAGCCACCTGCGCGTCGGCACCTTTCAGGTCTTTGCCCATCGCGGCCATATAGACGAACTGCGCACCCTCACCGACTACGCCATCGCGCGCCACTGGCCGCAAGCGGACGGGCCGATGGGCCTGCTCAGGGCGGTCTGTGCCGCGCAGGCCGAGCTGGTCGCGTCCTGGATGTCCGTCGGCTTTATCCACGGCGTGATGAACACCGACAATTGCACCATCTCGGGCGAAACCATCGACTATGGCCCCTGCGCCTTCATGGATGCGTATGCCGAGGGGCGCGTGTTTTCCTCCATCGACCGGACGGGGCGCTATGCCTATGGCAACCAGCCGCGCATCGCCGTGTGGAACATGGCGCAACTGGCCACCGCGCTGATCCAGTTGTTCGAGGACAAGGAACAGGCGGTTCAGGAGGCAACGGCCATCGTGCACGCCATGCCGGGGCAGTTGCAGAGCGCATGGTTGCGCCGCTTCGGGGCCAAGATCGGGTTGCAGGACGCAAGTGCGGACGATCAGCCGCTGATCGAGGCATTGCTGGCCATGATGGAGGCGCAGGGGGCGGATTTCACCAACACCTTCGCCGCCCTCGGCACTGACAACGCCCGCGACCAGTTTACCGACCGCGATGCTTTTGACATGTGGGCCGCGCGATGGCAGGCGCGCATGCCGGATGCGGATCTGATGGCGGCAACAAACCCGCAGGTCATCCCGCGCAATCACCGGATCGAAGCAATGATCGCAGCCGCCGTCGCAGGCGACATGGCCCCGTTCGAGCGGCTGATGGCGGCACTCTCCACGCCGTTCGGCTCGACTGACCCCGACCTGCACCGCCCGCCGACACAGCAGGAAATCGTGCCCGCCACCTTCTGCGGCACCTAGCGGCGGTTGATCAGCACAAGGCCGACGGCGACCAGAGCAAGGGCCACCCAGATGCTCAGGCCAATCCGCTCGCCCAGGATCAGCCAGCCCAGCAGCACCGAAAACACCGGAGACAGAAAGCTGAACGAAGCAACGCCCGAAGCGGGATAGATCTTGAGCAGCCAGAACCAGAACAGAAACCCGAAGCTGGCAATGGCAAGGATCTGGTAGATCAGGCCCGCGATGTGGATCGGTTCCAGGTCGCGGATCAGATCGCCAAAGAACAGCGCGGCCACCAGCAACAGCGGGGCCGAAATCAACAATTGCCATAACAATTGCTGGGCCGCAGGCACCGCACTCAGCGGGGTTATGCGTACACAAAGCGCAATTCCGGCCCAGCACATGCCCGCTCCGATTGCCAGAAGATCGCCCAAAAGGCTGGCCTGCCCGGACCCGCGATCCGCCACGGCCAGAATCACACCCCCCATCGCCAGCGCCATGCCAAGAACACGCAGCGCAGAAAGCCGTTCGCCCGGCAACAACACGTGGCTGGCCAGCGCCAGCCAGATCGGCATCGCATAAAACAGGATCGAGGCCCGCGAGACAGTCGTGAGGTCCAGCGCGTTGAAAAGAAGTATGAATTCAACGGCAAAGAGGGTGCCAGACAGAACGCCCGCCCAAGCGCTGGCTCGTGGCAGGCGCAGCGGAACACCGCGCGCCTTCATCCAGATCACCAGGACCATGCCCGCCCCGACCGATCGCAATGCGGCCATGAACACAGGCTGAAACCCGCCATTCGACACTTTCACCACCACCTGGTTCAGCGCGAGGTTGAGGGCAAAGGCAGTCAGCGCGACGGCGCCGATCAGATCGATGTGGCTCTTGCGGGTCATCCCGGCACTTGGCGCGTCCTTTGGCGGCGATGTCAATTCCCGCCGAACATTCCCCGCGGCAGGGTGCGCGTTTCGTGCAAAGGTTAACGGGTATTGATTCGAGAGACAGACCAAAGGAGCATCCCATGAGCTTGATGAAAACCCTGGCCAAAGTGGCCATCGGCGTGGCCGTGGCCAAAGGCGCGAATTCGATGATGAAAAACCGCGGTGGCGCGCAGACGGCCGGTGGCGGACTTGGCGGACTGCTGGGCGGTCTTGCGGGCGGCACACAAGGCGGCGCCGGGGGCTTGCAGGACATGCTGGGGGGGCTCATGGGCGGTGCGCAGGGCGGACGTTCGGGCGGCCTTGGCGGTTTGCTCGAGAATCTCGGTGGCGGTGGCAAGGGTGGCGGTTTGCAGGACATGTTGGGCGGTCTTGCGGGCAGCGCGGGCGCCGGTGGCCTGCTGGGTGCGCTTGGCGGTGCCATGGGCCAGCGCCCGGCCAGCAACAACGCGAGCTTTGGTGACGTGCTGAATTCCGCTTTTGATCAGACCCCGCAAGACCCCATCGAACCCACTGCCGATCAGGAGGCCGCGGCCGCACTGATGTTGCGCGCGATGATCCAGGCTGCAAAATCCGACGGCAAACTGGATGACGGCGAGCAGGAAAAACTGATGGGCCAGCTGGGTGGCGATGTGGATGCCGAAGAAGCGGCCTTTGTGCGCGCCGAAATGCAGCGGCCCGTGGATGTGAACGCGCTGGTGTCAGACGTGCCCAACGGTCTGGGCCCGCAGGTCTATGCGATGTCGCTGCTGGCCATTGATCTGGATTCTCAGGTCGAGGCAAAGTACCTGCATTCGCTGGCGCAAGGATTGGGGATGGATGCCGCATCGGTGAACAACGTACACGCACAGCTTGGGGTGCCATCGCTTTATACCTGAACGCGCGGGCAAGAAGTTTGCGAGGAAAGCCTGATCAATATGAAACGATTTGAAGAAATCATGCAGGACGATCACCTGTCTGACGCGCTGGAGCATGCGCAATCCCTTGCCGCAAACCTGCCGAAAGCCTTGGACAAGAACAAGCTTTACAAAGCCGCAATCGATCATTTCGCGCAGCTTGATCTCAATGACAGTGATGTGCCCGAAGGGTCATACGGGTACGTCCCGGTTGATCTGGACGACTTTCTGAATGCCATTCTGGAATTGGAAAACATTCTGAGCGCAGACGTTGATTACAAGCACAGCGAGTTGCGCCACAGGCCCTGTTCGTTCCTCGAAGTTGGATGCGGCACGGGGCGCAATGTGCACTTGTTGGGCCGGACGGACCGCTTTGTCTTTGACTGCATTCACGGATTTGACCTGTCCGAGCGCATGATCGAAACCGGACGCCAACGCTATGGTCTGTCCAGGGATATCTTTGTTCAGGACTGTCTCGACTTTGACTACGGCGGCTATGATGTGGTGTTTTTCTACTGCCCCATTTCCGACAACGAGATTGAAAAGCGGTTCGAAGAACGCCTGGTCGATACACTGAAATCCGGCGCGTTCATCGTGGCATTCGGGGACGAGTCGCTGGACGAAAACCGCAAACTCATTCCCAAGGGAGACAGCAGACGCATCTACAAGAAGATCTAGGTGTCACCGCGGCAGGGAATTGGATTTCATGGCCCGGGGTTTGGAGATCGAGACAGTGGAAAGTGCCGCCCGAGCCGCAAAGGGCGTCATTCGGGCTTTTTCAGCTGCCAAACCTGTTCCACCGGATAGGTCCTGGCCCAGTCTGCGGGCACTGCCGCGCGGGTGCCTGATGCCCATTCAGGCGCATAGAGTTCGTGATACCGGGTCACATGAAAACCGATATCCGCGAACAGATCCATCCAGCCCGACATCGTCAGGTTGAAACATATGCCCGACGGTTCAAACTCAACCTCCGTCCAGTCTGCCCCCCACATGTCACGGTAGGGCCGATGCAATGTCCGGTTCGCGGGCGATCCATCGAGGGGCGCGCAGATCAGCGACAGCGGATGGTTTCCCAGAAAAACCAATTGTCCGGACGGACGAAGCAATCGCCAGGCCTCTTGCAACCACTTTTCAGGAGGGCACCAGATGGATGCGCCATACTCCGAAATCACAAAATCGAATGAGGCATCAGGCAGTCCGGTGGCTTCGGCATTTCCCTCGATAAATCTGATCGTTGCGTGGTGTTCTTCCGCGAGCTGGCGGGCGGTCACCAGCTGTTCGGTCGACATATCGATGGCCGTCACCCGCGCTCCGCGCCGAGACATCCAGTAAGACACATAGCCCGTGCCACAGCCCAGTTCCAGCGCGTCCATGTTCGTCATGTCGCGAGGAAGTAGGTTGAGCCCCTCGTCGGGGTTGTTCCATGTGCCCCATTCCGGAGTTTCCAGTCCCCACTGACGGTGCGCGAATTCGACCCAGTTGGCCGCGTCGGCATTCCAGACGTCTGTGTTGATCGACAGGTATTCGCGCCGCATGGACCGTTCTCTCGCTTTTGGCAGCCACGACTCTAGCACATGTATCTGCGAAAAATACATGGCCCATCGCCCAGACAGCCAATCCAGCCGGGGGCGCATTGCTCTGAAAAATGACCTGCGTTCAGTCGATTGTATGGGTCGGAGCGCACTCGGAGAACCGCGCTGGCTGTTCAGATCAGCCTTGCGCCTTGG
>CAZITF010000133.1:0-7359 GCA_964542095.1 uncultured Rhodobacterales bacterium
CAACTGGCCACGCCCGTGGGCAGGGTCAGCGCGCAGATGCCCAACAGGTTGCCGATCCGGGTGTTGCGCAGGGCCAGCAGGTTTTCCGTCTTGTAATAATCGCCATCCGCGTTCAGCCGCTCAAGGTTCGGCGGCAGGATCGGGGCCGTGGGTGCCAGCACCGCGTCATAGGCGGCGGTGGCGGCATCCCATTCCGTGCGCGCGACGTCCAGCCTGGCCCAGGCCGCACTGTAATCGGGCGCGCTGAAGCTCTTGCCCAGCCGGAACCGTTCGAGGATCTCGACATACATCGCCTCCGGGTTGGCCTCGATCACGTCGCGCCACAACCCATAGACTTCGCCCGGCAGCAAGGGCCCTGCCAGCGCAAGCGCATCGGCCACCGCGGGCACCTCCAGCGGATCGATCCGCGCCCCGGCGTCGCGCAGCCGTTCGATGGCGGTCTCATAGGCGGCCATCGGGGCGTCGCGCGCATCCTCCAGCACCGAAGTCTGCAACGCCGCGAACCGCCGCCCCTTCAGGGACGCACCGCGCAAATCCGGCGCGGGCGCACCCTGCATCACGGCGGTAAGCAGGGCGGCATCCTCGACCGAGCGCGTCAGGGGGCCGACCGTGTCGAACTTGAGGCTGAGCGGCACGCACCCTTCCAGCGACAGCCTGCCATGGGTGGTCTTCATCCCCACAAGGTCGTTCCAGGCCGCCGGGATGCGCACCGATCCGCCGGTGTCGGATCCGATCGCCGCCGGGGCCAGCCCGAAGGCGACCGAGGCCGCCGCCCCCGAGGAAGAGCCCCCCGGCACCGCATCCGCGTCATTCACACATGGCGGCGTCGCGGTGGACGGGTTATAGCCCAGCCCGGAAAAGGCCAGCTCGCTCATATGGGTCTTGCCCAGACACACCAGCCCTGCGGCACCGGCGTTTTGCAGCACAACGGCGTCCCGGTCCGGTACGCGCCCTTCCAGCAGTTTCGATCCCGACTCGGTGCCGACACCGGCTGTGTCAAACAGGTCTTTCCAGCTGATCGGCACCCCGTCCAGCAAGGACAGGCGTTGCCCCGCACGCGCCCGGTCCGAGGCCGCGCGCGCTTCGGCCATGGCGCGGTCCTTGGTCAGGCGGGCATAGATCCGGTCCCTGAGCGCGTGCCCCTCGATCCGCTCGAAAAACGCGTGCGCCAGGTTGACCGGGTCCACCTCGCCCGCCCCGATGGCGCGCCCCAGATCACATGCGCTCTTGCTCAGCCAGTCCTGCATCATCACTTCTCCGCTGCTCGTTATGCGCGACGGTAGCGACGTCGCAACGCATGGACAATCCCAAGCCACCCGCCATAGTGCCCCCATGAGCAGAGACAGCGATATCCTGATCGTCGGCGGCGGCCTGTCCGGCCCGATCCTCGCCCTTGCGCTGGCCCAAAGCGGGCACAGCGTGACGGTGATCGACGCGTTGAGCGAGAAGATCCGCAAGAAGGCGGGGTTTGACGGGCGATCCTATGCGGTGGCGCTGACCTCGCGGCGTCTGCTGGCGGGCATTGGTGTCTGGGACGCGGTGGCGGATCACAGCCAACCAATCCTTGAAATCAAGGTCAGCGACGGGCGCGCGGGCGAAGGCCCCTCGCCCTTTTTCATGCATTTCGACCATGCCGAGATCGAGGAAGGCCCGATGGGCCACATGGTGCAGGACCGCCACCTGCGCCGCGCCCTGCTGCAGGCGATGGAGGCGACCGTTGGCGTAACACATCTGGCTGGCGAAACAGTGACAGCGCAGGACGCGACGCCCGGCGGCGTCACGGTATCGCTGGCCTCGGGCAAGGCGCTGACCGGCGCGGTGCTGGTCGGAGCCGACGGGCGCGGCAGTGGCACGGCCAGCCGCGCAGGCATCACGCGCACGGGCTGGGACTATGGCCAGACCGCCCTCGTTTGCGCCATCACCCATGAAAAGCCGCATCACGGCATTGCCCACCAGTTCTTCATGCCGCCCGGCCCCCTTGCCATCCTGCCGCTGCCCGGCAATGTCAGTTCCATCGTCTGGAGCGAGCGGACCGAAACGGCCGCCGCCTTTCACGCCCTGCCGGACGGCGAATACCTCACCATGCTGCGCCCCCGCTTTGGCGATTTTCTGGGCGAGATCGGCCTGACGGGCAAACGGTTCACCTATCCGCTGTCGCTGTCGCTGGCGGCGCGGCTGGTGGCGCAGCGCACGGCGCTGATCGGCGATGCCGCCCACGGAGTGCATCCCATTGCCGGTCAGGGGCTGAACGCGGGGATGCGCGATATCGCGGCATTGGCCGAGGTGATCACCGACGCCACACGCCGGGGCGAAGACCCCGGCAGCATCGCGGTTCTGGCCCGTTACGAGGCATGGCGGCGCTTTGACAACACCGCCTTGGCGCTGGCGACGGACGGTTTCAACCGGCTGTTTTCGAACGACAATGCACTGGTGCGCGGCCTGCGCGACCTGGGCATGGGGGTGGTGGGCAGAATGCCCACCCTACGGCGCGCATTCATTCGCGAGGCGGCGGGTTTGACCGGCGATCTGCCACGGCTGATGCGGGGCGTGCCGCTGTAGGGTGGGCAATCTGCCCACCGCCCGGTCAGTCGATCTTGCGCGCCTCGTCGACCAGCATCACCGGAATGCCATTGCGGATCGGATAGGCCAGCCCGGCATTTTCCGAGATCAGTTCCTGCGCCTCGGCGTCATAGCGCAGCGTGGCGTGGGTCTGCGGGCAAACCAGCGCCTCGAGCATCCGGCGATCGGCCTTCGGGTTCATTGCAGCATATCCCCTTCTCCACCGTGCAGGTCGAATTCGATCAGCGTCACCAATGTTTCGCGCCGCGTGCTCAGGCACGGGGCCTCGAGCAGCGCCTGTTTGTCCTCGGGATCGAAATCCAGCATCATCGACAGCGAATTGATCAGCAATTCGTCCTCGGCCTCTTTCAGCGTTTCCCAATCCGCTGACAGCGACCGCGCCTCGAAATAGCGGCCCAGCAGGTCCAGAAAGGCCGGGCGGTTGAAGGCCGTGTCTTCCTCGGTCTGGCCCTGATCGCGTTCGAACCCGTCCCAGGCCACATCGCAGCGGCGGTAGGGGGTGAACCCTTCGATCTCCCTGAGGACGCGGAAGCGCGAGATGCCGCTGAGGGTGATCAGATAGCGGTTGTCCTCGGTCTCGGAGAACTGGGTGATGCGGCCCGCGCAGCCGATGGTGTGCAACCCGCTGCCCTTGCGCCCGGCCACCTCGTTGGGCTGCACCATGCCGATCAGCCGGTCGGGCGTTTTCAGCGCATCATCCAGCATCTGAAGATAACGCGGTTCAAAGATGTGCAGGGGCAGACGGGAACGCGGCAACAGGAGCGCGCCCGGCAATGGAAACACCGGGATCGTTCCGGGAAGGTCAGTCACCTTTATCATATCCTGTCAGCTAGCGCGCCCGTGCCATCAGGCAAATATCATCGAGCTGAGACGGCGTCGTCCGTTCAGCACAATCGGGTCATTGGCCTTGAGCGCGTCGAAGATCGTGAACAGCTGCGTCTTGGCGGCGCCGTCGTTCCAGTCGCGGTCGCGGCGGAACAGTTCGAGCAGTTCGTCCACAGCGGCCGCCGTGTCGCCGCTGGCCTGAAGTGCCTTGGCCAATTCCAGCCGTGCTTCGTGATTGTCGCCGTCCGCCTCGACCGCGGCGCGCAGGTCGGCGACGGGGCCGGCGTCAGCCGCCTGCCGCGCCAGCTCCAGTTGCGCGTGTGCCGCGTCCAGTTCGGGGGATTTCGAGATTTCCACCGGCGCGCCGTTCAGGATCGCCTCGGCCTGGTCCAGATCGTCCATGGCGATGTGGGCCCGCACGAGGCCGCCGTAGGCGGCGGCATGGGCGGGCTGTTCCTCGAGAATGGCGGCAAAGGTCTGCGCGGCGTCCACCGCCGCGCCTTCGGACAGCATCTCTTCGGCGGCTTCGACCGCTTCGTTCAGGCCGTCTTCGGGGCTTTCACCGCCGCCTGCCTTGATCACCCGTTCGACGAAGGCAGTGATTTCCGATTTCGGCTGCGCGCCCTGAAAGCCGTCGACGGGCTGGCCCTGCCAGAAAGCGTAGACGGTCGGGATCGACTGGATCTGCAACTGCCCGGCCAGCATCTGGGCCTCGTCCACGTTGACCTTGACCATCTTTACCGCGCCCTTGGCGGCCTTGACCGCCTCTTCGAGCATCGGGCCGAGGGTCTTGCAGGGGCCGCACCATGGCGCCCAGAAATCGACGATCACGGGTACGGTCTGGCTGGTTTCGACCACGTCGGCCATGAAGGTCGCCTCGGTGCTGTCCTTGATCAGGTCGGCGGGGGCGGGGGCGGCGGACAATCCCAAATCCATGGTTCTGATCCTTTCATGAAATCTTTGCAGCTATATGGATGGGATTGGAGGGGCTGCCAAGGGGGTGCGGAGATGTCCCACGCCGCGACAGGTGAGCGGACGTTGAAAATCAAGCGCTTACAGAAGCGGATTAGGAGGGTGTCAGGCAATTGGGCGCGAAGTTGTGCCGTTGAAGGGCCGCGGTTTGACGATCTGCCGATGCCTCTGGCGGGCTTTGTCGTGGTCGTGTCGGGGGCGGATTGGACGGTGCTCCGCCCGTGGCGTCAATCGGAAGCAGGCATTGGTTGTCTCACCACCGGCCCGCGTTTTCCTTTATCAATTCCGAGCGGAGCGGATCGCGCAGGACCAGAAGCAGAATGACCAGATGCATTGCAGAGGCCAGGAAAAACATCGACGACCCGAAAATCTGCACCATGAAGAACGCAGGCCAGGGTACGGTCAGGTGAATGATGAAGGCCGACATCGCATCCCAGATCGCAATCGCGTTCCAGACCACGATCACGGTCCAGATGGCCAGACCGCGCCGGGTCCAGATCAGATATGCGACCGCCAGACCCGAAAGCCCGACAACCGCGTCGCCAATCAGCGGCATCAGCCACGCCAGAGGCGGGTCGCCGACCCCTGCACCGCCTGCGCGGTGAACAAAGGCCAGCGTCATCGCCCTTCCTGTCAACATGAGGGTCAGCACCAGAACCAGTGTTTTCCGCATCGCATGAACGTCCTTTTTCGATGTTGAGCCGCGCGTCAGGCGGTTTGCACGGGAACAAATCGCCAGGCGTTGTCCTGCGGGATGATCTTGCCGATGCCGGGAAACGGGAAATGATATCCGGCAACCATCAGGTTTTGCTCGGCCGCTTGCCTGAACAGTTTGCGGCGCGTGTCTGCGGCGGCTGTTGCATCCATTTCGACGGCCAGCGCCCAGTCTGGTTCTTCGGGTCCCACGAGATAGTGCACCGCAGCATCCATCAGATGCAGCAAGGCGTCATCGCCATCGCGGATCATGAACGCGTGGTGGCCGAGCGTATGCCCCGGAGCGGAAACCGCCGTGATGCCTGGCACGATTTCGTCGCCGTCGGCATAAGGCTGGATCAGCCCGCGCACCGGTTCGAGCTGTGCATTGCCGAACGCAAGCATCAGGTTCATGAAGTTTTGTTCTTCATCCGGTTTCTGGGTCCAGAATTCCAGTTCGTTCGGCGGCAGATGATAGCGCGCATTCTTGAACAGCGGCGCGCCGTTTACGCTGCACGATCCGATATGATCGGGATGCCCGTGACTGAGAATGACGTCGGTCACGTCTTCGGGTGAAACCCCGATCACGCTCAATCCCGACAGCAGACGTCCGTTGTCCGGCTCGTTTCCGGGAAAGGACATATCTCCCATACCGGTATCGAGCAGGATCTTGCGCGCACCGCTTTCGATATAGGTGACCTGCATGTGCAGGCTGACCGTTTCGGTCGGCAGGCCGTATTTTTCCAGAAACGGCGTGACTGTTCCTTCGGGTTGGTTGACGGCGAACATCGGCGCCGGGAATGTGAACCTTGCGTCATCAATGACGGTGACGCGCATGGCGCCAATGCCGAAGCGATGGATGGCGCGCATGGACGGGTTCTGCATCGGTGCGGCCTGCACCGGCATGGCCCCCGTCAGAATGGCCGCCGCCCCGAGTGTCGGGATCGACCCGAGCAAAGTGCGCCGCGAAAGTTCTGATAAGGTCTGCATGGCTTGTCTCCGGTTGATGCGTTGAACATTCCGGGCAACATGCATGACGATATGCGAACCACGAATGATGCCATGTTCAGATTTCTTGTCTTTTCGTTCAGAACGGCGTGACATGCCTTGGCGATGGAACCGCCCTTGCGGCAAAGGTGAGGGGTCGCGACAGGATGGAGAAACCGGATATGCCCACGACTGCGGATGCCCTGAGCGATGTCTTGCGGCTGGTTCACCTCAGGGCCTGTATCTATTTCGTCAAGGACATGCCCGCGCCCTGGGGCATGGATATTCCTGCCGTCGCCAACGGGCCGCTGCATATGGTTCTGGACGGGTCCTGCGTCCTGCGGGTCGGCGACCTGCAAGTGCGGCTTGAGGCCGGTGACGCGGTGGTGTTGTCGGGAGGCGGTCAGCACCAGATGCTGAACGAGGCCACGACGACGCCAGAACCCGGCCAGGTCGTGATGCAACGATTGATGGATGACGACTATGTCGCACCGGAGACCAGCGCCACGCGGATGCTGTGTGGCCATTTCGAATGGGACAGCACGTTCGAGCATCCGTTGTTCAAGGAACTGCCCGAAGTCATGATCGTCCGGGATGTGTTTGCCGGCCGGGATGCCGCCCGCTTTCGCGCGATTGTCGATCTGATCACTGCCGAGAGTGCCGATATCAAACCGGGAAGTTCGGCTGTTGCCGACCGGATGGGCGAAGTTCTGTTTGTTGCGCTGTTGCGGCATTGGCTGGTGGGCAATAAACCGGATGTCGGGATGCTGGCGGTGATCGACAATCCGCAATTGTCTCGCGCCCTGCACCAGATCCACAACTCACCCGAAGCTGATCTGAACCTCAATGTCCTGGCCCGCACGGCGGGCATGTCGCGCACCTCGTTCGCGGTTCGGTTTCGGTCGGTGATGGGCGTGCCACCTGCCGAATATCTGGCAAGCTGGCGCATGTTGAAGGCGCGCAATCTGTTGTTGCGCACGGAACTGGCGACCGCGGACATCAGCATCCGGGTCGGCTACGGATCGGATGCCGCATTCTCGCGCGCGTTCAAGAGACAATTCGGCGTACCGCCCTCGAAACTGCGCAGTCGGAACTGAACCGGTTTATGGGTGGGGCAGGTCGGGTGTGCCGAGAGCCGCGTTTGAAACGCGATGGGCAGATTGACCATCCTACGTGTCGTTTCAGAGATCGAACGTCGCGAACACCGGGGCGTGGTCGCTGGGTTTTTCCCAGCCGCGCACGTCGCGCAGGATGCGGCTGTTGTGGGCGGCGCTGGCGATGTCGGGGGTGGCCCAGACGTGG
>CAZITF010000134.1:0-7336 GCA_964542095.1 uncultured Rhodobacterales bacterium
AGGCCGCACTCAGTTTGGCATAGAACAAGCCCTCGGGGCTCGAGTAACTGGCGATGAACGCCGTGAGCGGGGCCGCCTTGGCCGCCGTCAGGTTCAGCGTCCAGAACGCTTCGTTCCAGGCCAGGATGAAGTTGAGCAACAGGGTCGAGGCGATGCCCGGAACCGCCATGGGCGTCAGCACATAGAGGATCTCGGATTTCAGGTTCGCCCCGTCCATCCGCGCCGCTTCCAGGATCTCACCCGGAATCTCGCGGAAATAGGTGTACAGCATCCAGACGATGATCGGCAGGTTGATCAGCATCAGGATAAAGGTCAGCCCATAGACGTTGTCCAGCAGCCCCAACTTGATGAAGATCAGATAGATCGGGTACAGCACCCCGACCGCGGGAAGCATCTTGGTCGACAGCATCCACAGCAGGATGTCCTTGGTCCGGTGCGATGGCACAAAGGCCATCGACCAGGCCGCCGGGATCGCGACGATCAGCCCGAGGATGGTCGAGCCCCCGGCGATGAAGATCGAGTTCCACAGGAAGCGGCCATAGTTCGAGCGCTCCATCACGGTGGCGTAGTTTTCGGTGGTCCACTGAAAGAACAGGAACACCGGTGGGTCACTGATCGCCTGGGCTTCGGTCTTGAAGCTGGTCAGGATCGTCCACAGGATCGGGAAGAAGATCAGCAAACCGATGATCCAGGCCGCGGCGGTGTTGATCGCCTTGCGTTGGTTGGTCACAGAACGTGCCATAATGTCGTCCTCCCTTGCTTAATCGAGGTTCTTGCCGACGATGCGCATCAGGAAGATGGCAACGATATTGGCAAGGATGATGGCATAGACACCGCCGGCGGACCCCAGTCCGATGTTCTGACTTTCAAGCACACGCTGGAAGATCAGGTAACTCAGCGTCCGGGTGCCGAAGGCGCCGCCCGTGGTCACGAAAATCTCGGCAAAGATGGCCAGCAGGAAAATCGTCTGGATCAGGATCACGATGGTGATGGCCCGGCTCAGGTGCGGCAGCGCGATAAAGAAGAACCGCGACAGCACCGATGCGCCGTCCATCTCGGCCGCTTCCATCTGTTCGCCGTCCAGCGACTGGATGGCGGTCAGCAAGATCAGCGTCGCAAAGGGCAGCCACTGCCAGCTCACGATCAGGATGATCGACGGCATCGCCGCATCCGACAGCCAGCTGACCGGCTCGGCCCCGAAGAATTTCCACAGATGGGCAAACAACCCGTTGGTCGGATCCATGAAGATGTTCTTCCACACCAGCGCGGACACGGTGGGCATGACAAAGAACGGGGCGATCACGAGGATCCGCACGACCCCCTGCCCCCACATCGGCTGGTCCAGCAGGATGGCGAGCAGAACCCCGAGCACGATGGTGATGACCAGAACCCCGATCAGCAGCACCAGCGTCGTCCAGATCGCGGGCCAGAAGGAACTGGAAGTGACAAAACGGACATAGTTGTCGAACCCGGTCCAGCCCTGGTCGCCACCGCGCAGCGGCAGATAGGTGCGGAACGAGAACCACAGGGTCATGGTCAGCGGGACCAACATCCAGCCCAGCAGCAGGACAACGGCGGGGGCCATCATCAGGCGGGCGGCGGATCGGGAAGCTTTGGTAGCCATTTTGACACGTCTCCTCTTTGAGCGACAGCCTGTCACGGCGCCGCCGGTTCGGGAAGGTTAGCTTGTTTGGCACTTGTTATACAGAGGGCGACGCGAACACCGCCCTCTGGTTTCAGGGAAGCAGGCTTACTTGTAGCCAGCCGCTTCCATCGCTTCGTCGGTGATGGCCTGAGCCTTCGCCAGCGCTTCTTCCACGGTCTGCTGACCGGCATAGGCCGCCGAGAATTCCTGGCTGACCTGTGTGGCGATACCGGCAAACTCGGGGATCGCCACAAACTGGATACCAACATAAGGCACCGGCTTGACCGTTGGGTTGTTGGGATCAGCTGCGTTGATCGAATCCAGCGTCATCTGAGCAAACGGCACCTTCTGGTACTCCGGGTTCTCGTACAGCGAAGTACGCGCGCCCGGAGGAACGTTGGCCCAGCCTTCGTTGGCCGCAACTGTCTCGATATAGCCTTTGCCTGTCGCCCATTCGATGAACTGCTTGGCTTCGGCTTCCTGCTGTGTGCCCGCAGGGATCGCCAGCGCCCAAGCCCACAACCAGTTGGCGCGCTTTTCAACACCTTCTGCGTTTGGCGCCAAAGCGAAACCGACCGAGTCAGCAACAGTGGAGTCATCGCCTGTGACGAAAGATGCCGCAACGGTTGCGTCGATCCACATGCCGCACTTGCCCTGGTTAAACAGCGACAGGTTTTCGTTGAAGCCGTTGGTCGCATAGCCTTCTGGGCCATAGTCGTTCATCAGATTGACGTAGAAGTTGATCGCCTCAGCCCATTCTGGCTGATCGAACTGTGCGTTCCAGTCTTCGTCGAACCAGCGTGCTCCGAACGAGTTGCCTGTCACTGTGATGAATGCACCGCCTTCACCCCAGCCGGCCTTGCCGCGCAGGCAGATGCCGTTGATGTCGTTTTCGGGATCGTCCATCGCGGCCGCAGCTTCACGGATGAACTGCCATGTTGGGTCGGACGGCATTTCAAGACCCGCTTTTTCCATCAGGTCCGTACGATACATCACCATTGAGCTTTCGCCGTAGAACGGTGCCGCATACAGCGTACCGTCATGGGACAGACCGTCGCGCATGGCGGGCAGGATATCGTCCACGTCGTATTCGGCGGACAGATCGTCAAGCGGAACGAGCCAGCCATTGGCGCCCCAGATCGGTGTTTCGTACATGCCGATTGTCATGATGTCGAACTGACCACCCTTGGTGGTGATGTCCGTTGTCACGCGCGAGCGCAGTGTATTTTCTTCCAGTGTGACCCATTCGACGTTGATACCGGTTTCTTCGGTGAACTGATCTGTATAACCTTGCATACGGATCATGTCGCCGTTGTTGACGGTCGCGATTGTGATCGTTGGCGAGTGGCTGTCGGCAGCTGCAATACCAGCGGTCAGGCCAAGGCCGACGACCGTACTCAGCAGAGTGCGTTTGATAGACATAGATGTCCTCCCTTTTTTACACACGGAAAGAATTGCGCAAAGATGACGACAGGTCAAGAAGTTTTCTTGGCGCCTGAAAACCGGGCAGCCCATCTGCCCCGCTGCCCGTTTTCTGATCAGGTCCGACCCCTTGATTCCAAAGGCAGACTCTCGCAGTTGGCGGTTTTTTTTGCGCATCCGCCTGCGCACATCGCTCCGGGCAAGGCGCGCCCGTTTCCGCACCCTGAGCGCCGGAAAAATACACCCGGACGCGAATCTGCAACCGCCCGAATCCGTTCCGCGCAGTCGGGAAAACCGGCCCGTGGCCCGGAAACGGCCCATCTTTTCCCGCATTTGTCGCCATTCCATGCGTGAACAGCCCTGCGCGGCGTCCACCGCCAAAAAAGGGCCGGATCGCCGGACCCGGCAATTCTTTCATCGCGGCAACATCAGGGACGCGGATTTTCACCCGCGCGGCCCCCGGACGGGATGAATCCTGTTACAGGATGGGCATGATGCGTCAAGAATCGCGTCATTATTTAACACGCGTAATAAAAATGACCGGTGCCGGGCGGCACATCCGCATCCCGCCAGACCGTTCCGGCGTCACCGCGCGCGGCGCGACCGGCCTGTGCTGCGCCATCGGCCCGTTCGGAACTGTGACCGCGTTGGATTAACACTTTGGTCACAAACACCACCGTGCGCTGCGTTAACCCCGGCATTCGGGGCAAAAGGCGCACCGGGGGGTGTACGGGGGGTGCACAGGGGGTGCACGGGTGGTGCCGCGTCCAATCCCTTGTTTTTCCTGCATTAACGCCTTGATTCGCCACATTGCGGGGTGCAGCGCCCGACCTGTTGCGCGTACGCTGGCTCAGACCCGCCCGGTCCACCACATCCAGAACACAATCCCGGCGGTGATCAGCAGGACGTTGAAACCCACCGTAGCGCCGATGCCGATCCAGAACGCCTTGCGCCGGTCGGCCCGGTCGATCGTGTCGAGCCAGCCCACCACCGCGTCCTCGGCCCGCGCAAGGGCCGCGCCATCGACCTGGCGAAGCAGGCGCGGGTTGCCGCCAAGATTTTCGGCCGCCACGATCAGGCGGGCCTGCGCATGCAGCCGTTTGGGCATCCGCCGCCCGGTCTTGCGCAGCGCCGCGGACAGGGATCTGGCGCGCACGCCAAAGGCCCCGTAAAGGGCGCTCTGCACCCGCGCGCTGCGCTTTTCTATGCTGTCTTCACTCACCATCCGCCCCGCCTTACCCCAGTGCGGGGCGGGCTTTCAATCCCTCTGGTTCACGGCCCGTTTCCGGGCTAAGCCTTGCGCCATGCTTGCCTATACCACCACCGGGGACGGCCCCGGCACACCGCTCCTGATCGCGCACGGCCTTTACGGGTCGGGGCGCAACTGGGGCGTGATCGCCAGGCGGCTGTCGGACACCCGGCCCGTCATCACCGTGGACATGCGCAACCACGGGTCCAGTTTCTGGGACGACGACAACAGCTATGCTGCCCTGGCGGGTGACCTCGCGCAAGTCATTGATCATGTTGGCAAACCGATGGACGTGCTGGGCCATTCCATGGGCGGCAAGGCGGCGATGGTGCTGGCCCTGACACGGCCCGACACGCTGCGCCGTCTCGTGATCGGCGATATCGCGCCGGTCGGCTACGGCCACTCGCAGATGCCGTTCATCACCGCCATGCGCGCCGTGGACCTCGCCAAAGTCACCCGCCGCTCCGAGGCCAACGACCAGCTGGCCCGTCTCGGGGTCGCGCCCGCCCTGACCAGTTTCCTGACCCAGTCGCTGGATGTGAAGGACCGGCGCTGGCGGCTCAATCTGGACGCTTTGGCCGCCAATATGGGCGAAATCCTCGACTTTCCCGCACTCGACGCCCGGCACACAGGCCCGACCCTGTTCCTGTCCGGTGCGACCTCGGATTATGTCCGGCGCGAGCATCGCGCGACCATTCAGGCCCTGTTCCCCAATGCCCGCTTCGCCAGGATCCCCGCCGCGGGCCATTGGCTGCATGCGGACAATCCGCGGGCATTCGAGGCCACCGTGAGGGCCTATCTGGACACAATCGCGAACTGATTCTTGACACAACCCCCTCTCTATCCTCACTTTTACAGGAAGGAGTGACAAGAGGAGTGGCACGATGTGGGACAAGCTGCTTGATCGATTTCTGACAGGAATGATGGTCGAGGACCGTCTGTCCATCACCTACCCCGACGGCGAAACGCGCCATTACGGCCCGGACACCGGCGCGCGGGCGCACCTGCACTTTGCCGACACCGCGTCCGTGCGCGCCGTCATCCTGAACCCCGATCTGGGCCTGGGCGAGGGGTATATGGACGGAACCATCACGCCAGCGAACTGCACTCTGGAAGAGGTGATGACCGTCATCGTGCGCAACCGCTTCAAGGGGCGGATTCCGCCTTCGGTGCTGTTGGCCAACCGTGCGCGGTTTCATGTGCGCAGCTTTCTTCACCGCAATGCGCCGCAAACGGCGCGGCGCAACGTGGCCCATCACTATGACATCTCGGACGACCTCTACCGTCTCTTTCTGGACGTGGACATGCAGTATTCCTGCGCCTATTTCCGCGACCCCGCGATGACGCTCGAAGAGGCGCAGGCCGCCAAGAAGGCGCATATCGCCGCCAAGCTGTGCCTTGAGCCGGGGATGCGGGTGCTGGACATCGGCTGTGGCTGGGGCGGCATGGCGCTGACCCTGGCGCGCGATCACGGCTGCGATGTCACCGGCATCACGCTGAGTGAAAACCAGCTGGCCACGGCCCGAAAAAGGGCCGACGCAGAAGGGCTTGCGCGCCACGCACGCTTCGAGTTGCGCGACTACCGACATGTCGAGGGCACGTTCGACCGGATCGTGTCTGTGGGGATGCTCGAACATGTGGGTGTGCCCAATTTCGACACCTATTTCGCCCGCGTCGCCGAATTGCTGGACCCGGACGGCATCGCGCTGATCCACACCATCGGGCGGTCCGGCCCGCCGATGGCGCAATCGAGCTGGATCAACAAGTACATCTTTCCCGGCGGCTATGTGCCGTCGCTATCCGAACTTGTGCCCGCGGTCGAACGCTCGGGCCTGTGGCAGGCGGATATCGAGGTCTGGCGGCTGCACTATGCCAAGACGATCCGCCACTGGCGCGACCGGTTCGAGGCCAACCTGCCCCGCATCAGTGCGATGTACGATGATCGCTTTGTGCGCATGTTCCGCTATTACCTGACGATCTGCATCCTTGCTTTCGAACACCAGATGCAGGGTGTCTATCAACTGCAATTGGCGCACAAGCGCGATGCGGTGCCGTTGACGCGGGACTATCTCTATCCCCCTCCGGCGCAAGCCATCCCGGACACACGCCCCGACAGGATTCGCGCAAACAGCATGCATTGACCCCGATTTGACCACATTGTCGCCATGTTCAGCCGCCAACGTGACTCCACCGGACAGGTCGCACACCGCGTCCGAGTTCAAAATGGAGGTCGCAAGACATGGAATACGGACACCGCCAGGAGCTGAAAAGCGAACCCGCAAGTGAACGCACCACGCGGATGATGCGGTCTGTACGCGAAATTCTCGAAGAGCAGGGCCAGGCCCACCTTCTGGATGCCGCCAACTTCGAATCCGCCAGCGAAGCGCCCACGATGCCACCCCGCCCCATGCCCGGCGCCGCAACGGCCGCCTGTGCCGCGGAACGTGGTGGCGTGCAGCGCCCGCCGCACATGCGCGGCGCGATGAGCGCACCCAAGCCCGCACCTGTCGCCGCCACGGCGGCCCCTGCACCGGCCCCTGCACCGGTCGAGGCGCCCGTCGCCGCAGCGTCGGAAAAGTCGCGCTCTATCCTGTCGCGTCTGATCGGGCGGTAATCACCTTCCGGATCCGCGAGGAACCGCATTTGAGCACTATCGGGGGCCTTGTGGCCCCCTTTTGCGTCGCGGATGCGCGCCAAAGTCCGGGCCGTGCCGGGAATGCACCCGCCCCCCCTTGCACCTGCCCGCCCCATGCCTATAACGCAGAAAATTTGCTTGCGCCCGGTGGCGCAGCCACACGTCATATCCGGGGGGCCAGGGATGCCAAAGCGTACCGACATACAGTCGATCATGATCATCGGCGCGGGCCCCATTGTGATCGGACAGGCTTGCGAGTTCGACTATTCCGGCGCCCAGGCCTGCAAGGCCCTGCGTGAGGAAGGCTATCGCGTCATCCTCGTCAACTCGAACCCGGCCACGATCATGACCGATCCGAACATGGCCGATGCCACCTATATCGAAC
>CAZITF010000135.1:0-7307 GCA_964542095.1 uncultured Rhodobacterales bacterium
GCACGGCGTCGCGGGCTCAAGGCCTGCAAGGTGCTTTCGGGCGACGGGCACATGGTCAATGTCACGCTGTGCTTTTCGGCCAATCAGGCGCTGCTTGCAGCCAAGGCGGGGGCCACGTTCATCTCGCCCTTCATCGGGCGGCTGGATGACATTCACATCGATGGGCTGGAACTGATCGAGGACATCCGCACGATCTATGACAACTACGGGTTTGAAACCGAAATCCTCGCAGCGTCCATCCGGTCGGTCAATCACGTGCAGGACTGCGCACGGATCGGGGCCGACGTGATCACCGCCCCCCCGGAGGTCATCAAGAAACTGGCAAGCCATCCGCTGACCAATGCGGGCCTTGACCAGTTCATGAAGGACTGGGCGAAGACGGGCCAGAAAATCCTGTAACCAGAGGTATTTTCCGACCCGCCCCCGACACGCGTTCAGCGCATCGGGCCGCGAGAGTGACTTCTTGGCCCGACTCCGTGAGTGGTGCGCTGGCACTGCGTAAGTCGTGGTGGAGGTATCACCCGCGCTGTGGGAAAAATCATGGGGAGAACGTCGCGCGCGTTCCCCGTCGCTGACGTCAAAGCGCAACATCCCGCCGAAAGCGCAAAATTTTTGCCGCCCAAGGGCAGATTTCGACGGTGCGCTGTGCTAGACACCGACAAAATAAAAAACGAGTACGGTATGAGCAGCCAGCCCGATATAGACGACGCCTTGCGTGAGGCGATCATGTCCCATCCGGATGTCATTCTGGATGACAATGACCTGATGCACGCCCTGATTGCGGCCAATGAACGTTCCATGGGCGGCAACATCGTCGACCTGCGCGGCCTTGCGATGGAGCGCCTCGAGGCGCGCCTGGACCGGCTGGAGGATACGCACCGTTCGGTCATCGCGGCGGCCTATGAAAACCTGGCCGGGACCAATCAGGTCCACCGCGCCATCCTTCGGATGCTCGACCCGCTGGAATTCGAAGCCTTCCTGCGCGACCTGGGCGGCGAGGTGGCCGAAATCCTGCGGGTGGATGCGGTGAAACTGGTGCTGGAATCCGTGCAGAACGACAATGATCCGGCGATCAAGCGGCTGGGCGATGTGCTGAGCGTGGCCGAGCCCGGCTTTATCGACAGTTACCTGACCCAAGGGCGGGGCGGCGCCGTGCGTCAGGTCACCTTGCGACAGGTGCAGGATACGGACCCCGCGATTTACGGCGATGCCGGGACGTGGATCCGTTCCGAGGCTTGCCTGAAACTCGATTTCGGCAATGCACGGCTGCCCGGACTGCTGGTGCTGGGGGCCGAAAACCCGCACTTGTTCGGCCCGCAGCAGGGCACCGACCTTCTGGCCTTTTTTACCGGTGTGTTCGAACGCGCGATGCGGCGCTGGCTGGGATGAGCCTGATTTCCCCTGCCGCTCGCGATGCGCTGGAACAGTTTCTGGCCCATCAGCAAAGCGTCAAGGGGGCCGCGCGAAACACGATTGTGGCCTATGGCGGCGACATCACCGAATTCCTCGCCTTCATGACCGAGCACACCGGGCAAACCCAGGGCCTGGGCGCACTGGCGCGCATCAGCACGCAGGATATGCGCGGCTGGATGGCACGCGCGCGCAGTAGCGGGGTGGGTGCTCGCTCGCTGGCGCGCAAGCTGTCGGCGGTCAAGGCGTTCTACAAATGGCTGAGCCATCGCGAAGGGTTCGAGCCCACCGCGGTCCTGTCCACCCGCGCGCCCAAATTCACCAAGAAACTGCCTCGCCCCGTATCCGAAGAGGCGGCGCGCGACTTGCTCGACATTGCGTCGCTGCAATCTGACAAGCCGTGGGTGGGCCTGCGCGACACGGCGGTTCTGACGCTGCTCTGGGGCTGCGGTTTGCGGATTTCAGAGGCGCTCAGTCTCACCGGGCGCGAGGCCCCGTTGCCCGAAGTGATGCGCATCACCGGCAAGGGCGGCAAGGAACGGATCGTTCCGGTGATCGCCCCGGCACGCGACGCGGTCGACGCCTACGTCAACGCCTGCCCTTATGATCTGACGGGCGAGGGGCCGCTGTTTCGCGCGATCCGTGGCGGGGCGCTGGCCCCGCGCGCCATCCAGCAGGTGATGGCGCAGGCCCGCATGCAGCTGGGCCTGCCGGCATCGGCCACCCCGCACGCGATGCGCCACAGCTTTGCCACCCATCTGCTGAACGCAGGCGGCGACCTGCGTGCCATTCAGGAACTGCTGGGACATGCATCGCTGTCGACCACGCAGGCCTATACGGCCGTTGACACCATCCGGCTGATGGAAGTCTATGCCCGCGCCCACCCAAAGGCCTGATCGTTCACGCAATCGTGCAACTTGGTGATAGGGCGCGCGCGCTTTTCTGTGACAAAAAGAGGGCATGGGATACAGCCGCATGAAGCGGCGCTCAACAGCCGAAACAAGGGGAAAACCACATGATCCGCAAACTTGTCATCGCCGCAACACTCAGCGTTGCCGCCGGGACAGCCGCCAGCGCGCAGGACTGCGCAGCCATCACTGTCGAAGACGCCTTTGACCTCGACGAGGCCCAGGTCAACGCACTCTACGACTGCCTTAAGGAAAAGATGGCCACGGGCTATGCCAAGGAGGGCGACGAAGTCGGATCGAATTATCGCACATGGACCGCAAGCGCGACGCGGCCCGCCGTGGCAGGCCCTCACGGCAACCGGCTGCTGAATACGTTCGCCAACGACGTGGCTGCCGAGCAATACCTGAAGTTCGAGGAAGAAGGCTTTGAAATGCCGATCGGATCGGTGCTGGCCAAGGAATCGATCACCGTGTCGATCAAGAAGAAGGAGGCGCGCCCCGGACCTCTGTTCATCATGACAAAAGTCGGCCTTGACGAGGCGCCGGATGCGGGCGGATGGCTCTATTCCGGGCTGCAACCCAACGGCAAGGTGATGAAGGTCAAGCAGTCATTCTGCGCCGACTGCCATCTGGGCTGGGAAGCACAGGACAGCCTTGCCTACCCCCTGGAAGAGGTCCGCGTCGGTCAATAGGCCGCGCAAATCGCTGATTGTGACCAGACCGCGCCACTCTGTGAGGCGCGGTTTTTTTGCATTTGCAACCAACTGCGCGATGTACCATGACACCCACATGACAGTTCAGTTTCGCGCCCTGTGCGTCCATCTATTCACCGCCACAGGCGCCGTTTTCGCGATGCTGGCCATGCTGGCCGCGGTCGATGCAAAATGGGACCTGATGTTTCTGTGGCTGGTCGTGGCCTTTTTTGTTGATGGCGTCGACGGTCCTCTGGCGCGCAAATACGATGTCAAAACCAACGCGCCCGAATTTGACGGCGTGCTGCTTGACCTGATCATCGACTACCTGACCTATGTGTTCATTCCGGCCTTTGCCCTGTTCAAATCAGGGCTGATGGATGGCTGGACGGGGTGGGTTGCGATCATCCTGATCACCTTTGCCTCGGCCCTTTATTTCGCCGACACGCGGATGAAGACAAAGGACAATTCCTTTTCCGGATTTCCGGGCTGCTGGAACATGGTGGTGCTGGTGATCTTTGCGCTCGAGCCGAATTTCTGGGTGTCGCTGGCGCTGGTCAGCACGCTGGCCGTGGGCATGTTCCTGCCGTTCAAATTCGTCCATCCCGTGCGCACGGAGCGCTGGCGGATGCTGACACTGCCGATGGCGCTGGCGTGGACGTTCTTTGCCGGATGGGCCGCGTGGGTCGGGTTCCACCCCGAAAGCTGGGCACATTGGGGGCTGATCATCACATCGCTTTATCTGGTGTTTGCCGGGGTCGCGCAGCAACTGATCCCGCAGCGCTAGGGCAGCTGTTTTCCGACACGGAAAACAGCCCGGACTTTGTGTCAAAGTCCGTCCCCTCAGATCAGGAAGCCGCCCGCCTTTTCGTGGCGCAGCAGCGCCACCTTGGTCTCGACACCGCCCGCCCCGGAAAACCCGGTCAGACCCTTGGCGCCCATCACCCGGTGGCAGGGGATGATGATCGGGATCGGATTGCCGCCACAGGCCTGTCCGACCACTTGCGCGGGGATGCCCAATTTATTTGCGATATCGCCATAAGTGCATGTCTGCCCGAACGGAATCACCGACATCGCCGCGCAGACATCGCGTTGCACCTGCGATCCGCCGACCCTCAGTGGCAGGTCGAACACCTCGCGCTGGCCCGCGTCATATTCCGCCAGTTGCGATGTGGCGGCATCCAGCACCTCCGAAGGATCGCACCGCCCCGACGTCCCCCAACTCAGGCATACGACCGCGTCGTCCTCTTCCCCCAGCATCAGCGCGCCGAATTGGGTTTTGATGTCTCTCATCCGCATGGGACCAGTCTTGGCCGACAAGGCGGCATCGACGCAACCCGAAAGCTGCGACATCGCCCTGTGCAGGAACGGCATCCGCAATGTGCGTTTTGGTCCCTCGCCAGATCGTTTCAAAGAGCGTAAAGCGAAGCCCATGACCCGCTATGTTCCCCTTGCCGATGCGGCCACCCTGCCAAAGTGGCGCCGCCCCAAGGCTCTGTTGTTCCTCATGGCTTTTGCCATGCCGATCGGATTTTCCGTGTGGCTGGCGCTGCTCAACAATTTCGTCGTCGAAGTGGCGAGCTTTGATGGGCGTGATATAGGGATGCTGCATGCCGTCCGCGAGGTCCCGGGCTTTCTCGCTGTGGGAGTCATCCTGGTGATCATGTTCATGCGCGAACAGGTACTGGGCCTTTTGTCGCTGGTCATGCTGGGGCTGGCCACGGCGCTTACCGCCCAATTCCCCGAATTGACCGGCATCCTGATCCTGACCTTCATCAGTTCGGTCGGGTTTCACTATTACGAGACGGTCAACCAGTCGCTGCAACTGCAATGGCTGACACGCGCCGAGGCCCCGCAGATGCTGGGTTGGATGATGGCGGCAGGGTCGACCGCCACGTTCGCCGTCTATTTCATCATCATGGTCCTGTGGGAGCCTTTGGGGCTGACCTACAACACCGTTTACATGGTGGGTGGTGGTATCACGGCCGCCATCGCGCTTTTTGCCATGCTCGCCTATCCACAGTTCGAAGCGCCCCATCCCCAACTCAAGACCTTTGTGCTGCGCCGCCGCTACTGGCTCTATTACGCATTGCAATTCATGGCCGGCGCGCGGCGCCAGATTTTCATGGTGTTTGCAGGCTTCATGATGGTCGAAAAATTCGGCTTTGAAGTGCATGAACTGACGGCGCTTTACCTGATCAACCTCGTGGTCAACATCGTCGTGGCCCCGCTGTTGGGCCGGATCGTCGCCCGGTTCGGAGAGCAGAAGGCTCTTGTCTTTGAATATACCGGCCTTGTTCTGGTCTTCCTCGCCTATGGCGGTGTCTATTTTCTGGGCTGGGGTCTGATGGTGGCCGCGGCCCTCTACGTGCTCGACCACATCTTTTTCGGTCTGGCCCTCGCGCTGAAAACCTATTTCCAGAAGATCGCCGCTCCCGGCGATATCGCGCCCACCGCCGCTGTCGCCTTCACCATCAACCATATCGCCGCCGTGGGCCTGCCGCTGCCGCTGGGGTTGTTGTGGCTGGTCTCGCCGGGGGCGGTGTTTTTCCTGGCCGCAGGCATGGCGGCCACGTCGCTCTGTCTTGCCCTGCTGATCCCGCGCCACCCCGAGCCGGGATACGAGACGCGGCTGGCCCGGCTTTTGCCGTCACCCGCAGAATAGCATGGCGCAGGGTCGTTTCCTGACCGGGTCCACCATGGGCCATGTGGTGCGGATGACGGCGACAGGGGCCTTTGGCATCACCTTTGTCTTTCTGGTCGATGCGGCGAACCTTTTGTGGATTTCGCAACTGGGCCAGCCGCAATTGGTGGCGGCCATCGGTTTTGCCTATGCGATCCAGTTCTTTTCCGTCTCTTCCGGTGTGGGCCTGATGATCGCCGCCACGGCGCTCGTGTCGCGCCGGATCGGCGAAGGGGACGGGGCAGCGGCCCGCCGCCAGGCCGGCGCGGCCATCGCGATTTCCTGCACCATCCAAGGAATTGTCGCCCTGCTTGTCGTGCTGTTGCGCCATGACCTCGTGGCGCTGGCCGGGGCAACGGGCGACACCGCGCGACTGGCGGCGCGCTACCTGCTGCTGACAGTGCCGTCGCTGATCCCGATGGCCGTGGCCCTTGCCGCCTCGGGCACGTTGCGGGCCGAAGGGTACGGGGCAAAGGCGATGTATGTCACGCTGTGTTCGGGAGCCGTGCTGATGGTGCTCGATCCGATCTTCATCATCTGGTTGGGGCTGGGGCTGGATGGCGCGGCTCTTGGGCTTGTGCTGTTCCGCTTTTGCCTGATGGGGCTTGCGCTGTTCTTTGCGGCCTATCAGCATGACCTGATTGCATGGCCCGACCGGGACGCGGTCAGCGACACGTGGCGCCCCTACATGGCCATCGCGGTGCCTGCCATCGCCACACAGATGGCCACCCCCGCAGGCAACTATTTCCTTACCATCGTCATGGCGCCGTTCGGCGACGATGCGGTCGCCGCCTGGGCGGTGGTCGGCCGCCTGACCGTGCTGTCCTTTGGCGGTATCTTTGCGCTGTCGGGTGCGATCGGAGGCATCTTTGGCCAGAACCTGGGGGCGGGCCACTATGACCGTTTGCGCAGCACCTACCGCGACGCGCTGATCTTTTGTGCCCTTTACACGCTGGCGACATGGGGTCTGTTGCTGGCCGTGACACCGCTGGTCATCGATGCCTTTGGCCTCAGCGGGCAGGGGGCGGAGGTACTGCGCGCCTTTACTCTGGTGGGGGCGGGGGCGTTCATTTTCCTTGGCGGGCTGTTCGTGTCCAACGCGGCCTTCAACACCTTGGGCAAACCGGGGCGCTCCACCCTGCTGGGCTGGGTCAAGGACGGCGTGCTCAGCTGGCCGCTTGCCGCCTTGCTGGCAGGGGTGTTCGGGGCGACCGGCGTGATCTATGGACAGGCCGCAGCGGGCGCGTTGATGGGGGGGCTTGCAGCCCTTTGGGGCTGGCGATATGTCGCCGAACTCGGACCCGAGGCCAATATCGCAGCCCCCGAGACCCGCCCCTGGCCCAACCTCGACAGATACCGGAGACGCTGATGCCCACATGGACCGCCCTCACGACCCTGATGGGAAAAGCGCCGGCGGAACGGCTGGGCGCGGCCCTCGAAGAACTGGACGAAGCCCCCACCGGCGTCGGTGTGTTCGAGGTGGAGGACGGCTCGGGCCTGTGGGAGGTCGGCGCCTATTTCACCGAAAACCCGGACGAAACCGCGCTGCTGCTGCTGGCCTCGGCCTTCGGGGCAAAACCCTTCAACATCTCGGAACTGCCCGAAACCGATTGG
>CAZITF010000136.1:0-5870 GCA_964542095.1 uncultured Rhodobacterales bacterium
ATATCGTGCTGCGCGAACGTGGCACGCGCTGCCGCATCTACGCACCCGTGGGCGCGCATCGCGACCTCCTGGCCTATCTGGTTCGGCGCTTGCTGGAAAACGGGGCAAATTCCAGTTTCGTGAACCAGATCGTGGACGAGGATGTGCCGCCCGAAGTGGTCGCCGCCGATCCGTTCGACCAACTGTCAGACACGGCGATCACCATCCCGGACGGACCCAACCTGTTCATGCCCGAGCGGCCCAACGCGCGCGGCTTCGACATCGCGCATACGGGCACGCTGGCGCAGATCAATGCGGCGCGCGATCCCTTTGCCACGCAGCGCTGGCACGCGACCCCGCTGACGGTCACCCCCTGCGACGGGCCGCAGCGCGACATCCTCAACCCCGCCGACCCGGCGGACGTAGTGGGCGAGGTGACCGAAGCGACAGCGGATACCGTCGCGCAGGCCTATGCGGATGCCACCGCATGGAATGCCTCGCCAGGCGAACGGGCGCGCATCCTCAACGCCGCCGCCGACCTCTACGAGGCGCGCTTTGGCGAAGTCTTTGCGCTGCTGGCCCGCGAGGCGGGCAAGACGCTGATGGACGCGGTGGCCGAACTGCGCGAAGCGGTGGATTTCCTTCGCTACTATGCGACGCAAGCCACGGACGCGGACCCCGCAGGCACGTTTGTGTGCATCTCGCCCTGGAACTTCCCTCTGGCGATCTTCTCGGGCCAGATCGGGGCGGCCCTCGCGGCGGGCAACGCGGTGCTTGCCAAACCGGCGGAACAAACCCCGTTGATCGCACATCTCGCCGTGTCGCTGCTGCACGAGGCCGGCGTTCCGGTTCCGGCGCTGCAACTCCTGCCCGGCGACGGGCAGGTCGGTGCCGCGCTAACCGCGCACGGACGCGCCAATGGCGTCGCCTTTACCGGTTCCACCGGCACGGCCCTGCGCATCCGGTCCAGCCTCACCGAGCACGGCACAACCGGCACGCCGCTGATCGCGGAAACCGGCGGGCTCAACGCCATGATCGTGGACAGCACCGCCCTGCCCGAACAGGCCGTGCGCAGCGTGATCGAAAGCGCCTTTCAATCGGCAGGCCAACGCTGCTCGGCGCTGCGCTGCCTTTATGTGCAGGCCGACATCGCCCCCGCCTTTACCGAAATGCTGATCGGCGCGATGGAGGCGCTGAACGTGGGCAATCCCTGGACGCTGTCCAACGACATCGGCCCCGTGATCGACGAGGCCGCGCGCGCAGACATCCAGGCGCATATCAAGGCAGCCACCGATGACGGGCGGCTGATACACAGCCTCAGGACACCGGGCGCAGGCACCTATGTCGCCCCCACCCTGTTGCGCGTTGGCGGAATCGGCGATCTGACCCGCGAGGTCTTTGGACCGGTCCTGCATCTGGCCACGTTCAAATCGGGTGAACTGGACCGGGTGATCGACGACATCAACGCCACGGGCTACGGGCTGACCTTTGGCCTGCACAGCCGGATCGACGACCGGGTGCAACACGTGTCGGAACGGATCATGGCGGGCAACATCTATGTGAACCGCAACCAGATCGGCGCGATCGTCGGCAGCCAACCCTTTGGCGGCATCGGGCTTTCGGGAACCGGGCCCAAGGCGGGCGGGCCGGACTACCTGCTGCGTTTCCGCGCCGCCGCACCGGCCAAGGCAGACGGAACATGGGCAGGCAACGCGCCCCTGCCGGCACTGCCCGCACAACGCCATACCGCCTTGTCCAGCACGCCCCTGCCCGGCCCGACCGGAGAATCCAACGTCCTCAGCCACGCACCCCGCCCCGCACTCCTCTGCGCCGGACCCGGCGCGCATGCGGCCGCCGCGCAAGCCAGGGCGGTCGAGACAGCAGGTGGCATTGCCGTTCAGGCAACCGGCGCGATCGTGGCGGGGGCGCTGCGCGACGGGGCGCATTATGGCGGCGTGATCTGGTGGGGCGATGCCGACACCGGCAGGCGGCTGGAACGTGATCTGGCCGCGCGGTCCGGCCCGATCATTCCCCTGATCACCGCACAGCCCGACCGGGCGCACGCCACGTTCGAGCGCCACGTCTGCGTCGATGTCACGGCCTCGGGCGGCAACACGGCCCTGCTGGGTGCCGCCAGCTGAAGGGGGCGCGTTTTTCGAGACGAAAAACGGCACGGAAACCGTCCCGGTTTCCGCCCCGCCCCTTGACGCGGCCTGCGCCCCGGCCAACTGTTCACACATGTTTCCAATCCGTGATCACAACCCCTCGGGGCGCATCCCTTATGTGACCTACATGCTGATGGCCGCCAATATCGGCATCTTTCTCAGCTATGTGGCGCTGTTCAACGAGCCGCGCGCGCTCAACGCCTTCTTCTTCGACTACGCCGCCATCCCCGCGCGGATCACCTCCGGGGACGGGCTGAGCACGCTGATCAGTTCGATGTTCCTGCACGGGGGCTGGATGCACCTGATCGGCAACATGCTGTTCTTGTACATCTTCGGGGACAATGTCGAGGACGAGATGGGGCATGTGCCCTACCTCGTCTTCTACCTGGCCGCAGGGATCATTGCAGGGCTGGTGCAGGTCATCGCCGCACCCGGCTCGGACGTGCCCACGGTCGGGGCCTCGGGGGCGATTGCGGGCGTCATGGGCAGCTACCTGTTGCTGTTTCCCAGGGCGCGGGTCGATATCCTGCTGATCCTCGTCATCTTCATCCGCATCTTTCCGATCCCGGCCTGGATCATGCTGGCGGTGTGGTTCGGAATGCAGTTCGTCGGCGGCATCGGCGCCGATCTCGCGGCCGGAGGCGTGGCCTATTGGGCCCATGCAGGCGGGTTTGCCGCTGGCATCGCCCTGACCCTGCCACTGTGGCTGAAACGGGGCGCTGTCGGGTTCTGGCGGCGCACCGACGGTCACCCGCCGCACCCCGAGGCAACCTATGCCACCTCGCGCATCCCCAAGGTGCGGCGGTGAAGGCGTCCTGCCATTGCGGCGCGGTGGTGCTCGAGGTGCAGCTGCCGGACGGGCTGGGCACGGCGCAGCGCTGCGACTGCTCGTTCTGTCGGCGCCGGGCGGCCCCGGCCGTGGTGGCACCCAAGAACGGTGTCAAAGTGGTCAAGGGCGCGGATGCCATCACCCTCTATCAATGGGGCACCGGGACGGCGCGGCACCATTTCTGCAAGTTCTGCGGCATCTACATGTATCACAACCAGCGGGCCAACCCGGACCTGATCGGAGTCAACCTGGGCACACTTGACGGGGTGAACCCACGCGATCACGAACCGATTCCCTGGTCGGACGGCATCAACCACCCGTCGGACCGCAAGGGTTAGGCGCGGATGATCCTCGCCAGTTGCGGGAACATCGGCTCGTTGGCGCAAATGATCTCGCCATCCTCAAGGATGTCACCCCCCGGACGCAGCGGCTCGGCAAAACCGCCCGCTTCGCGCACGATCAAGAGGCCGGCGGCAATGTCCCAGGCGTTCAGACGACGCTCCCAGAACCCGTCATACCGGCCTGCCGCCACATAGGCCAGATCGAGCGCGGCAGCACCAAAGCGACGCACCCCGGAACAGACCGGCATCAGGCGGGCCAGTTCCTGCAAGGTCTCGGGCAGGTCGGTGCGCCCGCCAAAGGGCAGACCGGTCGAAAACAGCCCCTCGATCATCTTCGAGCGGCCCGAGACGCGCAAACGGGTGTCATTCATGAACGCACCCTGCCCCTTTTCGGCAAAGAACAGCTCGTCCTTGGCCGGGTCATAGATCACACCGGCCACCACCTGGCCCTTGTGCTCCAGCGCGATGGACACCGCCCAATGGGGCAAGCCATGCAGGAAATTGGTGGTGCCATCCAGCGGGTCGACAATCCAGCGGCGGGTCGGGTCCTCTCCATGTTCCTCGCCGCCCTCTTCGGCCAGCCAGCCATAGGTGGGCCGCGCGGTGCGCAACTCCTCCTTGATGATGGCCTCGGCGGCGATATCGGCCTTGGACACGAAATCGCCCGCGCCCTTCATCGACACCTGAAGGTTCTCGACCTCGCGGAAATCCTTGGCCAGCGACCGGCCCGCCTTGCGCGCGGCCTTCATCATGATGTTGAGATTTGCGCTGGCAGCCATCGGGTCGCTCCGGGGTGGGGGATAGGATCAGGGGCGGGCTATACGCCGCGCGGGCACCCTTGCCAAGGGGGCCGGGGCCTGTTCAGGTGCGGCAAGCCCAACAGGAGCGCGCCATGCCCGACCAGATGCAGCATATCACCCTCGCCAGCCGCCCGGAGGGCGCCCCGACGCCCGACAATTTCAAACTGGAAACCGCCCCGCTCCCGTCGCCCGGAGACGGGGAAATTCTGGTGCGGGTCCACTACATGTCGCTCGATCCCTACATGCGCGGGCGCATGGACGACTCCAAATCCTATGCCGCCGCCGTGCCAGTCGGGGGCACCATGGAAGGTGGCGGTGTGGGCGAGGTCATCGCGTCCAATTCAGACAGGTTCAAACCCGGCGAGGTCGCGATGGGCCCCTTCGGCTGGGCCACCCACGCCGTGGCCGACGGACGCATGTGCCGCAAGATCGACCCCGACGCGGCCCCGATCACCACCAGCCTCGGCGTGCTGGGCATGCCCGGCTTTACCGGCTGGTACGGGCTGCATGAAATCGGCAAGCCCAAGGCGGGTGAGACGCTGGTGGTCGCCGCCGCGACCGGCCCGGTCGGGTCGATGGTCGGGCAACTGGCCAAATCGCTGGGCCTGCGGGCCGTGGGCATCGCCGGAGGGGCGGACAAATGCGCGCTGGCCGTCGACACGTTCGGCTTTGACGCCTGCCTCGATCACCGCGCCTTCCCGGATGCGCGCGCGCTGCGCAAGGCGCTGGCCGAGGCCGCCCCGGACGGCATCGACATCTATTTCGAGAATGTCGGCGGCAAGGTGCTCGAGGCGGTGATCCCGCTGATGAACCCCCACGGACGCATCCCGCTGTGCGGCATGATCTCGTGGTACAACGCCGGCGGTCTCGGCGCGGGGGCAGAGGCGGCAATGTCCGTCCCGGCCCTGTGGCGCAGCATCCTCGTGCAACACCTCACGGTGCGGGGTTTCATCATCTCCAACCACTGGGACCGGATGCCCGACTTTCTCGCCGACGTGGCCCCCAAGGTGGCCAGCGGCCAGATCAAGGTGGTCGAGGACATCGCACAAGGGCTGGAAAACGCGCCTGCCGCCTTCATCGGCCTGCTTGAGGGCAGGAATGTGGGCAAACAACTGGTGAAGCTGGTTTAGAACGTCGATCCATAAAGCGCACTTGACAGTGCCGCGCGGACCTCAGACATTCTGCAACTTGCGCGCCTCGATACGCGCCAGTTCGATCAGCTTGCGCATATAGGGCTTGTCCCGCTCGTCACTGCGCACCGCCGCATAAAGGCGCCGGGTCAGGCCCTTTTCGGTCAGGGGCCGGGTCACGTAATCGCTCGAATACTTCACCTCGCGCACCACCCAGTCAGGCAGCACCGACACACCACGATTGGACGCAACCAGCAACAGGATCACCGCCGTCAACTCCGCCTGACGCACCGCCGCAGGCTCCACCTTGGCCGGGATCAACAACTGGCTGAACACATCAAGGCGCGTGCGCTCCACCGGATAGGTGATCAGGGTTTCGCCACGAAAATCCGCCGCCTCGATATACGGCTTCTGTGCCAGCGGATGGGTACTGGCCGCCACGAAAACCGGCGCGTAATCAAAGAGTTCAACGAACTCCACGCCCGCCAGTTCCTCGGGATCGGAAGACACGACCAGATCGACCTCCTCCTTCATCAACGCAGGCAGCGCGTCAAAGGCAAGGCCGGGGCGAATATCCACATCCACATCCGGCCAGGACCGGCGAAACTGCTCCAGCACCGGCAACA
>CAZITF010000136.1:5893-7296 GCA_964542095.1 uncultured Rhodobacterales bacterium
AGGCGTGACATTCGATGGCAATGTGCAGCCGCCCCGATGATCCGTCGCGCAACCCCGTGAACTCGGCCTGCAAGGCCTCGACCTGCGGCAACACCTGCTCGGCCAGGCGCAACAGGCGCATGCCTGCGGCCGACAGTTTCAGCGGTTTGGAGCGGCGCACGAACAGTTCCACCCCCGCCTGATCCTCCAACCCCTTCACCTGATGGCTGAGCGCCGACTGGGTGATGTTCATCTGATCGGCGGCACGGGCCAGCCCGCCCGCCTCGTGAATGGCCTTGATCGTACGCAGGTGGCGAAACTCGATATGCATACACGCCTCATGTTCATGATGAATGTTATGAATTTGCCTCAAGATACTGCGCAGCGCATAGTCAGCGCAACCTCATAAGGAATCCGTGCCATGACTGCCCTGTCGTTTGAAACCTTCCCGCCCAAGTCCCTGAATGCGTCGTTTCACCTCTGGGACACGGTCAAGACACTTGCCCCGCTCGATCCGCGCTTTGTCTCGGTGACCTATGGCGCGGGTGGCTCGACACGCGAGTTGACACAGGAATCCGCCCAGACCCTGCGCAAGACCTCCGGGGTTCGGGTCGCCGCACACCTGACCTGCACCGGTCAAAGCCGGGCCGAGGTGCTGCGGGTCGCCGCACGGTACAAGGCGTCCGGAATCAGGGACATCGTCGCCCTGCGCGGGGATGCGCCCGACGGCGGCACCTTCCAACCCCATGCCGACGGCTTTGCCAACAGCGTGGAACTGATCGAAGCGCTCGCCAAAACCGGTGATTTCAACATCCGCGTCGGCGCCTATCCCGACAGCCACCCCGATGCGGCCTCCATGGCCCAGAACATCGACTGGCTGAAGGCCAAGATCGACGCAGGCGCGTCCGAGGCGATCACCCAGTTCTTTTTCGAGGCCGACACCTTCCTGCGCTTCCGCGACGCCTGCGCAGATGCCGGGATCAAGGCGCCCGTCACCCCGGGCATCCTGCCCATCTCCAACTGGGCCAGCGCCAAAAAATTCGCAAAGCGTTGCGGCACGCCCATCCCCGCCGTCGTCGCCAGCGAATTCGACCGCGCCACCCGCCACGGCCACGCGGACCTCTATGCGCTGACCCATTGCAGTGACCTGTGCGATACGCTGATCGAGGAAGGGGTGGACGCGCTGCACTTCTACACGCTCAACCGCCCCGACCTGACGTTGCAGGTCTGCCGCGCCCTCGGGCTGGTACCCGCGGCCAGCATCCGCAACGTCGCCTGATCCGGTCTTCTTCTGGCCTAAAATACTGCGGGGGTGAGGCCGCAGGCCGAGGGGGCTGGCCCCCTTCACCGCTGGGCAGGAAGCCACTAGACCGATCAGTCCAACTTCCCTAGTCTCCGGCACAGCATTGCCGGAGACCCCCATG
>CAZITF010000137.1:0-7281 GCA_964542095.1 uncultured Rhodobacterales bacterium
GTCGACCTTGATCGTCAGAACGCGCATGACGTCGTCATGCAGGCGCATCAGACGCTCCATTTCTTGTACGGCAGGGGCAGGGGCATCGGTGCGCATGAAGGCATAATGCCCCTTGCGGTTCTTGTTGATCTTGTAGGCCATGGTCTTGACGCCCCAGTATTCGTTATCCACGAGGGTGCCACCGTTGTCGGCCAGAACTGTTCCGAAATGTTCGATGAGCCCTTCGGCCTGAGTGTTGCTCAGGTCCTGACGGGCGATCATCACATGCTCGTAAAGAGGCATGGACGTACTCCACTTGTTTCAAGGCGCATTTCATAGAGCGATCCAGTGAACCCTGCGGATCGCTCACGAGAGACTGCGCGGCAAAAGGTCGTTGCAGGGACGCGCTCGTATAGGAGGGTCAGCCGCGCAAGGCAAGGCCGAACTCATCAGCCCTTTCAGCGGTGATTTGCCGGATGACGTAGCGTCGCCTTTTCGCGTCTCAGCAATTCCCAACCGGTGCCGCAATTTGGTCCAGTTTCCCGACAAGGGTGTGGTTAACCAAAATTTAAGACAATGACACTGGGAAAGAGAGAAAGCTATGACTGCCATCACAGACTTTTCGTCGCAAAACGACATTGCCGAAACACCGCACATGGTGAACGGTGCCCGCTGGCTGACCCGCGGCGCACAGAGCCTCGGCGGTGTGGCACTGGTTCTGGCAGCCGTGGGGTTGTGGATCACGCCCGGTGCCGCCTTTGATCCCCAACTGGCCCTGTTCAAGCTGGGCGTGTCGGCGACCCTCGTTCTTGTCGGACTTGCCATCGTGCAGACCGGCTGGTCCAAGCCGATGGTGCAGGTCGAAATCGACACCGTGCGCCGCGAAGTGCGCCTTGTGCGCGGCAAGGGCCGTGCCCGCACCCTCGTCAGCCGCATTTCCATCGCCGATCTCGGTCCTGCCGAGGTCCGCGGCACCATGGCCCACCTGTGGACCGCCGACGGAGCACTGGTGGCCGAGGTTGCGATGAGCGATCCGGACCTGCGCCGCAGCCTGCTGGGCGCCCTGCGCGACGCGGGCAAGATCTGATACCTGACAACCCGGACGATTGCGCGCCGCGACCTGTTCGATGGCGCGCATTTCCTGTTGATGGCCGCGCCATCGTCTGCGCCGGATGCGGCGCCAACTTTATGGAATATACCGGAGCACCCGGCTACGGTCCGGCCAACCTGTCCGACACCTTGCCCGGGTCCGCCACGACGAAAAGGACGCGCTGGCGCGCGGCATGATCTTATTCAGAGCCGCCTTTTCAGACGCCTCTGGGTTTTGCCTCCGGCGGGGATTTTCTTGAAACAGAGAAGCAGGGCGCGCGTTATCTGTCGCCTGCGCGGGTTGCCATCAGGTCGATGTCGACCGCAACCCGGAATTTCAGGCTGCTTTCATCGGCCATGTTGTCGCCGATGCCGAAATCGCGCCGGTCCAGCGTGGTGCCTGCTGTCATCCAGGCGCTGTCGCCGTCGATGGAAAGCCCAAAGGGCAGGGTCAGGGGAATGGACCGGTCCCTGATCGTCACGGTGCCTTGCGCCTCGAACCCGTCCACCACGGCCACGATGTCAGCGCGGAATGTTGCCGTGGGGAAATCCCTGCCGTTGAAATAGTCCGGTCCCATGGCTTGGCCCGTGAATGCCCCCAGCCTGAGCGAGCCGATGGCGATGGTGACCTCGACCGTGCCTGCAAGGCCGGTTTCGGTGGTTTCGTCAAAGCCGATGGATGCCGTCCAGTCGGCGAACTGACCTGTCACCTCGGAGCCAAGCTGTGTGACGGTGATGGCCAGCGTGCCCTCCTGCACCCGCCATTCGGACCGGAGCGGTTCGGGCGCGGCGGCCGGGCGTGCGTTGCCGTCAGGCGCGTAGGCCCCGAGTGCGGCCCCCACCGCAAGCGCGACGGCCCAGATCACCAGCGCGAGGGCGGCGGGCCGCGCGTGGCTGTGCGCGCGCGCGGTGACCGGCGCGGTCGTCCCGCCGAACCACATCCGCCGCAGGGTCGCGTCCTTGTCGATCGCGTGGTGTTTCAGCGTTGCCGCGACATGCAACAGCAGCGCCAGTGCCAGCACCCTGGTCAGCACCCGATGTGCGCCGCCGAAAAGCGCGGCGGTGGTTTCGGATTTATGCACCAGCGGCAGGTCTTGCCCGAGCGGCCACCATATCGGCGCAAAGCCGGAGGCGGCGGCATGACTGATCCATCCCGACAGCGGCACAAGCACCAGGGAGCCGTAGAGCAGCCAGTGGACCGTGTCCGCCGCCAGCGTCTCGGCGGCGCGCGCGGGATGCAGCGGGCCGGGGTCGGGCTGGCTCAGGGCCCATGCGATCCGCGCCAGCGCGATGAGAAACACCATCACCCCGACCGTCTTGTGCAGGGAGAACATCCATGCCTTGTCGGCCAGCTGTTCGGAGGTCTCGTAGGGCATGTCATTGGCGATCAGTCCCAGCGGCAACAGCACGAGGATGCCGATGGCCGTCAGCCAGTGAAAGCTCTTGGATACCGTGCCGAACCGGTCGGATGTGTTGGTGAGGGGCATGGGCGACTCTGCTGTGGTTGATCCAGGGGATAACACGTTGATCCCCAATGTTATGCGCCGTTGGGGCAATGCTGCTTGGGATTGTTGCACGGGCGCCGCGCAGGGGCGCTTGTCTGGGCAGGCCGGGCCGATTACACCGGAATCCACGCATAAAGGCAGTCGGAGGGGCCGCAGATGAGCATCGCATTCGTATTTCCCGGGCAGGGAGCGCAAACCATCGGGATGGGGCGTGCGCTGGCCGAGGCCTATCCGGCGGCCCGCGCCGTCTTTGACGAGGTGGACGCGGCCCTGGGCGAATCTCTCAGTGCGCTGATCTGGGAGGGGGATATCGAGACGCTGACCCTGACGCAGAACGCACAGCCTGCGCTGATGGCGACCTCGATGGCGGCGATGCGCGCGCTTGCGGCCGAGGGGGTCGGGATCGACCGCGCCGCATTCGTGGCCGGGCACAGTCTGGGTGAGTATTCCGCGCTTTGTGCCGCCGGAACGCTCAGCATTGCCGATGCGGCGCGCTTGCTGCGCATCCGTGGCCGCGCCATGCAGGAGGCAGTGCCTGTGGGCATCGGTGCCATGGCGGCGATTCTGGGTCTGGATTTCGAGGCCGTGAGCGAGGTCGCCGCCCAAGCCGCCCAGGGCGAGGTCTGCCAGGCCGCCAATGACAACGATCCGGGACAGGTGGTTGTGTCGGGACACAAGGCCGCCGTCGAGCGGGCTTGCGACATCGCCAAGGCCAGGGGCGCGAAACGCGCGGTGCTGCTGCCGGTCTCCGCCCCGTTCCACTGTGCCTTGATGGAGCCAGCCGCGGCGGTGATGGCCGATGCGCTGGCCGGGGTCGAGATGGCCGCTCCGGCGGCGAGTGTAGTGCCCAATGTGCGGGCCGAGGGCTGTGATGATCCGGCGCAACTGCGCGCATTGCTGGTCGAGCAGGTCACCAGTTCTGTCCGTTGGCGCGAAAGCGTGGCGTGGATGGCGGCGCAGGGCGTGACCGAGATGTGGGAGATCGGAGCGGGCAAGGCGTTGTCCGGCATGATCCGCCGGATCGATCGCGAGGTTGCCACCCGCGCCGTGGGCACGCCCGAGGACGTGCTGGCCGCGCGCGATGGCTGACCTGATCCAGATCGCGCCGATGCAGATGGGCGGTATCGTGCGCACCATCCCGATGGTGACCCGGATGCAGCTGATCCCGGTGCTTTTCGAACGGCTCGATGATGCGCTCGACCGCGCCAACGTGTTTTATGCGGGGCCGCAGACGGCGCTTTACCGCATCGACGGGGACGAGATGGAGGTGCGCATCGGCGTGCCGCTGTTCCAGCCCATCGACGGTTTCGAGATGTTCGAGGCCCCCGGCGGCAACGCCCTGTGCCAGCGCGTGCATGGGCCGCTGGACGGATTGCCGGGCATCTATCGCTCGCTCACGGATGACATTCATGCCCGCGGGCTGACCCGGGGCATATGGGCGCGCGAGGTCTATCTCTTTATCGCGCGCGATGCGACGATGAACGTGACGGATGTGAGTGTCGATGTGACGGACCTTCTGCATTGAGGGCGCGCGGGTGCCGCCCATGAGCTTTGCCGAGGCGATGGCGGCCCAGCCGAGTTGGGTCGTGATCTGGATGAACGTGCTGCTGCTGGGTGGGTTCATTCTGCCGGTTGCCCTGCTGATCTGGCCCGAGACCCGTCTGGCCGGGCTGTTTTCGCTGCTGGGCAACGCGGCGAATGCGGTGGCGGTCACCTCGCTTTACAATACGATGGGGTATGTAAAGCTGCTGGGTCTGCCGCATATCCTGCTGTGGGGGCCGCTGGTGGTCTATCTGGTGGCAATCGCGCGTCGCCCTGCCACACGGGTCTGGCCGCGGCGCATTGCACTGGCGGTCGCCGCCGTGCTGGGCGTTTCGCTGGCCTTTGACATCGTGGATGTGGCGCGCTGGCCGCTGGGAGAGCGCACGCCGACAATCCTGCCCGCGTGACTTGCGCCGCGCGGCGCGCCGTGGCAGGGCTGGGGAACGAATGAAGGACGTGAGGGACTGACATGTTTGATCTGACTGGAAAATGCGCGCTGGTCACCGGTGCGTCCGGGGGCATCGGGGCGGAAATCGCGCGCGCTCTGCACGGGGCCGGTGCCACTGTGGGTCTGAGCGGGACGCGGGTGGACCCGCTGGAGGCGCTGGCCGCAGAACTGGGCGACCGCGCCCACGTGCTGCCCTGCAACCTGTCGGACAATGACGCGGTTGCGGCCCTGCCCAAACAGGCGGCCGAGGCGATGGGATCGGTCGACGTTCTGGTCAACAACGCCGGCATTACCCGCGACAACCTGTTCATGCGCATGTCGGACGAGGAATGGCAGGCGGTGCTGAACGTCAACCTCACCTCGACCTTCAGGCTGTGCAAGGGCGTGATCCGGGGCATGATGAAGGCGCGCTGGGGCCGGATCGTCAATATCAGCTCGGTCGTCGGAGCGACGGGCAATCCCGGACAGGCCAATTATGCGGCCTCCAAGGCCGGGGTGATCGGCATGTCCAAGAGCCTCGCCTACGAGGTCGCGAGCCGCGGAATCACGGTAAACGCGGTTGCCCCCGGTTTCATCGCCACGGCCATGACCGACAGCCTGACAGACGACCAGAAAGCGGCCATCATGGGCCAGATTCCCACCGGTCGCATGGGCACTCCGCACGAAATCGCCAGTGCGGTGCTGTATCTTGCCAGCAACGAGGCGGGCTATGTGAATGGCACCACCTTGCACGTGAATGGTGGTATGGCCATGTTGTAGATGCGCACGTCTCTGGCCTTGCCATCTGTTTGGTTTATGCTAAAGGGGGCGCAGAATTCGACGTCGATGGTTCGTGTGCGGGTTGCATATCGAGGCATGGCTTTCACCGCCCCACGGGGCAAAGACCAGAGCCCCTGACAAGAGGGGGACACCACTTTGGGGCGCGATATGCCGCCCTGGCAGAACGAGGACAATCATATGAGCGACATCGCCGACCGCGTGAAGAAGATCGTTGTGGAACACCTGGGTGTGGACGAGGACAAAGTCACCGAAAACGCCAGCTTCATCGACGACCTGGGTGCAGACAGCCTGGACACCGTGGAACTGGTGATGGCCTTCGAGGAGGAGTTCGGCATCGAAATCCCCGATGACGCCGCCGAGACCATCCAGACATTCGGCGATGCCGTGGGCTTCATCTCCAAAGCGTCCTGATCCGATTTCCCTGCCCCTTTTCGGGGGGTGAGCAAAACGGCGCTCTTTCATTTGCGAAAGGGCGCCGTTTTTGCGTTTGGGGGACGGTCGTGTCTTGCCTTTGCGCACGGGGTCCGCAAGACTTGGCCCAATGACAAAAGAGATGGGGCAGGACACCATCCATGAGCAGGCATGTGCCGACAATCAACACGGCGCGCGCGACTTTGCGTGCGATGCGCCCAAGCGACTTTGACCGCTTTGCCGAGATCTGGGCGATGCCCGAGGTGGTGCGCTTTGTCGGCGGTGCACCGCGCAGCCGCGATGAGTCCTGGAACGCCTTTTTGTGCAATGCGGGCCATTGGCAGGTCACCGGCTTTGGCCAGTGGGGTGTCGAGGATCACGCCAGCAAGGCCATGGTCGGGCAGGTCGGGTTCTTTTACGGAGCACGGGGGCTTGGCGCGGATTTCGACGCGATACCCGAAGCTGGCTGGGTGCTGACCCCGGATGTGCAGGGCAAGGGGCTGGGCCGGGAAGTGGTTCAGGCCGCGCATGACTGGTTTGACCGCGTCATCACCGGCCCGCTGGCCTGCATGATTCACCCGGAACATGCGGTGTCGCTGCATCTGGCCGAGCGGTTGGGTTATGTGCCGCTGCGAGACGCCAGGGCCGCGGGTGAGCCGGTGCGTCTGATGCTGCGCAAAACCCCGCCGCAGGTGTGAGATGGCGGGTGTTGCCAGAATGAGCGCCTTGCGGCGCACATCGTTATGGATTTGGCGCTGCAGGTTCACCCAAGCGAAAGACCTTTCGCTTCGAAACCACCTGTGCCGCGCGCGGTCTGGCACAGCGCCATGCCCAGCCCAAGCCCAATAGCCGTATCCCCTGTCGGGGGCCCTCGGCGATTGGGCTTGGCCTGCGCCTGTCGCCGCGCCGTCCCTTGTCGCAGCAAAGGTGGCTCCGAAGCGAAAGGGTCCGGCATGTGCTGGGGCTTGAACAGGGCGGGTGCGGCGCGGTATGACCCGACAAGAAGAATGAGAGGGCAGGACACATGCGCAGAGTAGTCGTGACTGGAATGGGGCTGGTGACACCGCTGGCGGATGGGGTCGATGCGTCCTGGTCGCGTATCCTGGCCGGGCAGTCCGGTGCGGGCCCGATCACCGGGTTCGATCCGGAAGGGCTGGCCACGACCTATGCCTGCGAGGTGCCCCTGGGCGACGGGACGGATGGCACGTTCAACGGTGACGCCTATATGGAGCCCAAGGAACAGCGCAAGGTCGACACCTTTATCATGTTCGGCATGGCCGCGGCCCAGCAGGCCGTCGAGGATTCGGGCTGGATGCCGGAAGACGAGGAAGACCGCGTGCGCACCGGCGTGCTGATCGGGTCGGGCATTGGCGGTTTGAATTCCATCGCCAATACCGCCGTGATGATGGAAGAGAAGGGCCCCCGCAGGGTCAGTCCGTTCTTTGTGCCGGGTGCGTTGATCAACCTGATCTCCGGCCAGGTCAGTATCCGCTATCAGTTCAAGGGGCCGAACCATTCGGTCGTGAC
>CAZITF010000138.1:0-7198 GCA_964542095.1 uncultured Rhodobacterales bacterium
TCGGCGGAGACGTGGCCGAGTGGTCGAAGGCGCTCCCCTGCTAAGGGAGTAGGCGAGGAATCGTCTCGAGGGTTCGAATCCCTTCGTCTCCGCCATTTTCCCCAGAATCGCTATCCGCCAACATACTGATAGTAGAGTGGAATTCGGCGTTTTCTCGCTGACGGCGGTGTTTGGTCCGCTTGATTTGCTGCACATTTTGCTACACAATTTGCTGCACAAATGGGGGATTTCTCCGCCATGAGCATCGCGAAACGAGGCCGCCTTTACCACCTCCGCCGCCGCGTGCCGCGCCGGTATCGGGGTATCGAGCCGCGCGAAACCGTCTGGATCAGCCTGCATACCGACTCGGAGATGGTCGCTCGGAGCAAAGCGGATCGCGCTTGGTCCCAGATGATCGAGGCCTGGGAGGCGCGACTGGCCGGGAACAACGCGGATGCGGAGGCCCGCTACGAGGCCGCGCGTGATCTGGCCCGGGCGCGGGGCTTTCGGTATCTCGATGCGGGGGCCGTGGCCAAGCTGCCGGTCGAGGATGTGGTTGCGCGGGTCGAGGCGATCCCGGCCCCGGCGAACCAGCCCGACGCGGTGGAAGCGGCCGCCCTTCTCGGCACCGTGCCCGAGCCCCGAATTACGGTGACCAAGGCGCTGGAACTGTACTGGGGCCTTGCCAAGGAAAAGACGCTGGGCAAGAGTGAGGATCAGCTCCGCCGCTGGGAGGCGCCGCGCAAGAAAGCGGTGAAGAACTTTGTCGCGGTGGTCGGCAACAAGGAAATCGCCAACATCACTCGTGACGACATGCTGGACTTTCGCCAGCACTGGCTCGACCGGATCGAGGCGGGCGAGGTGACGGCGAACTCCGCAAACAAGGACCTCATTCACCTCGGCGACGTGCTGAAGACCGTGAACACGATGAAGCGGCTGGGGCTGGCGCTTCCGCTCGGCGAGTTGTCCTTCAAGGAGGGGGAGAAGCTGACGCGCCCGCCATTCAGCGAGGAGTGGATCAGAACACGCCTGCTCGCCCCAGGCGCGCTGGACGGGTTGAACGGTCAGGCCCGCGCTCTGTTGCTCGGGATGATCAACACGGGCTACCGGCCCTCCGAAGGCGCAGCGCTCACGGCGGACACGATCCGGCTGGACTGCGACGTGCCGCACATCTCCATCGAGCCTCAGGGGCGGCAGCTGAAGAGCCACTACTCGCGCCGTGTCATTCCACTGACCGGTGTCTCGCTCGAGGCTTTCAAACAGTACCCCGAAGGCTTCCCCCGCTACCGCAACCGTGCCACGCTCAGCGCAGTCGTCAACAAGTTCCTCCGCGCCAACGGACTGCTCGAGACCCCGCGCCACTCGATGTACTCCCTGCGCCATTCCTTCGAGGACCGAATGCTCGCCGCCGGGATCGATGACCGCATCCGCCGCGACCTCTTCGGTCACCGGCTCGACCGGGAGCGATACAGCAAGGGCGCATCGCTGGAACACGTCGCCGAACTTGTCGCCCGTCTCGCATTCTGAGCCAGCAGCGCCCGCGCCCGGCGCTGCGCCTCCGACAGCCGTTTCTCCTTCTTCACGGCCGCGGTGAGTTCCGCCTCCAACCGCTCGAACACCGGCGCGAAGGCCGGGTCTTCCGCGACCAGCACGGCAATCTTCATCAGCGCCGCCTCGAGCCGCGCGGCATCGACCGGTTTGGCCGAGCGCGTACATCGGGAAGATGGGCGAGACGGTGTCATGCCGACAAGCATGGGGCCAAGCATTTGGCTTGTGCAGGGCCCGCGAACGCGCCGCGTAAAGCGGCCTGTAGCAGCGTACAAATCGGATGGGGAGCCCACCAAACGCCCGGCTCAAATCGAAGCACCGAAGTGAGCAATTTGGCGGTCGCGCCCGGCCCCCGACTCATGCGTCTAGGAGCGTCGCCCGAGCCTGCATTCTTGGGGCTTTGAACGCGCGCCGAGAGCTGGACTCGGAGGGCTGCGGAAGACAACAGGAAGAAGGGCAAGATAAAAGCGCCTGCCACGAATGCCGCAAGTCACTGACGTGACTAGCGTTTTCGCGTGCATGCAAATCGGTCGTGTGCAGGTTTCCTGCAATTTCGCAGTGTTTTCAGACCTCTGGTATGCACAATGCGAAAACCCGCTCTTGGCAGCAACTTTTTAGACGAGGCGACGAGTCCGAGCATCAAGAGTTGGTTTCTTGCGCCCAACAATGGGAGCGCAAGATAAAAGAGGTGCGGCAACACGTGCCTAGGTGTTTGATGTTGATGAAGAAATCGCACGGCAGCCCTCCAAACCTTGCCGCTTAAAGGCACCTAAATATCTGATCTGGCGTTGATTTTGACGCCGCAGAAAGAGCCTGGCGGGAATGTGCCGCTGAATTATTCCCGCGAAATCAGGGCCTTAACCGTATTGTCGCCGCATCTCGTAAAGGGGTGCGGCTGAATAAAGTCAGTCACAACAACCAGTTGCGGGCCGAATGCGGCACCCCTTTTATCTCGCGCTCCATTGATGCGCTGCTTTCAGGCCATGTCTCGTCAAAACAATTCAGTGAAAGCTGGCTTGAAAGCTGGTCGCCGTGAGCGACAGATGCGCATCAAGCGGTGGGCGCAACTCGAAGGCCTTGGGCGTTCGTGCGAAGTTCCAGAGGCGAAACAAGCACCATTCTGGAGTTGGACTCCACGCATCTACTCAACTTCCCTCAGTTAAATGCTGAGCTGTTCCCGAAATCCAGTTCCTCCTTGGGTGGAGAGTGGGTTTTGAATTCAATGATACTCAAGCTGGAAATACGAATGACTTCAGGAAGTCGTTTCTTTGACAGCGCTCAGTTCAGAAGAACCAACGGCATCATAAGAAGGGATGCCAAGCTGACCCAAAGCGCGGATCAGTTCCAACTGCAGTATTTCAAACGCGCGCTGAGCGCCTGCGTCACCACCTGCACCAACGCCATAGGCGAACGCGCGGCCTGCAAACGCAAAGTCTGCCCCAAGAGCCTTTGCGCGCAGGATATCTGCACCACGCCGGATGCCACTATCGAGGATAATGGTCATGCGGCCTGCAACGGCCTGTGCAATGGAGGGCAAGGCTTCGATCGTGGGCGGGCCAAAGGCCACCTGACGACCGCCATGGTTTGACACGACAATCCCGTCGCAGCCCAAGTCCGCGCACGCCACAGCGTCTTTGGCGTGCAGAATACCTTTGACCAGAAGTCGGCCTTTCCAGCGTGCACGCAAGCGTTTGAGGTCTTCCCAGCTGAAGCTCGGGGTGATCAGGGTTTTCTGGACGTCGGCATAGGACGTCGCGCTTTGCAAAAGGTCGGCATAGTTCGCCACGTTTGGCGTGCCATGCTTCAGGCTGGCCAGCGCCCAACGCGGGTTCATCGCGCATTGAAGGATGACTTCAGGCGTAAAACGGAAGGGCACCGCTAGCTGATTGCGGATGTCGCGGTCGCGCTTTCCTGCGGCGGGGACATCGGCCGTGACCATCATCGTGGTGTAGCCTGCGGCCTCCGTGCGCGCGATCAGGCCGTCAGTCACATTTGCATCGCTGGACACATACAGCTGGAACCAGCCGTTGCCGTCTGCGGCCTCGGCCAGTTGCTCCAGCGTGGTCGAAGAGGCCGAACGGGCTGTGTATGGAATGTTTTGCGCCTTACACAGCCGCGCCAGTGTCAGGTCGGCACCCGGCCAGAAGGCGTTGAGCATACCGATAGGGGCCATGCCGAAGGGGGCGTTGAAAGTATGCCCGAATACAGTCGCGCTGGTGTCAATTTCGGACACGTCTACCATGTAGCGGGGCGTAAGCTCTACCTCCTCAAAAGCTTCGGTGTTGCGGCGCATATTACGTTCATTTTCCGCACCGCCATCCACCAGATCAAAGGCAAAGCGCGGGATGCGGCTTTTGGCGCGCAGCCGCAAATCATCAATTGATGCTGCGCGGTCCAATCCCATCAGATTGACCACCCACCATCGACCGCAAACGCCTGTCCGGTGGTAAAGGCGGACAGGTCACCTGCTAAATAGCAGACCATTTCCGCAATTTCCTCGGGTTGGCCAAGCCGCCCCATGGGCTGGCGTTCTTTGAAGGCAGCGAGGGCCTTCTCAAAATCACCGGTGGCGGTCAGGCGGTCGTTCAAAGACGGGCTTTGCACGGTGCCGGGACAGATTGCGTTACAGCGGATACCGTCGCTGACGAAGTCAGCCGCGATGGCTTTGGTCATGCCAATGATCGCGGCTTTTGACGCGCCATAGGCGAAGCGGCGCGGCGCACCTTTCTGGCTGGAGACGATGGAGGCGATGTTGATGATCGAGCCGCGCTTGTTGGCGAGCATGCCAGGCAGCACCGCCTTGGTAATGCGGTACATCGCCTTTGCATTCAGATCGAAGGCACGGTCCCAGACGTCTTCGTCGCAATCGAGGATCGTGCCGTCGTGGACCCAACCGGCGCAGTTGAGCAGGATGTCCACCGGGGCCACCGAAGCTATGAGTCCTTCGACCGCTGCCGCATCAAGAACGTCGAGTGTGTGGCCGGTGATGTTGGGTATCGTGTCCGCAAGTGTAGCAACCGCCGCACCGTCCAGATCAGTGGCGATGACCTGTGCACCGCGCGCCGCAAGCGCTTCGGCGCTGGCGCGCCCGATGCCGGCACCGGCTGCCGTGATCAGCGCGGTTTTTCCCTTAAGTGATTGTTCCATAGCCTCTCTTTCCTAGCGGGCGAGCCAGCCGCCATCGACGGTGACGACGCTTCCGTGGCAATAATTGGCGGCGTCAGATGCGAGAAAAACCGCAGCCCCCGCGATTTCGGATGGCTCAGCGAAACGGCCTGCAGGAATGCGTTCCAACAGCGCCCTTGAGCGGTCCGGATCGTCGCGCAGCGCTTGCGTGTTGTCTGTAGCGGTGTAGCCCGGTGCGATGCTGTTGACGTTGACACCCTGCGGTGCCCATTCGTTGCAAAGTGCCTTGGTCAGGCCGACGACGGCATGTTTGCTGGAGACATAGGCCGGCACCCGCAAGCCACCTTGCGATGCCAGTACAGAAGACACGATGATGATTTTGCCCACGCCTTGGGCCACCATACGCTTGCCCGCTGCCTGAGACAGCAGCCACACAGAATCGAGGTTCACCGACAGCACACGCCGCCAATCTTCCAGCGGCATGTCTGTGCTGTCTTCGCGGTGGATGATCCCGGCATTATTTGCAAGAATGTCCAACCCGCCAAAAGCATCGCTCGCAAAGCCTATGACGTCTTCGGCCCCGGTCTGATCCATATTGGAAAAGTCGGCTTTCACGGCGGCGCCTTTGACACCCAACGCCTTGATCTTCGCGAGGGTATCGTCAGGTTTATGGCTGCGATAGGTCAGCGCCACATCGGCCCCGGCGGCGGCAAGGCCGAGGGCAATGCCCTCGCCGATGCCGGTTGCGCCGCCGGTGACCAATGCTTTCCGACCGGTCAGGTCAAACGGGTTGCCCATATCAGTACCTGTTCGCGATCGGCAATTCTTCCGCAGGGAAGAGGCTGATGACCTCGCAGCCGGTTTCCGTTACCACGACCTCTTCCTCGATCCGAGCAGCGGAATAGCCGTCGGTCGCAGGGCAGTAGGTTTCCAGCGCAAAGACCATGCCAGTCTGGATTTCCATCGGGTGATCCATGCTGACCGCACGGCTGATGATCGGCCGTTCGTGCAGAGCAAGCCCCAAACCGTGACCGAACTGAAGCCCGAAAGCTTGATCTTCGCTGGCAAAGCCGAGTTCTTGGGCCGTTGGCCAGACCTCGGCCACCTTGTCAGTGCTCACACCCGGTTTGATCATCGCAATGGACGCATCGATCCATTCACGGGCCTTCACATAGGCGTCGTTCTGGGATGGTGTCGCACGGCCAACGTTGAACGTACGGTAGTAACAGGTGCGATAGCCCTGATAGGATTGCAGGATATCAAAGAAGGCCTGATCGCCCGGCCGGATCAACCGATCCGTGAAGTTGTGCGGATGCGGGTTGCAGCGTTCACCGGAAATGGCATTGATTGCCTCCACGTCGTCTGACCCCATTTCATAAAGCATCTTGTTGGATAGGGCGACGATGTCGTTTTCGCGGACACCCGGCTTCAGCTCTTCGTAGATCATGTGATAAACGCCATCGACCATTGCGGCCGCTTGGGTCAAAAGCTGAATTTCATCAGTGTTTTTGATTTCGCGCGCCGCCAGCATGATCTGCTGGCCATCGACGACGTTAAGCCCTTCTTGTTGTAGCGCGTGGAACATTGCCGTTTCAGCGTAGTCTACACCAACGGGCATATCGGCCATGCCAGCATCGCGGATCAGTCCGGCGATCTGTTTGGCGTACTTCTGCATCAAACCGAATTCCGGCGGGATGGTGCCGCGCATACCGACGACGCCAGCAAGGCAGTGGCTGGGCTCCAGCCAGTCGGAATGTCGCTTGTGGTGTTCTGCAGCGGATCCGAAATCCCACACGTAGGGGCTGTCGTCACCTGTCAGCAGACAGAAGCGACACATCTTGTCGCGTTCCCATTCACCGATCTTGGTGGCCGAGACGTAGCGGATATTGTTCACATCGAACAAAAGCAGCGTGCCTGCATTCGAGTTTTTCAGGGACTGACGCGTCCGTGCAAGGCGGTAACGACGCAGGCGATCGTGGTCGATGCGGCGTTCAAAGTCCACGGACATATGTCCATGGGCTGGCAGCTTTTCGCGCCATTCCCAATTGGGCTCAAGATCCATTGGGGTAAGCAAGTTCGGCATTAGGGCATTGCCTGGACGTTCTGACATTGAAGTCTCCTTCGGGGCGCATTGCCCCGTTTGAATGATGGGTTTGAAAAGGTGTGGTGCGTTACTGGATGCACCAGCCGCCATCGACGTGGATCATCTGGCCGGTCATGTAGTCGCTGTCATCGGATGCGAGGAAAGACGCGGTGCCGATGATATCCTTCGGATAAGACACGCGCTTGATCTGAAGCGCATCGCGCACGATGTCGTCGTAGGCCTGGCCTTCTTTTTCTTTGAAGCCGATATCGACAAGGTCTTTGTCCAGCTGTTCCCAAAGCGGGGTCACAACGACGCCCGGTGCATAGCCATTCACGGTGATGCCGTGCTCGGCCAGACCAATGGCACCACAATGGGTCAGGGCAAGGCAGCCGTATTGCGACTGGCAGGAAACCGTCACATCCACCAGCGGCTGGCGCGATGCGAGTGAGCCTACCGTTA
>CAZITF010000139.1:0-7176 GCA_964542095.1 uncultured Rhodobacterales bacterium
GGCTACTGGTGTGTGCATGGCAGCCACTCCTTATCAGCGGTGATCTGGCGCGATCTGGCGTGCGAGCCATTGTGAATATTGCGAGATGCCGTAACAGACGACAAAGAAGAGAAGCGCTGCAAAGCCGAGCAATTCCCAATAGACCCCGTTCCATTCGGTCGAGGCGAGGATCGGCCCCCGGATCATGCCCAGGATGTCGAACATCGAGATCACCGACACCAGCGTGGTATCCTTGAACAGGCCAACGGCGATGTTCACGATGCCCGGGATCGAAATCTTGAGAGCCTGGGGCAGAATGATCAGACGCATGGCCTGCGCATAGTCCAGCCCCAGCGAATCCGCAGCCTCGTATTGTCCGCGTGGCAGGGCGGCAAGGCCCCCGCGGATCACCTCGGCGATATAGGCCGACGAGAACATGGTAATCATGATCACCACGCGCACGAACAGGTCGGTCGACGATTCAGGCGGAAAGAAATAGGCCAGCATCACCGACGCCACGAACAGCAGCGTGATCAGCGGCACGCCGCGGATGAACTCGATGAAGACAACGCAGATCCACTTGATCAGCGGCATGTCCGACTGGCGCCCCAGCGCCAGCGCGATGCCCAGAGGCAGCGACAGCGACACACAGGTGACCCCCAGCATCATGTTGAGCATGAAGCCCCCCAGATCCCGGCTTGCCACGGGCGGCAGCCACGCATTGTCGCTCGCGCCCTCGGGGATCAGCGCGCCCCCGATGCTCCAGACGACAATCGCGGCAAGGATCCCGCCAAAGAACCCGGCAGCAAAGCTGAAACTCACAAGACGCGAATAGACGAGATAGCCAACGACAAAGCCGGCCAGCGCAATCAGCGGCGCAAGGATGGTGCCGCCCCAGATCAGCCAGAACGCGGTGAAGGGAAACAAGGCCGTCACGATCAGCAACTGACGCGGCAGTTTGAAAAACAGCACAGGGGCTGCGGCGACGAACAGCAACACAAAGGCCAGGGATGGCCGCCAGTATTCCTCGACAGGATATTTGAACCCGAAGATCAGCTGGTTCCACCGCTCTGTCAGAACGGAAAAGCATCCGCCCGACACGCCGTTCAGCACTTCGCGGCATTCCGCAAGGCTGGACGTGGTCCAGACCCCGTTGAAGATCCACGGCAGCGTATTCGACAGGATCAGATAGATCAGGTAGATCGCCGCGACCGTCAGAAGGGCGTAGCCCGGAGTCGAGAACAGGTTGTCCTTGGACCATTTCACGGGCCCTGAGGTGGTGAAGGGCGGCGGCGACGGCGGCACCGGTTCGGTGCGCACGAAGGCGACGGAATGCGCGTGTGTATCCGACATATCAGCGCTCCTTCAGCTTAACGGAATTGTTGTAGACGTTCATGATCGCGGAAATGCTCAGGCTGATCGTGAGATAGAACAGCATCAACAGCAGCACGCATTCAATGGCACGGCCCGTCTGGTTCAGGGTAATCCCGCCCAGCGTCGCGGTGATGTCGGCATAGCCGACGGCGATGGCCAGGGACGAGTTCTTGGTGATGTTGAGATATTGCGAGATCAGCGGCGGGATGATGACCCTGAGCGCCTGAGGCAATACCACAAGGTTCATGATCCGACCCGACCGCATGCCCAGCGCCCCGGCGGCTTCGGTCTGGCCTTTGGAAATGGCCTGGATTCCTGCGCGCACGTTCTCGGCGATGAAAGCGCCGGTATAGATCGACAAGGCGAACCACAACGCGATCAGCGGCGCACCGATCTGTGTGCCGCCCTGAAGGTTGAAGCGGTTGGCGAGCGGGTCAGGCATGTCAAGGCCGATGGGACGACCCAGCAGGTAGAACACGATGATCGTGGGCAAGAACAGCAGTACCAGCGACGGCCAGCCCATCGGCAGCAGCTTTCCCGTTCTGTAAAGCAGTTTGGTGGCATAGCGGCGATAAGCGAACACACCGACAATGGACGCGATGAACACACCGACCACGATGCCGGACCCCGGCAGCCAGATCGGCGCGGGCGCGTACACTCCACGGTTGGTAAAGGCGAACAGACCGAATAGCAGATCGCGATCGGGTTCTTCGCCCAGATAAGAGCGCGCGCCCGGCATCACCGCCGTCATGATCGTGAAGATGATGATGATCCAGATCAGCACCGGGATGTTGCGGAAAATTTCGACGTAGAAGGCCATCAGCTTGCTGACCAGCCAGTTCTTGGACAACCGCAACACCCCAGCTGTCACGCCAAGCACGGTCGCGGTGACGCAGGCCAGAAAGGCAACCAGCAACGTGTTCAGGATGCCGACAAGCGCGGCCCGCGCATTGGTTGACTGGCTGGTATACTCAATCAGCGTCTGGTTGATGTCATACCCGGCCGAACTGCCAAGGAAATCGTAGGAAATATTCAGGCCCGCAGCGGCAAGGTTGCTGAACAGGTTCGAGCCCAAATAGGCAAAGGCCGCAATCAGCGCGAGCAACGCGATAAACTGGAACGTATAAGATCGATACCGCGTGTCGTTGATCAGCATCGACAGGCGGAAAGCACCCGCAGGAGGGTCAGTCATCGTCGTCATTTGGATGGTCCCCGTGTGCCGGTCTTTGGATTTTTGCGCGCTGCGCAGGACCGGGCTGTTTGTTTCTGTCCGTTAAAGAGGCGGGTTGCCGCTGTTCTCAGCGATCTGTTGCCCCTGATGTGCAAGGGGCGCAGGTTTGACCCTGCGCCCCTTGAATTGATTGTTTAGCGGAAAGGAGGCGAGTACAGCAGGCCGCCATCTGTCCACTGAGCGTTCAGGCCACGGGCCAGACCGATCGGAGTGGATTCACCGATGTTGCCTTCAAAGATCTCGCCGTAGTTGCCCACGGCCGCGATCGCTCTGGCGGCCCAGTCGGCGTCCAGACCGAGCATCTCGCCCAGGGTGTCTTCTGTCCCCAGAAGGCGGTTGACCTCGGGTTTGTCGCCGGGTGCCGCAGACAGTTCGGCAACGTTGGCCGATGTCACGCCCAGTTCTTCTGCCGCGATCAGGGCGTTCACCGTCCAGCGGACGACGTCACCCCATTCGTTGTCACCGTGACGCACCAGTGGGGCCAGCGGCTCCTTGGAGATGATCTCGGGCAGGATGATGTGGTCGCCCGGGTTCTCGTACGTCGCACGAGAAGCGGCCAAACCGGATGCATCGGTGGTGTATGTGTCGCAGGCGCCGGCAAGGTACTGCTGGTTGCCTTCGGCATTGGTCTCGATTGGCACGGGCTCATAGCTGATGCCGTTGGCGCGGAAGAAGTCCGCCAGGTTCAGCTCTGTGGTTGTGCCGGTCTGAATGCAGACGGTTGCGCCGTCCAGTTCCTTGGCCGACGACACGCCCAGCGACTTGGGAACCATAAAGCCCTGACCGTCATAGTAGTTCACACCAACGAACTCGAACTTGAGGTCGACGTCACGGCTGAACGTCCATGTGGTGTTACGTGCCAGCATGTCGATTTCGCCCGAGGCAAGCGCGGTAAAGCGTGTTTTGCCTGTGGTTGGAACAAATTCGACGGCTTTTGCGTCGCCCAATACCGCCGCGGCAACCGCACGGCAGACCGCGACATCGAAACCGTTCCATTCGCCGTTCGCGTCCGGTGCGGCAAAGCCGACGAGGCCTGTTGTCACGCCGCAGTTCAGCTTGCCACGTGCCTTGACGTCGTCCAGCGTGCCAGCCGCCGCAACACCGGCTGCAACACCGGCGACGGTGAGCGCGCCTAAGAATACGGATTTTTTCATTACTTACCTCTTCCTGATTTTCCACCATGTTTTGGCGGTTCGACCGGGACATGCAGAGTGATCAGGCATGCCGGACGTGATCCCAGAGGGGTTCATCCCCACCTAGTGGGCCATACTGTGGGCGGATTCATCACAAAACGTCAAGAGCAGCATCACCAAAGTAAAAGGGATTTGCCGGTTTTTTAGGCGTTCAGTCACGGCACGTCTTTTCGAAACCGCTTACGCCCGCCGCGCGGCGTCAAGAAAGCACTTGGCATGCAAAAAAGAGGCCTTTTTGATTTCCGCAACGCTTTGCGCTTCTTCATCCGCGCCCCACTGCTCTTCCTGCCAGGTTTCATCGACACGGCTGGCTGCCCAAATCTCGGGCGCAGGGTGCAGGCTTTGAGCGGCGGCGAAACCCAGGATCAGCGATCCGGACAGGCTGACAAGATCGTGAAAGGCCGCCAATTCGAACTCGTTCAGGGCATGTACCCGTTCCGAGAGGCGTTCGAGGGCTTCCGGGCCCTGTGATTCGTGGATCACCCCGGTGCGTGGATGCAGACGCGCGCCGAACGTGTCAGCCGCCCAGTCCAGGTAGGGATTCCAGGTCGCTTTCTGGCGCCGCACCAGCGCGTCGGGCGCATCCGCGCGGTAACACAGCAAGTCTGCGTCTCCGTAGGCCGCCAGCATCTCGGCAACTTCGGTGTGCTGGACCGCCACCTTGTCGATGGCGGCATTGGCCGACCGGGTAAAGGGCATCGATACGGGATCGATCTCGCCCTCCTGCTGCTGCCATTCGGCGGCCACTGCTTCGGCCAGCGCGGCGGTCGGCAACAGCAGCGCAGCCTTGGCCGGGGTCTTGACCAGCCGCCCGTCCAGCGCGATGGTCCAGCCATCGGTGTTCTCTTGGATCGTGACATCCGTCCAGAACCGTTTTTTCTTCCACTCGCTCATACCCGTGCCTCCCAAAGGGCATCGACCGCCGCCGCCAGATCACTGAAATCCTCGACGATGCGCCGTGCTGCGCCAAGCTGGTCGCGCGGATGGTAGCCCCATGTCACACCGATCCCCGCCACGCGCGCATTGGCCGCCATTTCCATGTCGAACCGGGTGTCCCCGATCATCACGGCATGGGCGGCCTCGACCCCCGTCTCGGCCAGGGCCGCATGAATCATCGACGGATGCGGTTTGGAGGGGTGAAAGTCGGCGACCTGCCGGGTGACGAACATCGCCTCCAGCCCATGGGCTTCGATCAGGCTGTCCAACCCACGCCTGGACTTGCCCGTCGCCACACCCAGCAGCACATCCTCGCGCCCCGCAAAATGATCCAGCACCGCGCGGGCACCGGGATAAAGAGGCGACGACGACGCCCCCTTGGTCACGCGCAGATGGGCGTAGGTGTCCTTGTAGGTGCGCACCATCCGCGCCGTGTCCGCCCCCGGCGCCAGTTCGGCCATGGCAACATCCAGCGACAGGCCCACGATGCTCAGGATTTTCGCCCGCTCCGGCACCTGCACGCCGGCATCCTCGAAGGCCGCTGTCATGCTGGCGACAATGTCGCCCTGACTGTCCACCAGCGTCCCGTCCACATCAAAGATCACCAGCCGCATCAAATGTCCTCGAACGGGTCCTCTGCGGCCAGATCTTCGGTCCAGCCAAAGGTGTTCCAGCTGGCTGCCATGTGGTCGGGCATCGGGGCCGTGATCGTGATCACCTTGCGGGTATGGGGATGTTCGAAGCGCATCATGCGGGCGTGCAGGTGCAGTTTCTTGGAAATGATCCCGCCCAGCTGCGCGCCCCAACCGTCACCCATGTTTTCCTGACCCGAGCCACCATATTTGCCGTCACCAATGATCGGGTGGCCAATCTCGGCCATGTGGGCGCGCAGCTGGTGGGTGCGCCCGGTAATGGGTTCCATCGCGACCCAGGCCGCGCGCGACGCGACGCGGAACAACGTGGCATAAAGCGTGCTGGCGCGTTTGGCCCCGGGGGTGTTTTCGACCTCGCGCGGATGCACGGCGATCATCTTTTCGCCCTCGCCCCCCTTGCCGCGGCCCGCCGCCTTGACCAGCCCGTACTTGATCTCGCCCAGATAGGGGGTCGGCACACCGGCCACCAGCGCCCAGTAGATCTTGCGCGTCTCGCGGTGGCGCATGGCTGCCGTCAGCGCCTTGGCCGCCAGCCGTGTACGGGCCAGCAACAGAACACCTGACGTGTCCTTGTCCAGGCGATGCACAAGGCGCGGCTTGTCTTCAAACCCGAACTTCAGTGCCTCGGCCATACCGTCCACATGGCGGTTCTGACCCGACCCGCCTTGCGTCGGCAGACCTGCCGGTTTGTTGATCGCGATCACATGATCGTCGCGGTAGATCACGCAGGACTGGATCAACCTGGTATCGGCCTCGGACACGCCGGTGCGCACCACGGCGGGCGCGCGCGTGTCGGGCAGGGGCGGCACGCGGACCTGCATGCCTTCCTCGACGCGCGCGTTCGATTTGACCCGGCCACCATCCACACGGCATTCGCCCTTGCGGCACATCTTTTCCACCATGCCTTGGGACAGTTGCGGAAAGCGGCGCTTGAGGAAGCGATCAAGGCGCTGGTCGCCCTCGTCTTCGCCCACGGTGATGGTTTGCACGCCACTCATGCGTACATCCCCCGCGCCACGATCAAACCCAGCGCCAGCGCGGCAACCGACAGACCGACCGACAACAGGATATACAGGCTTGCCGCGCCAAACTGTCCACGCTCGATCAGGGTCATCGTTTCAAGGGAGAACGCCGAAAACGTCGTGAACCCGCCCAGCAATCCGGTCATCACGAAGGGCGACAGGTGGGTCAGCCCCTTATGGGCGGCCGCCACCACAAAAACGCCCATCAGGAACGAGCCGACGACATTGACAGTGATGATGGCCAGCGGAAACTCCGACGGCCCCAGCGCGCGCAGCATGGCCACGCCGGTCAGCCAGCGCAGGGACGCGCCAATCGCCCCGCCAAGGGCCACAAGGGAAAGGGTTGAGATCATGCGCGGTCTGTCGTCGCTTCGCAGCCCAGAGTCAAGGTCGCGCCGCTCAGCCGTTGCGCTTGGTGCGCAGGCGGGCAAAGTAATCCAGCCGCTTTTTCAGGTCGCGCTCAAAACCGCGTTCGACCGGCTGGTAAAGGTCCACGCGGCCCATCCCGTCGGGAAAGTAGTTCGCGCCCGAAAATCCGTCTTCGGCATCGTGATCATAGGCATAACCCGCGCCATAGCCCTGATCCTTCATCAGCGTGGTCGGCGCGTTCAGGATGTGCTTGGGCGGAGCATGCGACCCGGTCTGCTTGGCCGCCCGGCGCGCACCCTTGTAGGCATTGTAAACCGCGTTCGATTTCGGCGCGAGGGCGACATAGACAAGGGCCTGGGCCAGCGCCAATTCACCCTCGGGCGAACCAAGCCGCTCATAAGTCTCCCAGCTTTGAAGAC
>CAZITF010000140.1:0-4240 GCA_964542095.1 uncultured Rhodobacterales bacterium
TTTGCGAAACACCCTATGACGGCGATACGGGACCGATCCGCACGGTCGAGGGCGGCACACTGCATCAGGCGATGGCCTGCGGGGCCTTTGCCGAAAAGGTGGTGGTGGACCAGAGCCAGCTGGTCAAGGTCTCGCCCTCGATCCCGATGGAGGCGGCAAGCCTGATCGCCTGCGGGGTGATCACGGGCGTCGGCGCGGTGGTCAACGCAGCCGGTCTGCGCGCCGGGCAGGATGTGGTGGTGATCGGCGCGGGCGGCGTGGGCCTGAATGCCATTCAGGGCGCGCGGATCGCCGGGGCGCGCCGCATCGTTGCCGTGGACATGACCGAGGAAAAGCTGGACGACGCCAAGGCCTTTGGCGCGACCCATGGCGTGCTGGCCACTTCGGACAAGCCCTGGCGTGCCGCCATCAAGGCACTTGGCGGCAAGGGCGCGGAGGCGGTGATCGTGACTGTTGGCGCGATCCCGGCCTATGATCAGGCACCGCACTACCTCGGCTGGGGCGGCAGGGTCGTCATGGTCGGCATGCCCCATTCCGGCGGCATGGCCGAATACGAACCGGTCACCGTCGCCTATATGGGCCAGGGCATGATCGGTTCGAAAATGGGCGATGTGGTGATCCAGCGCGACATTCCGTGGATGGTGGACCTGTACGAACAGGGCCGGCTGCAGCTGGATACGCTGATTTCGGGCCGCTGGTCGCTGGAGCAGATCAACGAGGCGATTGCGGATACCAAGGCGGGCAAGGCCCGGCGCAACGTGATCGTGTTTGACCGTTAAGGAGGCGCTGCCCCCGTCCCGTGCCGGGACTCCCCCGGGATTTTTTTGAAACAGAGAAGATGGACGCGCCCCATGAAGCTTCGTGATCTGGATGTCATCGTTACTGCCCCTCCGGCCCCGGGCTGGGGCGGGCGCTATTGGATCCTGGTCAAGCTGACCACGGACGACGGGATTGTCGGCTGGGGCGAATGCTATGCCGCGAGCGTCGGGCCGGATGCGATGCGGGCTGTGATCGAGGACGTATTTGGCCGTCACATGGCGGGCGAGAACCCGGAGAATGTCGAGTTGATGTTTCGCCGCGCCTATTCGTCCGGGTTCACCCAGCGCCCCGATCTGAGCGTGATGGGCGCGTTTTCGGGGCTGGAAATTGCCTGCTGGGACATTCTGGGCAAGGCGCGGGGGCGGCCTGTGCATGCGCTGCTGGGCGGGCGGATGAACGAGCGCATCCGCGCCTATACCTACCTTTATCCCCTGCCCCATCACCCGCTGGACGAGTTCTGGACTTCGCCCGGAATGGCGGCCGAGGCCGCGCTGGATTGCGTGAACCGCGGCTATACAGCCGTCAAGTTCGACCCGGCGGGCCCCTACACGATGCGCGGCGCGCGTATGCCGGGCATGCGCGACTTTTCCCAGTCGGGCGCAATCTGCGAGGTACGCCGTGCGGCTGTCGGCGACCGGGCTGACCTGCTGTTCGGCACCCACGGGCAGTTCACCACCGCGGGTGCGATCCGGTTGGGGCAGGCGCTTGAGCCCTGGTCCCCCTTGTGGTTCGAGGAACCGATCCCGCCGGATGCCGTCGAAGAAATGGCCAAGGTCGCCCATGCCGTGCGCATTCCCGTCGCCACCGGCGAGCGTTTGACCACCAAGGCCGAGTTTGCCGCTGTCCTGCGCAGTGGCGCGGCCAGCATCCTGCAACCCGCTCTGGGCCGTGCGGGCGGTATCTGGGAAATGAAGAAGGTCGCCGCCATCGCCGAAGCGTACAACGCTCAGATGGCGCCGCATCTGTATGCCGGGCCGGTCGAGTGGGCGGCCAATGTGCAACTGGCCGCGTCGATCCCCAATATCCTGATGTGCGAATCCATCGAGACGCCGTTTCACGACGCCCTGATCAAGGGCACAATCCGGGTCGAGGACGGGTATATCACGCCGCCCGACACCCCGGGCCTTGGCATCGAGGTGGACGAGGACCTTGCCCGTGCGCACCCCTACACCGGCGACGGGCTGCACCTGCAGATGCAGGAGGCGCCCTGCGATTATCAGAACGGCAACAATTTCGAGGGCGGCGCGCCTGCGCCGAGGGATGTCTAGCCGACCTGCACGACTTCGTAGCTGATCCGGGGTGCGTCGCCCGAGGCGACGCCACCCAACGCGATGGACCCCGCGCCGGTCAGGGCGACGGTCTGGCGGCAGATGTAGAATTCGGGCGCATTGCCGATGGCGAGCGATGTGCCTGCGGACGAGCTGTCCTTGAATTCGACGATGCCACCGCGCACGGTTATGGCGGCATGGACCCGCGACACCCATGCCTCAGGCACCACGAGGCCGCAGGTCGTCGAGCGCCCGACCGTGATCTGCTCGCCCTCGTGGATGTCCTGCGACCAGTTCATCCATGACAGGCGCACGGCGGTCCTGGCCACCTGTTCCTTGCGTTGCACCTGGATCATCGTGGGTTGGGCGGTGAAATTGGTCATCTCGCCATCCTCGCCCCCGGCCAACAGGGCGAATATCTCGGTCGGCATGTTGATGCCGCGCAGCGTGTGTTCGCCCAGCGAGCGCAGCGTGGCCCGGTCCGTGTTCTTGGCATAGTTCACGAGGCTGCGGCTCATCAAAACTTCGTTTGCCTTGGCCTGGCTGGACAGGCGGGCGGCGATGTTGATGGCATCCCCGAACAGTTCGGTGCCCCGGTGGACCACGAGCCCCCAATGCAGGCCTGCATGCAGCGACACCTCGCCGCGCGCGCCGTGGATCATCATATCGCCCGCCGCCGCGATGGCGGAATCGGCAGATGCAAACAGGCACAGCACATCGTCGCCCTTGGAGCGCACGAATTCACCCCCATGAATGGTGGCGATCTTTTGCATCCCCTCGACGCATTCGAACACCAGCTGGCTGGCCCGTTCATCGCCGTGGCTGCGGTACAGCGCAGTGCTGCCGGACACGTCGGCCAGCAAAATCGCGCGCTCAACCCTCATCCCAATGCTTCCCCCAATTCGCAGCCTCCTCCCCAGAAGAGGCCCGTCCGTCATTCGGAACAGAAATAACTGTCGTAAAATAAAACCGCCTTCATTTAGCGTCAAAACCGAATGGAAAGAAAGGGGGTGCGCGCAGACCTGCGTGTAGCTTGAGCAAAAGAAGTCGTGAACCGGAAGGCGACGGGCGGCGCGGGCCGTCACCTATCGAAACAGGCCGAGTGAGGAGACGGCGATGTCGGCCTGCATGTCGCGCCCCACCGCCAGAATACCGATGCGGCGCAGCGTCTGCGGATCAAAGGCGGCGCTGGTGCGATAGGGTTCGAGTGTCGCGAAGGGCACGCGGACGGTTGTCCACGCCGCAGGGGCCGCAAAAGACGTCCGGAAGGATTGCCATGGCCGGTCCAGGGCGCGCGTGCGCACCCGCAGATCATAGGTTTCGCCGTTGCCAAACACGTCAAAAGCTATGCCCGCATAGCCGCTGGCATCAAAATCCGACCCATCGGCCAGATCAGAGGCGATCTGGACAAAGCCGCCATTGTTCTCAAGCGACACGGTGCCTGTCAGCCGCGTGGCGCTGCGCCCGGCAACCTCTTCGTTGCGCGCGCGGCCTTGCGACACGCCGCCCATGACGGTGTCGGCGACATAGTCCCAGTTCGGTGACAGGTCCAGGGCAGGCTCCTTTGCGTGCAGGGGCGGGTTGGCGCGCGTGCAAGGCACCGCCACGCCAAACCCGCGCGGGCTATGCTTTTACCAGGGCGGCCCCTGCGGCGAGCGCTTGCAGCTTGGCATAGGCGATATCGGGGTCGACCGCGCCGAAGCCTGCGAAGGTGCCAAAGCCGCAATCGCTGCCCGCCATCACCCGCTCGGCCCCGACAATGTCGGTAAACCGTTCGATCCGCTGCGCAACGACCTGTGGGTGTTCGACAAAGTTGGTGGTGGTGTCCACGACGCCGGGCACCAGCACCTTGTCGTCGGGAATTTCAGAGCGCCGGTCGCGGAACACGGTCCATTCATGGGCATGGCGCGGGTTCGAGGTCTCGAACAGCACATGACGCGCCTTGGTCGCCATCAGCGTCGGGAACACCGTGTCCATGTCGATGTCGCAAACATGCGGCCCCTCGTAGTTGCCCCAGCAGATATGCACGCGCACCTTGTCGGCAGGCACATCCGCAAGGGCGTGGTTCAGCGCCTCGACATGGGCATCGGCGATCTTGACGAATTCGGCGTCCGTCAGGTCCGCAAACAGCATGTGCCGCGACAGGGCGAGGT